>JAIFKX010000287.1:8421-8825 GCA_020049335.1 Paludibacter sp. | reverse complement strand
CGAACAATAGCAGAATGCTATTTAATTAATATGTTATGCAATGGGGCATGCCCCATTGTCAGAAAATGTTTTATTCGATAATTATTTGTTTTTTGTATTATTCAGCGTCAAAAGTAAAAAAATTAATCCATTTAATCAATATCGTTTTGAGAAATATGAAAAGAAAAACGGCGTTGGGTTGCCAAAAGCATATAAATCGTCAAATTGCTGCGACAGTTATGCCTTGATTATTCACTACATTACCGAACCTAAAAAACCCCGCAACTTAGCAATTTTTACTTGCTTTATTACGGGGTGAATGCTATCTAATTTAAAATGCTGCTATTTTACACCAACCTTAGCCGTCGGCATTTGTGCGTGCATTTTCTTTTTCCAGTTTTCGAGTTCTTTTTTGAGTTTGGCAG
>JAIFKX010000287.1:0-8404 GCA_020049335.1 Paludibacter sp. | reverse complement strand
GATTTCAGGTTGTAAAGTTCGTAGGAGTTTGTTTCTATGGTATGAATCAGTTTCCAATCGCCATTGCGCACAGCGCTGTAGGGCGTGGCTCCTTCGGTGTGGTAATGGGGATAATGCCAATAAAGTGATTTGCGTTTAAGTTTGCCGGTTTCAGAAACTATCAGCGGTTTAATATCTACGCCATCAATGCCTTTCATTACTTTTTTATCCACTTTTAGATTTGCTTGGCAAAATTTGTTGCACCGATTTTATAATAAGCGGCACGCGTACACCACCTTCGTAACGTTCGCCTTTGCCATGTCGGAGTGGTGCATTATTGGTTACTTTTTGTTTGGTATTGCTTATCAATCCACCATTGTCCGATGTTAGAATAATAATCGTATTGTCGTATAAACCAAGACTTTTGAGTTGTGCAATCACTTTACCCACAGCATCGTCAATATGCTCTACCATAGCGGCGTAAGTTGGATTCTTTTGCAGTTTTGTGGAGTCGACCAACGCTTTGTATTTATCAATTTTTTCCTGTCGGGCTTGTAGTGGCGTATGCACATTGTAAAACCAAAGATTCAGAAAAAACGGTTTGGATTGTGATTGTTGGATGTAACTACAAGCTTCGTTTGCCAATCGTTCATCGAGATATTCGCCCACAGGGCCATCCTTTAATCGAGGATTTCCGTAGGGTACAAAATAACCATTTAGTCCCTTTTTTTTATCTAAAGTTGGCGAACCTGTTCTCCAACCGCCAATATTTATGTCGAAACCCTGATGTTCGGGCCAGTACTTTTCATCTTCACCGAGATGCCATTTACCGATATGTGCAGTAGCATAGCCGTTTGCTTTAAAAACTTCGGCTAAGGTTGTTTCGCTGTGTGGTAAATACATCGTCCAATCGGGAACTTGCAATTTTGCTTTTGGCATTTTGTGGCCTTCAATCCAATCGGTGAGATGCAGTTTTGCGGGATATTTACCAGTCATAAGTGCTGCACGTGTGGGTGAAGACACCGTACAAGCCGAATACGCATTGGTAAACTGCACGCCATCTTTGGCAAAATTATCAATTTGAGGCGTACGATGAAAATCACTACCATATACGCCAAGATCTTTCCAACCCATATCGTCGACAACTATTAACACCACATTGGGTTTTTGTTGCTGCTGCGCAATAATTGCGGGACTCGTAACACAAAGCAATGATAAACTGCTAATAGGAATTATTGGATTTTTCATTTTTTTAAAATTTAACAGCCCCAAACCCCTAAAGGGGCTTTAAGACGCAGTATGTTATAAAGAATTGCAAATATATGAAAAAGATGAGAAATGCAACAAGCCAATACTATGATTACATCCCCTTTAGGGGTTAGGGGTTCTTATTTTATTGAAATCTTCACCTCTTGCGGTAACAATTTTCCGCCAGACACACTCAACACCACTTCGCCAGCTGCGTCGCCCGACTCTATTATTGCCACCATTTTACCATTAAAAGCATTCATATAGTTCGAGCCGAAGGAAGTTTGGTCAATGGCATTTCCGTTGCAAACAGCTTTTAGTTTTCCAGCTCCGCTTATTTCAAAGAAAAGCAAATTTGCAGCTCTCGGGCATAAATTTCCGTCTTTGTCTACCACTTCCACAGTTACAAACGAAAGGTCTTTTCCACCCGATTTAATGGTTGTTCTATCGGCAGTAAGGCGAACAGAATGTGTTTTGCCGGCTGTTTTAATAATTTGTTCGGCTACAGCTTTGTTATTTTCGTCGTAAGCTACCACTTTTATTTCGCCGGGCTGATATACCACATCTTTCCACATCAACCGATAGCGGGTGTATTTGTTAGCTTTGTCCTTTTGCTTAATGCCCATGCTTTTACCGTTTACAAAAAGTTCAGCTTTGGGGTAATTGGTGTAACAAAACACAGGTACATTCTGTCCAAGGCGGTCGTGCCAGTTCCAATGTGGAAGCACGTGAAGCATGGGTTTAGCACTCCAATTACTTTGATAAAGAAAATATCGGTCTTTTTTCAAACCGGCCAAATCAACAATTCCAAAATATGAACTTCGTGCCGGTGTACCTTCGTTGTAAGGCGTAGGTTCGCCCAAATAATCGAAACCTGTCCACACAAATTCGCCCAATACAAATTCATTTTCGTCCTGCGCTTCAAACTCCGTATCGGGAGTTGTAGCCCAGCCCGGATATTCCATATCGTAGCTCGAAACCTGATAATCGTCGTACCATGCCCCACGAAAATCTTTAACCGGAAATTTATATTCGCCACGCGAGCTTACTGTCGAAGCTGTTTCGCTAGCTAAAATCACAAAATTCGGATATTCGGCATGTTTCTTTTTATAATCCTGGGGTTTGTAGTTAAAACCTACTACGTCGATTACATCGGCTAAACCGTTTTTAATGGCAGCAGTATGTCCGTTGAATCCGGCAGTAGTTGGGCGAGTAGGGTCTTCTTTGCGACAAGCATCAGCTAATTTACGCGCAATTTCTTTTCCTTCGGGCATGGATTGTTCATGTATTTCGTTGCCAATGCTCCACATAATTACAGATGGATGATTGCGGTCGCGACGCACCATAGCGCGAATATCCCGCTGCCACCACTCTTCGAAATAATTGCCGTAGCCATTCTTGTTTTTTCCATGCTTCCACTCGTCAAAAGCTTCCACATCGACCAACAAACCTATGCTGTCGCAAATTTGAAGCAACTCGGGCGAAGGTGGATTGTGCGAAGTACGAATGGCATTGGCGCCCATCTCTTTCATTATTTCCAACTGACGTAGAGTAGCACGATAATTTACTGCAGCTCCCAGCGGACCTAAATCGTGATGCAAACAAACGCCTTTTATTTTTACCTTGTTTTCATTCAGGAAAAAGCCTTTGTCTTTATCAAAACGAATGCTACGGCATCCAAAGGTGGTTTTATATTCGTCGGTAAGCAAATTATTTACATATACTTTCGAAATGGCAATGTATAAATTGGGTGATTCTATACTCCAGAGTTGTGGATTTTTTATTTTTAATTGTTGATTAAATGTAAGCTTCTCAGATGCTTTTTGAGTGGCTGACACGCTGCTTACTTTTTCGCCCGCTTTCGTATAAACTTCGGTTACCAACTTTACCGTTGCTTTGTCAGCAGTTCCCATAACTTCCGTTTTAATACTTACATCCGCGTTTTTTGCATTTACAGTGGGTGTTGTAATATATGTTCCCCAATGCGCTACGTACGTTTGTGCAGTTTTTACGAATCTTACATTGCGGTAAATACCTGCTCCGGAGTACCATCGCGACGATTCGGGCTTATTTTCTAACCGAACGGCTAAGACGTTTTCTTTTCCAAATTGAATGTGTTTTGTTAAGTCGAATGCAAACGACGAATAGCCATAAGGTTGCTCACCAATGTAAACACCATTGAGATACACTTTTGCCAAACTCATGGCACCATCAAATTCAATAGAAACATGTTTGTTTTTGTCTACTTCGTTTACAGGTAGAACTTTACGATACCAACCAATGCCAAAGGTGGGCAAAGCACCTGTACGACCAGTACGTAGTTGTGCGGTAGTTTCGCCATCGGCTTTCACTTGCACGAATTGTCGGTCGATATTCATGTCGAAATTCCCCAGTATCGCCCAGTCGTGCGGAACAACTACTTGTTGCCACTGCGAATCATCGAATTTTGAAGCTTGAGCGCCAACAACTTCGGCGTTTACAAAACGCCAACCCTTATCGAGTAATTGAATACTCCGTGTGCTTTGAGAATATGCTATTTGAGTTAGCAAAAGGACGAATAATAAGCCTACCAATTTTTTCATAAGTATCGTGAACATTTTTTAAAAAAGTAATACCGCAAAAATAGACTATCGCATACTTTTTTATTTCTAAAATACATTCAAATACTTCCATTTTAAACTCATTTGAACTTCGCAAACTCAATTTTGTTGTAATAATGTATAAAATGTTATATCTTTGGTCGAATTTGTTATTTCCTTAAAATCACAATCGAATGATGCGTATAGTACTCATCCTTATTTTTATTCTACATTCAGTTTTCGGATTTAGTTTCGACAAACAGACCATTTCCTTTAAAAAATTTCCGTTTAAAGAGTCGCTACCGAATAGTATAGTTAAACGGGTTTTTCAGGATTCAAGAGGCTACGTGTGGCTTGGAACCGAAGCTGGCATTTGCCGATACGATGGTTATAAACTCATTACAATAAAGTCAAACATAGAACATCCAAACCTGCTTACCAGTGGAAATATACTTTGCATTGCCGAAGATAAAAATCACCGTATCTGGTTTGGAACTGACAGAGGTGTGAATATTCTCGACGAAAACAATCAAGTTGTTTCTTTATTTTCCAAACACAAAGTGCAGGATTTACGTATCAACAGCATTCTGTGCGATAAAAATGGGGATATGTGGATTGGTAGCGAAAACGGAATTTTTGTATACGACTCCCAAAAAGGAACTCTCAAACAATACGCCCATAGCAACGACCCGAACTCCTTACCTGGCAACAATGTGAATCAGGTTTTCGAAGATAAAGCCGGTATAATATGGATTGCGCTCTGGACTGATGGACTCTGCCGGTTTGATGACAAATACGAAAGCTTTGAGCAACTCCCAACACTTGGCAAAACAAATAATCCATTTACAATTTTCGAAGACAATGAAGGTGCGTTTTGGATTGGAACCTATGGCGATGGCCTTTTTCGCATCGATTTCAGACAAGGGAAGACCTTGCCTTTTTACACGCAATACCTAAACACGAAAAATCCTTTTAGCATTTCCGAAAATTCTATTTACAGCATTGCTCAGGATAATATTTCCGGTAATTTGTGGGTGCTTACGCAAATGGGATTAAGTGTTATTCCCGATCGAAAAAAAGTGGTTTTTGAGCGAATTAACGCGCTCGAATTATTTAACGACGCCACTAACTACCTGAATCACATTATGAAAGACCGCCAAGGCAATATATGGATAGCCACAAGTAACGATGGTGTTTATCTGGCAAATCTGAATCGTCCGTTGTTCCAATCCAATACCTTAGACGAGATAAAAAATAAATATGGTGTAGTTTCGGTACATTCGATTTTCGAAAACGACGGCAAAATATGGATCAGTTTATTCAATTTTGGTGTAGTGGTGGTGGATAAAATAACGCAAACAATTGATAAAAACACACCACTTACTACCTTATTTAATAACATTACTCAAAATCAGTCGAACTCAATCAATAGTTTTTGCATAAATAAAGCAGATGGATCTATCTGGATAGGAGGGAATGGAGTTTTAGGTCGAATTTTGAAAGTAAATAATAATTATAAATACGAAGACATTGAATTGAATAATAAGTATTTAACAAAAAAGAATCGACGGATATTCGGGCTTTATTCCGATTCCAAAAACCGAATATGGATAGGCGCTCGAAACGGTGTATTTTTGTTCAACAAAGGAAATGTGGCTCTCATTTTACCTGAATTAAATAATGTAAAAGCGATTGTAGAAGACAAAAACGGCAATTTTTGGATTGGTTCGCCCAGCAAAGGTGTTGTCAGACTTCATGAAACAAAGCCCAATCAGTTTATTTCCAAAGAATTCACGCTTGCAAAGGGAAATATTAACAGCGACGAAATAAATTCGATGGTAGTAGATATGAACGGTACCGTTTGGGCAGGAACTAATAACGGTGGCTTGAACAGCTACGATGAACAAAGTCAGAAATTTTATTCGCAAAACAAACAGTATTCGATACTCGACGAAGATATTGTGAATATTGTTGTAGAAAATAAAAACTTTATGTGGCTTGCCACAAACAATAAAGTGGTGAAAGTGGATTTGATGAACAAGTCATCCATGTTATTTTCGGCCAACGACAATATAAAAATAAGTTCGTTCAGGGCTGGAGCAAGTTATCACGACAATTCGGGTAAAATCTATTTTGCTGGAGGTAATGGTTATTGTGCTTTTTACCCGAATCTGAAACGCCAGAAGCAAAATGTAAACAAGGTAGTGCTTAGCGACATCGAAATTTACAACAAATCTATTTTCAACGACTTAGAACCCGATGTTTACAATCCATTCGAACGAATACTGCATCTTGATTACAATCAGAGAAATGTTGGTTTTGAGTTTTCGGCTCTAAATTATACCTCGGCAGCCAATATTTATTATGCCTATAAGCTAAAAGGTGTCGACAAAGATTGGGTAAAAGTGGATAGCAAACGCCGCTATGTGAATTACAATAGCTTAAGCAAAGGAACATACACATTTCAGGTAAAAGCAACCGACGAAAATGGAGTGTGGATAAACGAACCTACTTCGCTTACTATAAAAGTAGAGCCTGCACCCTACGAAACTTGGTGGGCATACGCGTTTTATTTTATTATTTTAGTGCTAATTCTTTATTTTACTTTCCGAAATGTTTCGAACCGAATAGTTCTGAAACGCGATATACTTATTTCGCGTATCGAAAAACAAAAATCGGAAGAGTTAACACAGATAAAACTGCGGTATTTTACAAATGTATCACACGAATTACTTACACCTCTTACCATTATTTCGTGTCTGATTGAAGATTTTAATAGCAATTTCCCCCATCAGTTTAAACAATATTCGATTATGAAATCGAATGTATCGCGCCTCAAACGATTACTGCAACAAATTCTCGATTTCCGAAAAGTGGAAAGTGGAAATATGAAATTAAGTGTAAAACAAGCTGATTTGGTGGCTTTTGTAAATAATATTTGTTGGAATAATTTTGAGCCTTTGGCAAAAGAAAAGCTGATTAAGTTTTCGATTACCGCTCCCGAAAAACTACTGGCTTGGTTCGACGAAGATAAAATGGATAAAATTCTGTTTAACATTTTGTCGAATGCCTTTAAACATACCCCACCAAATGGAATAATCAATGTGGTTATTCAAACAGAACTGAGACAAGATCTTAACTATGTGAAACTATTTATAAGCGACACGGGTATGGGTATTTCGCAAGATCGGATTCCATTTATTTTCGAACGCTTTTTTGGCGACGAAATTGGTATTGAGTCCAACGGAATAGGGCTTTCGTTAACCAAAGAGTTAGTCGAAATTCACAAAGGCATTATCTCGGTGGAAAGTGAGGTCAACAAAGGAACAACTTTCGTAGTCGAAATTCCAATTGATAGCCAGAAATACATTGCCAGCGAACGCGAAGGCGGTGTGGAAGAAACGCAATTATTCCCCATTAAAGTGCTCGAAGGTGCTGAATCTTATTCGCTTGAAGGCGAACCCAATATGCCAAACTCGGATATTGTAGTGCTTATTGTGGAAGATAATGCCGACTTATTAATGGTGTTGGCAAATTCACTATCGCGGATGTATAAAGTGCTGAAAGCTAGCAACGGTGTGGAAGCACTCAAAGTTATTAAAGACAATGAAGTGGATTTAATTATTAGCGACGTGATGATGCCCGAAATGGATGGATTAACGCTCTGCCGATCCATTAAGGAAGATATTGACTACTCGCATACACCAATATTGTTGCTCACAGCCAAAAATCAAATTGCGGATCGCATTGAGAGTTACAACGCCGGTGCGGATGCTTATATTTCGAAACCTTTCGAAATGGAAGTGCTTGTTGCTCGAATTAATAGCCTGATTCTAAATCGACAAAAACGCAACAAGGAATATCAATCGTCGCTCAACATACATCCAAAGGAGACCGAAAACGAATCGATGGACGTTATTTTTCTGCGTCAGGCAATAGCCGTGGTGGAAGAAAATTTGGCAAATTTCGATTTTACACACGAGCAACTGATTGATGCCATGAACACGTCGAAATCCACGCTTTACCGAAAAATAAAATCGCTCACTGGCTTATCGCCCAGCGAATTTGTTCGTAATATCCGCCTAAAACATGCTTGTATTATGCTCAAAAACGAAACAGGAAACGTATCGGACATTGCATACTCAGTTGGTTTCAACGACCCTAAGTATTTCAGCACCTGCTTCAAAGCCGAATTTGGCGTGAGCCCAAGAGAATTCAATAAATTGAAGACAGATTAATTCTACTTTGACAGATTGATTTCCCTTTAATCGCCACCCATTGGTTCCGACAAGTCGGAGTCGAAGTAGATTTGGATAACGAAATCTCACTTGCTTTAGCCTCATTACCCGCAAGCGGTCCTGGCGAAACATATTTAGATATCAAATTAACAAATCCATTTAAGCAAGTAGACGGGATGGCGTAAAAATTTGAAAGTTTGCTTGTGTATAAAAAAGCACTTATCCGAGTTACGAATAAGTGCTTTCGATTTAGTGGCCCCAACTGTCCCGATAGCTATCAGCGATTTTATTGTTAGTATTCATTTTAGTATATACCACTCAAGTTTGAAAAGATATTGCTCAATTATTCGTTTTGACATT
>JAIFKX010000285.1 GCA_020049335.1 Paludibacter sp. | reverse complement strand
TTTATCCCGATAATTAGCAATAAAGACGAGTCTTTAATTGACTTTGCAAAAAAACTTATAAGCTTTTCTAGCTCACAAATATCTTTTATAGATTTTGGTGGTATCATAGATAAGAATTCAGAACTTAAAGAATCCATTCGGGAAATTGAGAGCATAGCTCCAAATCATATCAACCTGTTGACAATCAAAAGTATCAGTTCTGAATTTGTAAAAACACAGAGCCTGATGCTTATAAGTTTAGAGGGTTGGAAACATTTAATTGATGAAAAAAGTAACTGGTTGGCAGATATACCATCTACGCTAATAATTGCAAATAAAGAACAATAAACCTAGGTCTATTCGCCAATTGTACGAGATTTACAGTTTTCAGGTAGTGGAGTTCTTATTTACCGCCTATCAGTTGATTTAAGATATAAGTTTTAGCTTGAATGTCGAAAGTAAACGTATTGACTGTGGCTGTAGCACCCGAAACGGCGTCCACATTTTTACCAACGGTTAAACTCTTTCCGGGCGTATGACCAATAAATTGCTTTAACCATCCAGCCGAACAAACTTCGGCTCCATGTTCGCTACTAAAACGTATAACTTTTACTTTCTGAACTGCAAAAGTTGGGCTGTAAAAAATTATATAGTCCAAAAAGTCGGAACTTTCGTTATCCCCTTGATTACCTGAACGATTGGTATTAACTCTACCCATATAAGCATATTTCAATTGCTGACTGGCAGCTGAATTTATGGAAAAATACTTACCATTTACTTTGTATTTTTCGGGTACGGCAATAGGTAGAAGCGAATAATCGGTTTTATTTAATTGCTTTTTAATTTCGGCGCTCAACGCCTTATCGATGATAATAGGTGGAGTGGCATTAATTGCCACCCCACCACTTGCTAATAGATATAGTACAAACAAAAATAGTTTCATTTTTTCTTAGAATGTTACGCCTATTCCGGCATTAAATGTAACGGTACGAGCGGTTACTGCATTTATTTTGGCAAAATCCATATCGGCTTTTACCACAGCACCTTTAGTGAGTTTCAATGTTAATCCTGTTGTTATTACATTGGAAATGTATGCATAGTTTACAGCTAAATTAGCATCAACAGTATTGTGTAGATTGTAATCCTGATACCGCGCAAACGGCACTAATTCCATTTTCGACTGTTCGAAAAATCGCAACACATTGTAACCTGCTTCTACATAATAACCCATCATGCTATTACCTAAATCATTCCGTTTTGTTCCTGCACGAGTAAAAGTATTGTACTGCTCAGTATTCGAAAGAGCCGTGTAATAAAACTGTCCGCGCAACTCTAAGCCTTTGCTATTGTAGCGAGCATCCGCTCCCAGCATCGAAATTCCAACCACCGACGAGTCAGCTTTTAACTTCATTGCTGTATTTGCTTCGTCCAATTTATCGAATAATTTACTCTGCGAATTCCCAAAATAACCCGACAGACCGACGTTTAGGCCTTTGATACCAACATATTCAATTTTACCCGTGAAGTTTGGTGCGCTCATATACGATTTCGAAGCTTTCTGTCGGCCACCACGTATCCCGTCAGTACCTTTGAACAACCCTTTTGTGCCATCGTAGCTCGATGGGCCATTTACCAAATACAGTTGATATTTCAACGACAAAGGCAAGATATTTCCCGATAGCCCCACTCCCACTTCGCGCCAGGTTGATGGTGCAATTTTGTTATCAATCATAGGTCGTTCCACACCATTAAAAGTAGTTGGTTCGTGGTATTCGTTGATTATACCCATGGGAATAAGCAACATACCTGCTTTCAGATTCACATAATCGTTCAGTTTATGTTGCAGAAACATCTGTTCAACCCAAATTTCGTTGGCATATTCCATTTCAATTTCGGTAACAAATTGTGTTTTTTTTGAGAAATTATACCCGAAAAACAATACCATTCGGTGCGCATCAAGCACTGCATTATCGCGCGTTTGTTTGTTCAAAATCTGATTGTAATGTACTTCGCCATAACCGCCTATGGTCAATTTCGAATCGGAAGTCAGCAGCTTTTGAGCTACACTTTTAGATTCGTTTTCCGAACTTGTGTTGCTTTCCTGCGCATTTATTCCAATAATAGATGCTACTACCAAAAATAAAGTAAAAAATCGTTTCATTTTAAAATTCGTTTTTTGTTGTTAGTTTACATTTGCAAAGATACAGTTGTAATAATTCCATCGAAATACCTATTAATACGTATAAATTGAATTAATAAAGCTCATTCGTACCTTATAATAAGTAGTTAAAAAGAAATTCGAAACACACCAAAAAATTATTGTATCTTTGTTACACAAAAATAAAAACTGATGGAAAGAACAAAAAAAACAAACTTCAAATCATGGATAGCAGCTTTTAGGCTAAAAACCTTACCTTTAGCATTGTCCAACACCATTATGGGTTCGGCATTGGCGGCAAATGTAGGTGGATTTCGGTGGTCGGTATTGGGTTTGGCAGCGCTCACTACTATTTTGCTGCAAATACTTTCGAACATGGCCAACGATTACGGCGATTTTGTAAATGGCAAAGATACTGCCGAGCGCATTGGCCCAAAACGTATGGTACAGTCGGGCAAAATTTTACCCAAAACAATGTTACGCGGCATTATCATTATCAGCGCTCTGACAGTCGTTTCGGGTCTTTTGTTAATTTTTATTGGCACAACGGGTATTGATAGAAGCAATATTCTGATTTTTGGCGCTTTGGGAATTGCAGCTATTGCAGCAGCCATAAAATATACGGTGGGTAAAAATCCGTACGGCTATCGCGGGTTAGGCGATATTTTTGTGTTTGTTTTTTTTGGATTAGTGGGGGTTATTGGCACTTATTTTCTGCACACCCAATCTTTCATTTGGAGTTTGCTACTACCAGCTTCGGCCATGGGATTATTGAGTACAGGTGTACTCAATATGAATAACTTGCGTGATTATGAAGCGGATAAAAACGCTGGTAAAAACACGATAGTAGTCGCAATGGGACCTCGAAAAGCGAAAATTTACCATCTATTTTTGGTGATTGGTGCCATGCTGCTGACAATAGTTTATACAGTGATCAATTACAATTCGGCTTGGCAATGGTTGTTTCTAATTTCATTTCCAGTATTATTTTTAAACCTAAAAACAGTTTTTACTTACAAAAATTCCATCGAACTTTATCCCGAATTGGGCAAATTGGCTTTAGGAACTTTGCTTTTTGCCCTGAGTTTTGGGGTAGGATTGATAATTTAGCCCTCACTTAAAAAACCTTTATTCTGATTTATTAAATGTAAATTAGAATAGAATATGCCAATGCAATATTATCTTTGTTTTGTAGTATGAAAATTAGTTATTTTTTCCTCCTCATAATTATTCTATCAGCTTTTTTTTCTTGTGGAAAAAAATCAGCTGACACTTCCCGCCAAAAAATTTTAGAGGTGGAAGGTAAATTTTTGTATTTAGATGAGATACAAGATATTATGCCTCCTAACGTAAACGCTAAAGACAGTGCTGAAATTGCACAAAGCTTTGTTAAGCAATGGGTTACCAACGTGCTGTTGTACGAAAATGCAGAGCGAAACATTACCAATAAAGCGGAAATAGAAGAATTGTTAGAAGATTATCGCAAATCGCTTGTCATTCATCAATACCAACAAAAATTGTTGCAAGAGCGTTTGCCCAAAGCACCTTCGGAAGATGAAATAAAAGCTTTTTACGAAAAATATAAAAGCCAATTACTGCTAAAAGAAAATATGATTCAGGGTATTTTATTAGTAACGCCCGAAAATGCACCTCAAATGGCAAATGTGCGCAATTGGGTTAGGTTGGGCAATACTAAATCGCTCGAAAGCATCGAAAAATACAGCATGCAACATGCTATCAGTTATGATTATTTTGCCGAACGTTGGATTCCATTCTCTGAAATTTTAAAAAAGCTACCTTTACAACTCGAAGATCAAACTTCTTATTTACAAGGAAAACGCTTTGTGGAATTGAGCGATAGTACAAAACATTATTTTCTAAATATAAAAGCATCGAAATTAATTGGTCAGACGGAACCCTACGACATGGCAAAAACTAAAATCATTAATCTGATAATGAATAAGTTGAAGACAGATTTTATAGCCAATTTCGAAAATGATATTTACAACGATGCCATCAAAAACGAATCAGTTACTTTTTTCAAAGAAATACAATAAATTATGACGAAGAAGATTTTATTTTCGGTTTTTACGCTGCTTTTACTTTCAGGAAATTTATTTAGTCAGAAAAATATTATCGACGAAGTAATTTGGATTGTTGGCGACGAATCGATTCTGCGTTCTGAAATTGAGGAGCAACGCCTACGTGCTCAATACGAAGGAACACCCGTGCAAGGCGACCCTTATTGCACTATTCCAGAACAAATTGCGATTAATAAATTATTTTTGCATCAAGCCGCTTTGGATAGCATTGAAGTGAGCGAGAGTAATGTGATGAACCAAGTAGAAAACCGCTTGAGTTTTTTCATTTCGCAAATTGGATCCAAAGAAAAAATGGAAGAGTATTTTGGAAAAAAAACACTTGACCTGCGCGAAGATTTGCGAAATAATATACGCGACCAGATGATAATTCAGCAAATGCAACAAAAATTAGTGGGCGATATAAAATCGACACCTGCCGATGTGCGTCGCTATTTCAACACCTTGGCGGCCGACAGCATTCCGGCTGTTCCGGCACAAGCCGAATTGCAAATAATAAGTTTTGAACCTCCAGTGCCAATCGAAGAGACAAACCGCATAAAAGAACGTCTGCGCGATTTCACAGAACGAGTAAACAAAGGAACAACTGATTTTTCGGTACTTGCCCGACTTTATTCGGAAGATACCGAAAGTGCAAAACGCGGTGGAGAGCTTGGATTTATGGGTCGTGGACAATTAGTTCCTGAATTTGCAACCGTAGCATTTAACCTTACCGACCCAAAAAAAGTGTCGCGTGTGGTTCAATCTGAATTTGGCTACCACATTATACAGTTGATTGAGAAACGTGGCGACCGCCTAAATTGTCGACATATTTTGTTGAAACCACGCATTTCGCTTGATGATAAAAATAAAGCCATTCAAAAATTAGATTCTATTTCGGAACTTATTCGAAAAGAAAAAACAACTTTCGAACAAGCAGTAATCTATTTTTCGCAAGATAAAAATACGGCTATGAATGCGGGTTTAATGCTAAATCAGAAATCGGGGACTTCGAAATTTGAGTATCAGGATTTACCTCAGGAAGTTGCTAAAGTAGTGTACACCATGAATGTAGGTGAAATTTCGAAACCATTTTCGATGATTAGCCCAACAACAAACAAAGAAGTGGTAGCCGTGGTGAAAGTAAAATCCAAAATTGCCAACCACAAAGCTAACCTTATCGACGACTATCAAATGCTAAAAGGCTATTATGAAGGTATTAAAAAAGAAGAGTTTATTAAAAACTGGATTATCAAAAAACAGAAAGAAACATATATAAGTATTGATCCGGCTTGGCAAAAATGCGAATTTCAACATCCGGG
The DNA here is from genome assembly GCA_020049335.1 of Paludibacter sp. Lineage (GTDB taxonomy): Bacteria > Bacteroidota > Bacteroidia > Bacteroidales > Paludibacteraceae > Paludibacter. The sequence goes on along the minus strand of JAIFKX010000285.1, from coordinate 2,949 downwards.
GTGGATTAAGAAGTAGTTTATAGTTTATTGCCCCAAGCCCCTAAAGGGGATGTGAATTAGTTCCTAATGGTATTTTTCTTTAAGCTCCGCAATTTATCTCGATGTATCGGGTGGTGAGGTTTGGGGTAGATTAGTTATTTATAGTTTTAAAAATTAATGAGATTTTATTTAAAACAATATACAATAATAAAGTACATCGTTTTAGGCGTTGTACTTTGTTTGTTTTTTACGAAACCGGCTGCACAGGTTCGTCCGGGACAGTTACGTCAAGAAATTTTAAATAACCAACAAACAAAAGCGAAGTCGACAACATCAAAAGAATCTAAAAGAACGCGTCGTTCTGTAAAAACGCTTTTGCCGCCCAAACCGCTAGCACCCATTGTTAATCCGCTGAATAACAAGAATGCAACCTTGATATATCTCGAAAATACCGAAACATTGGCTTACGACCAATTTACAAATCCTGATTTAAAAGTTTTGAAAGGAAATGTCCGTTTCAAGCACGACAACGCATATTTGTATTGCGATAGCGCCTATTTCTACGAAAAAGCCAACTCGTTGGACGCATTCAGCAATGTGCGAATTGTACAGGGAGATACGCTTTTTGTATATGGCGATTTTTTGTATTACGACGGCAACCTCCGAATTGCGCGGCTACGCCAAAATGCGAAAATGATTAACAAAAAAACAACACTTACAACTGATAGTTTGAATTATGACCGAAACACAAATTTAGCCTATTATTACACTGGAGGAAAAATTGTTGACCCCGAAAATACGCTTACATCCTTGTGGGGGCAATTCAATAATACCACCAACGATGCCCTTTTTCGTACAAATGTGGTTCTCACAAATCCGAACTATACTATGAATGCGGATACCTTACAATACAATACAAAAACTAATTTTGCCAACATTGTAGGGCCAACAAAAATTATATATCAGGACGAGACCGATATTTATTCGAACAAAGGCTGGTATAATACGGCTAATGAACGTATGATGCTTCTTGACAGATCGATAGTAAAACACAAAGATGGCAAAACAATGATAGGAGATACCATCTATTACGATAAAGCCCAAAAATATGGCGAAGCATTTATAAATGTGGCACTTACCGACTCAGTTCAAAAGACGACGCTGTATGGCGATTATGTATTTTACAACGAAACTACCGAGGCGGGCGTAGCAACCGATTCAGCCCTAATGGTCGATTGGTCGAGCAAGGACACACTTTGGCTCCATGCCGATACGCTTCGAACATTCAAAGATTCGACTTTTAAAATTGCCAAGGGCTATCTTAATGTACGTTTGTATCGCAATGATATTCAGGGAATTTGCGATTCGTTGGTATTTTCGGAACGAGACTCGGTGATTAATATGTATGGAGAGCCAGTTCTTTGGGCAGACGAAAACCAACTTTCGGGTGAGTTTATTCAAGCTTTTACTAAAAATAAAAAAGTAGAACGTGTTCATATACAACGCGCTGCAATGGCTGTGCAAAAAATAGATAGTTTATCTTTCAACCAGCTTTCGGGTAAAGAAATGATTGCACACATCGATAGCAGCGAATTGCGGCGTGTAAACGTAAATGGAAATGCCGAAACAATTTATTACCCAATCGACGATGCAGATTCTACCATTGTGGGGCTTAACAAAACCGAAAGTAGCTATGTGGTAATGTATTTGAAAAACAAAAAAGCTGAGCGAATAGTAATGACATCGGCCTCCAGCGGCATAATGTATCCGATGGGGCAATTAACTGGTGGCGATATTTACCTCAAAAACTTTTTTTGGCTCGAAAAACAACGACCCTCCAATAGCGCCGATGTGCTGATTATTCCCGAAAAAGAAGCACGGACAAAAATTGGCAAAAGTTCGCTAATGGGTGCAAACTCAGATGAAGAAAAAACGGTAGACAGAAAAAGTGCTAAAAACCAAAACAACAACTCCCCAGCCAAAACTCGAAGTGCTGGAAAAGTATCGAATGCAGTAAATAATGTAACCAGATAATGTGCATAGTTTTGAATTTACATCTTGCAAAATGAAAATATTTTGTTATGTAAAAGCTAATTTGAACAAAAAAAACAGGTATAATACAATGATTATTTTAAAAAAATGTATTATTTTTACATTCAAATAAAACAGCAAAAACATGATTTACAAATTTACTGTACTATCTGATGAGGTTGATAATTTTGTCAGAGTAATTAATATCGATCCCGAAGCTACTTTTTGGGATCTTCAAAATGCAATTTTGGATTCGGTAGATTATGATAAAAAACAAATGACATCGTTTTTTATCTGTTCCGACGATTGGGAAAAGGGTCAAGAAATCACTCTAATTGAAATGGATACCGATTCGGAATACGACAATTTGGTGATGGAGGATACGAAATTAGAAGAGCTCATTTCGGACGAAAAACAAAAATTATTGTTTGTTTTCGACGTGATTTCCGACAGGGCTTTCTTTATGGAACTTGCGGATATTATTCCAGGTAAAAAAGTAACAAAAGCAGAACTAAGCATCTCGGAAGTATTGCCGATGAAGCTGTAACAGTTGCACCGAAATTGACCTTGGACGAAAATTTTTACGGAGATGAGGATTTTGATATCGAAGAATTGGACTAAGAAGGTTTTGGCGATATGAATTTTGATGATAGCACTTTATTTACCGACGATAACAAATTGGAATAAAAGATATTCTGTAACAAAATAAATATTTCAAACAACTACAAATTACACTAATTTCACGAATTTTATTTCGCGTAATTAGTGTAATTTGTTTAATTCGTGTTTAATAATTCAACATGTTTGAAACAAAAAACAAAACATTAATCGTTTTGCTTGGCCCAACAGGTGTTGGAAAAACCGAAATCAGTCTGCGATTAGCTTCAGCTTTTGCATGCCCAATTGTTTCGTCGGATTCGCGCCAGTTTTACCACGAAC
>JAIFKX010000130.1 GCA_020049335.1 Paludibacter sp. | reverse complement strand
AAATTATCAGTCCAATGCAAGCCGGAGGTGGTAATGGAAAGGAATTTATCTTTCGTATAATTTGACACAATCACTTTGTGAACATTGCTAAGAACATTACCTTTTAAATCGAGGAGTATCATAATGTGTAATTTTTAACGTAAAAAATAAAATGACGATGCAATATCAAAAGTAGCATCAATATCTGCTGTTTAGTGGTTTGCAAAGATAGATATAGGGTTTGACATCTTTTGTCAAAAATAAAGTATTTTGAATCTCAGAGGTGTTTATTTTATTTATCTATACAAGCTCATGGGGTAGTAAAGTAAACAATCAAAATCAATGAGTTTTCAAGCCCCAAAGTTATAAATATAATCTTAACTTTTTGGCACAAAAGCAATGTTTTTAAACAGGTATACAATAATTTTTATAATGGTTTGTATTACAGTGGGTTGGTTCGTATAGTTGGTAGTGCAACAAATAGGTTGGAGCGCGAAAATTTGCCCATCTTACTGCGTTGTATCAGAGAATCTCGCTCTATTCACAATATTTACTACTCCGCCGATGGCCGACCTCTAAATATTTGAAATATTTGCCACTCCGCTGACGGCTGACCTCATTTTCCGACACTTTTTTGCCACTTTTCGGCTAAATAGGTCACGCTCATTTATTATATTTAACACTTTCAAGTCGAAAAGAACTCATTTAGCCTAATATTTTGAGGTCCGCCGTTGTCGGAGTAGTTTTTAGTGCCTATTTTTTTTGCACTTGTTCATTTTCCTCATCAACCAAACGAGCATTATCGTGCAAAAACACCACCGACAGCGGTGCACTCACTGCCACCGAATCGTTAAAAAGCCCAAATAGCCGCTTCATTGCTACAATTAATCTCAGCTTGGTCGAAAATACGGTGTGCGCCACCCGCTGCTCGGAATATACCATCTGCACCTTTACCCATTCGAAACGTTATAGAGCCGAAACTTTATTATTATCTTTGCATCATGGAAAAAATAAATTTGGATAAAATTAGAAAATATCCAACTGTAAACGAAGAATTAGATACCAAATACGGTGTCGTAGGGACATCTACAAGAGAAAAATTCACAATAGGTCAACTCATTGAAAATGCTCGGAAAAATGCACTATAACACAAGATGAGCTCGCAAAACGATTAGGGTCGAATAAATCTTAAATTTCACGCTTAGAAAACGGAAAAACCGAACCCAAAGTATCAACATTATACCGTATTGCCGAGGCATTGGGTGTGTCTGTAAATTTACAACCTACAAAATAGTATTAATGCTTCGTGCAAAAAACTATTAATAACATATCAAAAAGAGGATGGCGAATTTTCTCTTTTGTTAAAAGGATTCAACCGAAAATTGTTCTATCTTTGCAATTCAAAATTTTAAAGAAAAATTATCAAAGACATAAGCTGTATTCATGGCATTTAATTATCAAAAATTAGGTTTAAAAAAAATCGATACATACATTATCGGTAAGTTTTTGGGCACCTACGTTTACTCTATTGCGTTGATAATTAGCATTTCGGTTGTTTTCGATTTAACCGAAAAGCTCGATAACTTCTTTGATAGCAATGCTCCTTTCAAGGCAATTGTGTTCGATTATTATGTCAATTTTATTCCTTTTTATGTAAATATGTTTACCCCGCTATTTACATTTATAGCCGTTATATTTTTTACTTCTAAAATGGCTGGCAATACCGAAATTATAGCTATTTTATCGAGTGGGGTGAGCTTTAATCGGCTTATGCGTCCTTATTTTATTTCTGCTTTTGCCATTGCTTTATTATCTTTTGTACTAGGAGGTTATATTATACCTCCGGCTTCGCTCAAAATGATTGATTTTGAGGATAAGTATGTAAAAAAGAAAAAGTTAGACAATGCTCGGAATGTGCAAATGGAGGTCGAAAAAGGCGTTATTATGTATATAGAACGCTACGAAGTGGCCGAAAAGACAGGCTATCGTTTTTCGTTAGAAAAATTTGTAGATAAAAAACTCATTTCGCGTCTCACAGCCGAAACGGCTCGATGGGATTCGGCTAAACACTGGAAACTAAACAATTACCTCCAACGCGACTTTGATGGAATGCGCGAAAGTATAAAAAAGGGAACTGAAATGGATACTACCATTGATGTGGAGCCACGCGAATTTTTCATTACTTCGGCCGAAAGTGCGCAACTTAATAATACCGAACTCGGCAGCTACCTCGAACGGCAAAAAAATAGGGGTGTGGGCAATATCCAGGCTTTCGAAGACGAATACTACAAACGTTTAGCATTGCCATTGGCAGCTTTTATCATGACTTTAATTGGGGTTTCGCTCTCGTCGCGCAAAGTGCGAGGTGGCGTTGGTATTCACTTGGGAATAGGGCTAGGCTTGAGTGCCCTTTATGTGCTTTTTTCAACCTTCTCAACATCCTTTTCGGTAAGTGGATTGATGTCGCCATTTTTAGCAGCTTGGCTTCCAAACTTTGTTTTTTTGTTAATTGGTATTTATTTATACCGCACAGCTCCTAAATAGTATAAATTTAGAGCTTTATTTTCATAAGATTGTCCTATATTTGTAGTCAAACAAAATCGAAATTCGTACCATTAAAATTAAAATACAAAAAAATGAAATCATTAAAATTTTTCTCTGTTATCGGAATGCTTTTGGTCTCTTTTGTTCTTTCGGCGCAATCGCCAGCAACTATTCAGTCGCCACAAACGCCGGCAGCTCCAGTAGCTCCCAAAGTAATTAAAAAATTGCCCGAAAAGCAACAAGCTATGTACGACCAAATGGCTGCAGACTTGAAACTCACCGAGGACCAAAAAGCGAAAGCTATTGAACTTGCCATGGAACGCGCCGTATTGGTAAACGAAAAAATGAAAACAGCCACAACCGACGAACAGAAAATGGCTATCAGAAAAGAAAGTGCCGTAGATTACAACAAAAAATTAGACGATACTTTTGGCGCGGAATTATCTGCAAAACTGAAAGCTTGGCAACGCGAATATACACTCAAACAAAAAGCTGCACAGGCGAAATAAAATTCAATTAAGAATTAAGAATTACGGATTACGTATAAAAAGCAAGTAGCTGAATATAAAGAGGGCTGAAAATTAAAATTTTCAGCCCTCTTTATCGTAATTCGTAATTGATAATTCGTAATTGATTACTTGTTTTTAATTGCTTCTACAATTTTAGCTTCGAGTTCGGCAGCCAATTCGGGATTATCTTTGATAACACCTTTCGAAGCATCGCGTCCTTGTGCTAATTTTGTTTCGCCATAGCTAAACCAAGATCCACTCTTTTTGATAATACCATATTCGACACCCAAATCGAGAATTTCACCTGTTTTCGAAATTCCTTCGCCGTACATAATATCAAATTCGGCTTTGCGGAATGGAGGTGCCACTTTGTTCTTGATTACTTTTACACGCGTTTGGTTACCAATAGCATCTTCGCCATCTTTCAACTGTCCAATTCTACGAATATCCAAACGTACCGAAGCATAAAATTTCAGAGCATTACCACCGGTAGTTGTTTCGGGATTACCAAACATTACGCCAATTTTTTCGCGCAACTGATTGATAAACATACAGGTTGTATTTGTCTTATTGATGTTGGCAGTAAGCTTACGCAATGCTTGTGACATTAAGCGAGCTTGCAATCCCATTTTCGAATCGCCCATATCGCCTTCGAGCTCTGCTTTTGGTGTAAGTGCCGCTACGGAGTCAATTACAACCAAATCAACCGCTGAAGAGCGAATTAATTGATCGGCAATTTCCAAAGCTTGTTCACCATTATCGGGTTGCGAAATTAGTAATTCGTCGATATTTACACCTAATTTTTCGGCATAAAAACGGTCGAAGGCATGCTCGGCATCGATAATTGCAGCAATGCCACCTGCTTTTTGAGCTTCGGCAATAGCGTGGATAGCCAAAGTGGTTTTACCCGACGATTCTGGTCCGTAAATTTCGATAACACGTCCGCGAGGATAGCCGCCCACACCAAGTGCCACATTTAACCCAATGGAGCCGGTAGAAATCACTTCGGTGTCTACCACTTTATTGTCGCCCATGCGCATAATCGCGCCTTTTCCGTGGTCTTTATCAATTTTGTCCATTGCCAATTGCAATGCTTTTAGTTTTTCTAACGATGGTTTTCGTACATCGTCGGTAGTTTTTGCTGCCATAGTTCTATTTATTTGATTTTTAATTTGTTAGTTCAAAATATTTTTCAAAGTAATTCCATTTATATGCTTCTTTTTGAGCCATGCAAAGTTAGAATAATTTTGTTCACTGCCAATATTTTATACCGTAATATTAGTGTATTGTTGATAAATAATCTAACATACCGAAAAGGAATTCATTCATTTCGGAATAATTATTTTCAAGCAGTTGTTTTTCGGTCTGAATGTATGGTTTACCTTCAAACTGCTTGAGTTCATCGCCACAATTTTCTATCATTCCGGCAATAGCTACTGTTGTAAATTCGAAATGACACTGAAAGCCATAAACTGCAGGCATGTAGCGCACTATCTGTCGTGGACAGCCAGCACTCGTTGCCAACACTTCACTTTCGGCAGTCAATCCCGGCATATCACCATGCCAATGTCCAACTTCAAAACTGTTGGGTAAAAGCGAAGTCAGCGGGTCATTTTTCCCAGCATCGGTCAACTGAATTTCATATTTTCCAATTTCCCGATTCGGACTGTGTTCTACTTTTGCTCCCAACGCTTCGCCAATAAGCTGGGCACCAAGGCAAATGCCGAGCACTTTTTTGTTAGCATCAATTATTTTTTTTATAAAAGCAATTTCGGTTTTGCCATCAAAATACGGACATTCATCTTTGGTAGTTAGGGGCGATTGCGGTCCACCCAAAACGATGAGTAAATCTATAAAGTGAATATCTTCGGGTAATTTATCGTAGCTATAAAACCGTGTATAAGTGGCTGTATAACCACACTTCTTTATCCAATGCTCAATAGCAGCAGGCGATTCGAAGCTTTCGTGTTGTAAAATATGTATGTTCATATATTCGTTTGATTTTCGGCCCCAAGCCCTAAAGGGACATAGCCGTAAAGCTAATTTTGCATATTTCCGCCCCAAGCCCCTCCCGTCTGCGTCGGGATAAATTGCGGGGTGTTGATTAGTTTCGTCTCTGAAAAATAACCAATCTGATATTGTAATTATCAATACTAATTTCTGTTCCCCTTTAGGGGTTAGGGGCAGTAATTAAACCACTAAATAAAATATCCCTTTCCTAATAATAATCCTTAGCTTGACGGCTATGCCCTAAAGGGGATGTAAGTTAGTTTTGATTTTTACAAATTAATTTTATCCATTTTCATAGACGAAACTAATCAACACCCCGCAATTTATCCCGACGCAGACGGGAGGGGCTTGGGGCAGTATTTTAGCTATTTTATCACTTCCAATTTTGCAAATTTAAGCAGCAACGATTTGGTTCCTTTTTGTCCAAAATCAATATCCACTTTTTCGTTTCCATTTACGATTCCTGTTTCAACAATTTGCCCAATACCAAAAACAGCATGCTTCACAAAACTACCAACCGGAAATTCGGCATTCTCCATTTTCTGCACTGTTTGTGTTTCCACTTTTATACGCGTCAATTTGTTCGGTTGCTGATATACAGGTTCACGAGCAGGACGCGCGCTGGAAACTCCTGAACTTTGTTGCAGGCGGTTGCGTTCAAATTCCACATCATCGTCCCAATTGCTGAAACGGCTTTGCTTTGGTTGAAAAATACTTTCTTCGGGTGCTTCAATATATTTAGCATCAATATCTTTGATAAAGCGGCTTGGGTTCGAGAAATTGGATTGTCCGTTGCGAAAACGCGAACGCGCATTGGTAATGTAGCAGCGCTTTTCGGCTCGGGTGAGTGCCACGTAAAACAACCGTCGCTCCTCTTCCAAACTTTTTTCGCTGTCCAAGGAATAGGACGAAGGAAACAAATCCTCCTCTACTCCAACAATAAAAACCACCGCAAATTCCAATCCTTTGGCTGCATGAATGGTCATCATCGTTACTCGGTTGCTGTCGCTCTCCTTGTCGGTATCTTGGTCGGTAAGCAGCGACACTTCCGACAGAAAATCGGGCAAGAATGCCGCTTCGTCGTTCTGTTCGCGCTGTTCGCAAAACTCGTGAATTGCCTTGAGCAATTCCTCCATATTTTCGCGTCGACTAATGCTTTCGGGCGTAGTATCCACAAAAGTTTCGCTTATAATGCCCGTGGTTTTCACCACCGATTTTACCAATTCGTAGGCATTTAAGGTGGTAAGTTGCGCTGCAAAAACCGATATCATATTTCGGAAATTAGCCAATTTAGTAGCTGTCCCCGCATTTACGGGCAAGTTGTAACCCAGCATATCGTTCAGCACTTCCCAAGCACTAACAGCCTGATTGCGGGCAGTTTCGAAAATTTTACTCACCGTTGTGTCGCCAATTCCGCGTGCGGGCACATTTATAATTCGCTTCAGGGCTTCTTCGTCGTTCTGATTGCAAATTATTCGACTGTAAGCTATTACATCCTTAATTTCTTTGCGTTGGTAAAACGACAAACCGCCATAAATGCGATACGGAATGCCATTTTTGCGCAAAGCTTCTTCCTGTAAGCGGCTCTGCGAATTGGTGCGATAAAGTATGGCTATTTGTTGGTACTGAAAGTCATTTTTAGAACTAAGTGCAACAATTTCTTTTGCCACCATTGCACCTTCTTCTATGTCGTTGAAAGCGGTGATGAGTTTGATAAGCGAGCCTTCTTCTTTTTCCGAAAATACATTCTTTCGAATTTGCTTCTGGTTTTTGTCAATTAAGCTATTAGCCGCATTTACAATGGTTTGCGTAGAGCGATAGTTTTGTTCCAACTTAAAAGTTTGCGTATTGGTGTAGGCATTCTTAAACTGAAGTATATTGTCGATATTGGCACCGCGAAACGAGTAAATACTCTGCGCATCGTCGCCCACAACGCAAATTCGTTCGTGCGTTTCCGACAACTTTTTTACGATCATATATTGCGCAAAATTGGTATCCTGGTACTCGTCCACCAAAATATACTGAAAAGCATTTCGGTATTTGTCCAGCACTTCAGGGAAATCGCGAAAAAGCACATTTGTTTGCAATAATAAATCGTCGAAATCCATAGCATCGGCTTGTTTGCAGCGGGTACAATACAATTTGTAAACCTCCGCAAATCGAGGTACTTTGGCATACATATCGCTTTTGGTAAGGTCGGTATTAGTGCGATAAGCATCGGGCATAATCAGACTGTTTTTGGCATTCGAAATACGACTATGCACGGTGCTTGCCTTGTACGCTTTATCGTCTAATTTCAGCTCTTTTACAATGCTTTTTATCAAACTTGCCGAATCGGCCGAATCGTAAATGGTAAAGTTTTTCGAAAAACCAATGCGCTCGGCTTCCGAACGCAAAATACGCGAAAATACGGAGTGAAAAGTTCCCATCCAAAGGTAGCGAGCCGTTTTTTCGCCAACCATAGCCGCAATACGTGCTTTCATTTCGCGGGCTGCTTTGTTGGTAAAAGTGAGTGCTAAAATGGTGCTGGGATACAAGCCTTTTTTGAGCAAATAAGCAATTTTATAAGTCAGTACGCGCGTTTTTCCTGAGCCCGCACCGGCAATTACCAGCGATGCTCCATCAATATATTCCACAGCTTGCCGCTGATTATCATTTAGTTCGTTTAAAAATTCCATTTATTTTTACAAGAGATTATTTGAACGTAAAGTACGCAAATTTATGTAAGTACTATTTTTAAATAAGTATTTATATTTACTGCAAATATAAGCATAAATAACATGTTATTAATGTGATTGAAAATAAAAAAGCCGGAAGATTATCCGGCAGTAATATGATTTGAGAATAAGCGTTGGATATAAACGTTTCCGTGTGCATCAAGGTTGTAAATGATATACCAATGCGTTTGTTTGCTACGTTTGTAAGTATGTACTTTTTGTCCGAAACGTTTATGAATATCGTATTGCGAATTAAAATGGAATGATTTATTATCCACGGAGTTACATATTTTCAGTATCTCACCATGATATAACATTACATGATTAAATTCAAGTTGATGTTTCGACCAACTCAAAAGCCCATCAAAAATATTTTTCAAATCAATTCTTGCTTGATTACTGTAAAATACCATGTTTTTTACATAATTCAATTATATCCTTCGTTGACTCTTTCACAAATTCATCTGCCGTCATATAACCTTCTGGCGTAATACCTGTGAGGGCAGGGTTTTCAAACTCCACACCTTTACGGTAGCGGCGCAAATTAGCAACTAATTTCTTGCCATTTCGCGTTGTATCATCTATTCTTACTGTATGTATCATGTTTTATTTATTTTTTTTCTAATTCTTGTTTAAGCCTCTGAATTGCTGCTTCATTTGAGTACAATATGTCAAAAAAATCTTTTCTATTTAATCCAAGATTACGTAATGTGTTTTTAACAATAAATTCAGGAATCGGGTTTATGTGCGTCTGAATTATTATTGGTCGTGATAAATCTTTGCGTGTCCATTTTTCATGTCCAGCATTTATACCTAAATTTTTACAGCAGGCATTTGTGAGAAATTCTCGAAAATCCTTCAAACTTATATTTGAGAGCCCGTAATTATTCATTAGGCAGGAATAAGAACATTTTTATATGTTCTTTGGTAAGGCTTATTATCAATAATTTCCTTAAAATCTTTATTTGATTTGTACATATCTTCAAATTTTGGAGATTTTATATCATGTGACTTCTTGCCACGGATATTCCAACCATGCTTTTTTAAATCCTCGTGGAGCGTGTTTTTATTTAACATGTATTGCATTGAAGTTGAAAAAACCTCTTCAAACGAATCGCGAGCTTCGTCTTCGGTACTTCCATACCCCGACATATCTAAAGCAGGACAATACATAATATATATACCGTTATCAATAAACGAATATATATCTAAATGAGCTTGTAATTTAGCATTACGAACCTGAAGTGTAGCATCGAACTTGAAGTCTGACATAATATACCATTTTTAAAAGAGAACAAATATAAGCATATTTCAAATTTCTCAAAATATTGCATTGTATACTTAACAATAATAAATACTATTTTGTTGCGTGTTCTAATCCTTATTCTTTATTGTTATAATACATACAGTGTACTAAGAATGAAAGTCATATTGTGGAGTTTATACCAAAAGCAATTATTTTGTTTTTACCCTATTAAAACTCCTATCAAAAAACAATAATTGATAATTGATGGCATTAGTCCAATACTCCCAATTGTGTTTGCCAGGACGCTCGGTGTAGTCGTGGTCAATTTTCAAGTCCATTAATCGGCGATGCAAAGTGGAATTTATTTCGTAGAAAAAATCGCTAACACCACATTCAATTACAAGATTTAACTCTTTGTTTTGTAACGATGTAACCATATTTATTACTGAACGATTGTTCCATTCCTCTGGATTTTTATCGATGGAACCTATTCGTTTTGTGATATCATAACTCTTTGTTGAAGTTCTCAAATCCACGCCACCGCTCATACTTCCGGCACTTGCAAACAATTCTTTGTTTCGCATTGCCAAATAAAGCGCACCATGTCCGCCCATGCTTAGGCCTGTAATGGCTCGTGCAGTACGGTTTGCAATTGTTGCATAATGTGAATCGATATAGGGTAATAATTCCCTTGTTATGTGCGTTTCGTATTGAAAACTAGCGTCGATTGGGCTATCGAAATACCATGAGCTATAACCACCATCGGGACAAACCAATATCAGTTGATGTTTGGTTGCCAGCGCTTTAATAGTTGGTACTGTATTTACCCATTTGGCGTAATTATCGCTGTATCCGTGTAGTAAATATACCACTGGATAGTGTTTTTTCTTCGAATACTTTTCGGGCAGTACCACTACCGTTTTAATTTCCTTTTTCATTTTAGCCGAAAAAACAGCAATGGTATCCACCTGTGGGCGTGCGAATGCCAGTTGACAAATCACACTGAAAATGAGTAAAAAATTGAAATGTCTCATTTGCTTTTTTGTTTAATGTCAAAAGTCGAAGGTCAAAAGTCGTAGATATTTTCAACTTTTGTCCTTTGAATTTTGTCTATTGTCTGTCGTCCGTTGTCTGTCGTCCTTTCAAAACCGCTTCTTTACCAATACATTAAGCCCATCCGGCACCATACGTATTTTCACTTCAAGTCCTTCTTCGTAGGGTTCGCCGTCGTAGTGAAACGGCCCCACTTCGTCACGGTACAGTGTTATTTCGCTGGTACGCAAAGTTGTCATAAACAAATCTTTATCTATTGTTTTTGCAAAAAGTTGCAGTGCAATAGAAGGTATGGCAATAATGGGGAAATTACTCATAATGGAAATATCCATCATACCATCCTGCACACTTGCTTGTGGAGCAATGTAGGCATTGTTGCCCCATTGCGAAGCGTTGGCGAATGTAATAACAAAAGCTTTGTCTTTGAGGTCGATACCTTCGCCCAGCAAATGATAATTTTGCGATTTATAGTTGAAATAGCCCGTAATCATTTTTTCGATGTAGGTCATTACCCCTCGGTTCTGACTTTTGGCAAATTCGGTGCTCACATACGCGTCGAAACCAGTGCCGCAGGTGCAAAAAAACGGTTGTTCGTTTACCAAACCATAATCCATTTTTATTGGTTCGGAGTGGTTGAGCAAGTGGATGGCGCCTTTGGTACTTATGGGGATAGATAAATGACGTGCAAGCCCGTTGCCCGAGCCGGCAGGAATAATTCCCAAAGCTGCATTGGTGTTGATAAGTCCGCCACCAATTTCGTTTACAGTTCCGTCGCCACCTACAGCCACTACCTTTTCGTAACCCGCAGCCACAAACGATTTTGTAAATTCAAGTCCGTGCCCTTTGTGCGTGGTAAACACTATTTCGGGTTCGAAAAGCGAAGTATTTAGCTCCTTAATAATTAAGTCGGGTAGCGTAGTTTTAGTATTAGTGCCCGAAAAGGGATTAATAATAAAAGCAATTTTCTTCTTCATTTATAGGGTATTAGCAGTTTCATTTTGCTCAAAGTTGGCTTAATAAGCTTATGCTATTATTTTACTGCTTCCAACTGATTAATCAGCGGATTGGCATACATTTCGAGCATTTTGCGCATAATAAAATCGTCATCGCGATTCTCTAACGAAATTTTTTGAGTTTGTTTTTCCAAATATCGTTCGAAATCGAGTTTTTCAATCAGTGAATATTCTTTTTCGAAACGCCCTTTTCCATCCAAAATATCGAAAGCAATTTTATTAATACCGAAAATGGTGTATCCTGTATGAATTTGTTTATCAATTAATTGTGCAACTGCCGTATACAATTCGGCTTTGTTGTGTATAGATGTTCCCAAACTTAAAATAGCATCATTTATACAGCCATTAATGGTGTAAATCACTTTGCCTTTGTAACCCATTACACCGGTTTGCATATTCAAAAGGTCGTCTTGTGGTGCTTTTTTATAATCGGGATTATCGCGTTTTTGCTGAAACTCTTTTGCTTTGAGGTAATCGCATGGGTCGTATTCGTACGAAATACTTAACGGACAAATATTTAACGCTGCTAAATTTTCGGCAACAGTAGTTTTTCCACCCATATTAAGCATTTTGAGCAAGCTTTCCTGCGTGCGGTCGTTGGCATCTTTGGCTCGTCCTTCGCGTTGCGCCAACCAAATCGATTGTTGCTTTTCGTTAATGGTGTGTGCCATGTATGCCGAAAGGTGCTGCGAGCTTTCCAGTACCTGACGGGCACTTAAGCCGCGTTTTACAATAAAACTTTTGTTTACGCGCACCAAATCTTCTATCCACGGAAAAACAAGCAGGTTGTCGCCAATGGCAATTTCTACGGTGTCTATCCCTTTATCAATGAGTTGAATGCACAAAAATGCCGAATCGAGAATAATATCGCGGTGATTAGAGATATACAAATACGGTTTCGAAGTGTCGATATTTTCCAACCCTTTCAGCTCAATACCTTTTGTAAGATTGGCTTCAATGTCTTTCAGAAATGGATATACCATTTTTTTCTGAAACTCAATATTCGTTTTGTACGAAGTAAGTCGCTGTTTGATAGCTTCTTTCGGAAGCAAAGGATACACCGTACTCAACACCTTCATAAACTGCTTTTCGTTACTCAATCGCTCCAGCGCTGCTGGTATTTCGTCGTTATTGTAACAACGGATGTCATCAAAGTTCATATTCTTATATTGTTATTTGCCCTTCGGGCGTTATTTGCTTCGCGTTATTTGGCTTTGCCGATATTAGCTTCGCGTTATTGATTGTTATTTGCCTACGGCGTTATTAGCTTCGCGTTATTGATTGTTATTTGCCTACGGCGTTATTTGCTTTGCGTTATTGATTGTTATTTGCCTACGGCGTTATTTGCTTCGCGTTATTGATTGTTATGACATTAAATTTTGACATTCTGTTGTCTGTTGTCTGTCGTCTGTCGTCTGTCGTTCGTTGTCTGTCGTCTTGATTCTAAAAAAGAAAGCTCAAATAAATATAAATTACTGGTGCGGCAAGCATCATGCTATCAAATCGGTCGAGCATGCCGCCATGACCGGGAATAATATTGCCAGAATCTTTTATATGTACTGTTCGTTTCAATAGCGATTCGATAAGGTCGCCAAAAGTACCAAATACCACTACTATTTCGGAGAAAAGAAGCCATTGCACCAACGATATTTCAGGGATAAAAAGCGAAAACACATAGCCCGAAGCCAATGCTGCAAGTGCTCCACCAAAGAAACCTTCCCACGATTTTTTAGGCGAAATACGCTCGAACAAACGATGTTTGCCAAAGGTAATGCCGAAAAGATATGCGCCTGTATCGTTCACCCAAATAGTTACGAAAACGGCAATTAAAATCAAAGGTTTATAGGTAGCTTCATCGACAAAAGCAATAAAATTAAGCAACGAAAAAGGCAATGCGATAAATACCTGACCAAGAACAAAATACGCCCAATTGTGAATGGGGTTAGGCTTGCGCAGATATAGTTCGGAAATAAGCACCAACACTACAAAAAGTCCGTAAACCGAAAAAATGGGGTAACGAATAATATCCGATGCGTGCAGAAACGACGAAGCAAAAAGCAAAACAGCACCTATAATTCCAAAAAGCGGATTTACGTTAATATCGGGTTGCGAATTGGTGAGTTTATGAAACTCATGCACTGCCAAAGCAGTAATAATCAAAAACACACCCAAAAATGCGAATGAATGCAGTAAAATAGAGCCCATTACCAGCACTACAAAAACAAAACCGCTAAGCGTACGCATTAAAAAGTTGTTCATATTGTATTCAAGGTATGTTTATTTGTTCTATTTGCAAAGATACAATTTTTTATTTATAGTAGGTGATTTAAAGGAGTTAGTTCGGATTTTTTGAAACTAAATTTGCAAAAAAATGCTATATTTGCATTACAATCCATTACATTTAAAATATACCTATAATACCTATACTAAAGTGAGTAAAATTTGGTGCTGTAATTACCGAAACAGAGTTAGCTACAACGAGAATAAATATTTTATTCCATTCCATTCCAACCTTTTTAATTTCTTTTTCTACTTATAAACAGAACATGATACTAAAACGTGAATTGATGTCGACAAATGATGAGTTGGTGCTGGGATGTGTAAACAACTCCCGTGTGCATCAAAAAGCGTTGTACGATAAATTTTCCACAAACATGTTTTCGCTATTGTATCGCATGCTTAACGACCGTGAATTAGCCAATGACGCATTGCAGGATGCCTTCATTACTATCTTTCAATCGGTTGCTGAGTTGCAAAATACGGAACGATTGGCGGGCTGGATTCGTACAATAGTGGTGCGAACTGCTATTCAAAAAACAAGAGAATTAAGTAGAATTAGCTTTGATAATAATGCTGAGATTACCGAAGTGGTGATGCCCGATGATAATTTCACAGCCATACAACTCGATGAGGCTATTCGCTCATTACCAAAAGGAAACAGGCTGGTATTTATGCTGGTAGAAGTGGAGGGATATAAACATCGTGAAGTGGCTGAAATGTTGAATATCTCCGAAGGCACTTCAAAATCGCAGTTGAACTATGCCAAAAAATTGTTACGACAAATATTAAAAGAATACGAAAAGGATTATGCTTCCAAAAAATAAAATTATTGACTGGAAAAACAACTTATACAATCATCAACCCGATGAAAGTGTTTGGGCGAAAATCGAAGAAAATCTCGATTTTCAAATCCTTTTGGATAGGCAGCTTGCGGAACTTCCGATGCATAAACCCGATGATAAAGTATGGGAGCGTATAGCTGCTAATTTGCCAAAAAATAAAAAAATCGTTTTTCGATATAAAATCATTTCGATTGCAGCTTCCATTGCAGCTATAATGGCCCTATCTACTTTTATATTACTTACAAATAACGAAAACAAACATACCACAACAGCACTCACGCCAATAAGTGAAAGTAACATGGAGCAAGAAGCAATTGCCCAAATCAGAACTTATTGCACTGCAAACACTTCCGCTTGCGAACAAGGCAATTTTAAGGAATTAATGCAATTGTACGACGAACTAAAAACAGAAGAAACAGAATTGAAAAAGGCAATGCATCAATTGGGCGATTCGCCCGAAATGATTCAGGCAATGATTAAAATCGAGAATCTGAAATCGGAAACAATTCAGGATATGATACTACTGATTCAATCATGAGAAACAAAATAATCCTTTTTGTCATGCTAAGTTTTCTTGCTTTGAACGTTGTTTCACAAGAATTAATTCAGCGCGCCACCAAAACCATGACCTATAGTTTTGAGGATTGTTCGTCGTTGCTCATTCAGGGTGAAAAGGCTACGATTAAAATTACAGGGAAACCTCAAAATACGATAGAATTAAAAATACAGTTGGTAGCAAAGCACAAAAAACAAACAACTGCGCTAAACGATTTAAAATACATCAAATTTGTTAGTGAAAAACAGGGAGCACAATTAAACTTGAAAAACTACTACGAAAGTGCGAATGCCAAAATTGAGAGCAATTTAAGTGTAATGTATGAATTAACGGTTCCGAATGATATTGCTATTCAATTAAATAATTTGTATGGTGCTGTGAATATTTTAAATTTGAGTGGCAAAAAAACATTCGATATTTCATTTGGTCGCCTCGAAATGCAAGCTATCGATGGCACTACAAATTTGCAATTGCGGTATTCAAATTTAACAGCACAAAAAATGAATGGAAAGCTTACCGGAACTTTGTCGAAATCGGATGCCGCAATTAGTAATTGTGCCGCAGAGATGGACCTTAATATGAAATATGGAACATTAAATGCCTCACTGACAAACGACTGTGAAAATGTAAGAATTGCAGGAACTCGCACCGAAATAGTACTGAACACACCAGCTATAGATTATAATTTGGATTTAAAAACCATGTATAGCCAAGTGGAAGTGTATGATAAAGTGGTTACTTCAACTTACAAAAGGGTATCGAAATCAACAACTAAATCTATTGTCGTTAGCACTAACTATTGTCCGATAAAAATAAAATTAAAATAATTGATATGAATAAATTTGTCAAAACGATTTGCGTCGGCATGCTGTTGCTTACAGCCAATTCGTTAGTTGCAGGTGATTTTGAGAATAGCAGATTCAACCAACGAATTGTGTCGCTAAACTCAGGATATGTATTTTCGGGCTCTGGCGATTGCTGGGGAATAAGCAACGAGATTTCGCATTTAAAATCCATTAAATCCTGGCTGTTTCACAAGGAAAGTGTGGAAGGATGGATTATTAATGGCCAAAGTTGGATTGACGGTGGTTTTGAGAATCAAACCGGAGTAAATTTTACTGCTGATATTGGAATTGCACCTTTTAGAATTGGAAATCGAATTTTTTATCTGGCTGGCGGTGGTATTATTGGCTATATATCGAGTATTTCGCCAAATGGTGGAAGCAGTTTCAGCTATACTTCCAATGGGGTTACACAAACTATAACGAAATCAACTTACAGTGCCGAAGGTTATTTTACGCCCGGATTTTCGTTGTCGGCAGGATATATTACCAAAGTAAATTCGAAAATCTACCTCAACATACGTGCGCAAACCAAAGTGTATAACTCCGGCGAAGTGCTTTCCACATTATCAATTGGAATTGGATTAAACGCATTAAAATAACACAGAAATTATGTACCTAAAATCAGTTAAATTCAGAATTATTTTATCGCTCGCATTCATAGTTTTCGCTATTGGCGTTCGGGCTCAAGAAGATAGCGTTGTAGTAGTTAGTCAAGAGGCTACAGACGAAACCTATTACAAGCTGAAATACGAATCGCTCGATATGTTTCTTCGCGACGAAACACGGCTATTTAAAATTGCTGTATCGCCATTTAAACCCAACGAAAAATACGATTTCAGTATTATTTTGTCGCAATTGGCCTACGAACGAAAACTCAACAACTCATGGAGTGGCGTCGCAGAGCTCAATCAGGAATTTATGATTTTGAAAGATGGAAATATCTTTATCAACTCGTTCGACTTGGGTGTTCGAAATTATATATTCAAAGCAAAACAAATACGAAAAGGAGTCAGCGGAAACAATTGCAATGGTTTATATGTGGGCGCAAAAGCTTCGAGCCTGCTACGTGCTACCAAGCTCGCAAATGCAGGCACTCACGACAGTTACGTTGGATTTAATCCAATGCCGGAGCTCAATGTAGGCATCCAGCAGCGCATTAGTAATTTGTTTTATGTAGATGCAAATGCTTTTGTAAATTATAACTTCGAAACGAGTGAACCCGGAATAGGACTCAAAATTTTAATTGGTTTTGCTATCAATGCCGGCGAATAAATACCAAAAAAACATGAAACAACAACTTCAGCTGCCAAAAGCGTATCGGTGTAAAGTAAGATTAGTATTCCCAATTGAATTTCAATAACAACTTTTATTTTATGAAAAAGATAGTATTGCTATTAGTCACTTTTTTGTCGTTTTCAGTTTTTGCTCAAGATTCGAAAGCACTGTACGGAAAACTAAATTATAGCTTTGTGCCACATAATATGCTAAACGGAGTTGGATATTCTGCTGGATATCACTGGAATACAAATAGACCAATTTCTTACAAAGTTGAAATGGGCATGTTAACGAGCTATCGGGAGCGAAATATAGATGAAACCATTGGCGATATTCGTTATATGGATTTGTACTACAATTTAGCACAGATGAATTTAGCTGTAATTCCCACCTGGCATTTTTTTACAACTAAGCAACTGGAATTAACAGCGGGGCTTGGCTTATCGTGTGCCTATCAAAGCAAAATATTCACCTTGTCGCATTACGAATATAAAGAGAATACGAACTACGACCATTGGGAAAAGGAAATGAAAGTTAATGCTACCAATAGTTTACATGTCGGACTTGTTGGTGCTTTTGATATTAACTATCAACTTTCCGAAAAATGGATAATGAGTTTATCTGCTCAATATCAGCTATATTATCAAGGAGAAATGCTTTTGACTACTGGACTAGGGGTTGGATATAGGTTTTAATTTTTTCGAAAAATAAAGTTACAAATTTTAAAAAATAAAGTTTAGTAAATCATCACGCTTTATACATTATCCACTTTTACCGTTTTTCCGAGCGTAATATAGCTCAAATAGCCAGTTGTTTGGTAGCCCATTTCGGTAATGAGCTGCATGTAATTTTTTACTTGTTTACTATAACTTTCTTTTTCGGCTTCGCCAAATTTATAGTCAATTACAATAGCTTTATTGCCGTTTATTACAACACGGTCGGGGCGGTAAAGTTTAGCTCCTGGCGTTAGAATTACCGCTTCGTTGAGCACCGTGTTTGTTTCGGCAAACCAATCGGCTGTTTCGGGCAGTTGCCAAAAATCAGTTAAAAGTTCGCGCACTTTTTCGGCTTCGGCTACATTGATTTTTCCTTCGCGAATGCACTTTTTCACAGCCACTTCGCTATCGTTTTTTGTTCGAATATTTTGCAAAATTTCGTGCATAATTGTTCCCAAGTTTAGCTTGCTGTCAGTCATTTCCTGCGATTCGAGCCATGCATCGGTGCTTATGTTTCGCAATTTTAGCCTGCCGGTGGGCGAACTCGAACTGTAAGAAGTAATCTGTTCAGCTTTCTCAACTTCATCTACTTCTTCTACATTATTATGTGTGTTTTCGCCAAGCTGAAATGTGTTTATTTCAGGGTCGAAATAAACAAAAAGTTCCGAAATATCATCAGCCGTATTCGAAAAAATACTGTGCATTAACCCGCCAAGCGACGAAATTTTATCTACACTTTCGGGCTCTTTTTTGGGTGTGGGTGCCATACAAATCAATTCGTGTTTGGCACGTGTAAAAGCTACATAAGCCACGTTTAGGTTGTCGATAAACTGATGCATAAGTTCGTCGAAATATTGCGGTGCAAAAATAGATTGTGCTAACTTAGAGCCATATTCCACCGGCAACAAAGGCAACTCGTTGAATGGTTCGTGCTGCGGTTCAGTCCATAAAATATTTTTGAATGCACCTCCTTTTTTACTAAATTCCCAATTGCAGAATGGAATTATAACGACTTTAAAATCAAGCCCTTTCGATTTGTGTATGGTCATAACTCTGAACGCATCTGCATTCTCGGGAGTCGAAATACTTTTGGTGTTTCCCACCGTATCCCACCATTTTACAAAACTATAAATGTCGGTATTTTTGCCCGAAGTAAATTTAAAAACAGCATCCTGAAAACCTTGTACAAAAGCTGTTTCGTTGTACCAATTTCCAAGGTCGAAAAGCGTAATTATTTTCTCTACCAAATCGTAAACCGAAGCATTTTTAACCTGCTGCAAAGCGTTGTTTTGTTCAATGCTAAATAAATGCGAATAATAATCGGTTTCGTCCGAAATAGTAAAACATGCCTGCAAGGCTTCGTTAGCAGCAAGTTGCATTGCCGCCCGCGCATATTCGAAATTTAGAATGGTGCGGCTGATGCTGTCCGAAGGATTCAGCATGAGTTTGAGCATCGAAATAATAAACCTTACAGCCGAAGCCGATGCTATCAAAAGTCCTTCGCTACCCATCACATTGTAGCTAAAACCTTCGCGCGCTTCAGCCGACGATTTGTATTGCAAAAGTGTGTGAGTTACCTCACTGGCTTCGAAATTTGTTTTTACCAAAATAGCCACATCGCATGGTTGATAACCCCGTTCTTGTAAGTTTTCAATCATTGCAGGCAATCGCTTTAAGCTTTCTTCCCGAAACTCTTCCGCCGTTTCAACATCAGCGATAAAGGTCATTTTTACTTGCCCAATACCCGCTTTTGTCGAAACCTCTTGTTTTAAATGACTGTATGCGTGCAAAATACGTTGCGTGTGTTTTTCCAATTCGGGGTAAACGCCCAGCACCGGTTCGAGTGTGGCATTGAGTTTATGTTGCAAAAGCACCGCAGCTGCCTGAAAAAAGGCATTGTTGAACGCAATAATATTTTTGTCGCTGCGCCAGTTGGTGTCTAATCCAATTTCAGTAATTTGTTCAGGTCTGAAATCGTTGAGTACACGTTGATCCAAGAGTTTCCAATCAGAATTTCGCCAGCGGTAAATACTTTGCTTTACGTCGCCTACCACTAAGTTGAATTTATCGGCAGCCAAACTATTGGTTATCAGTGGTAAAAAGTTTTTCCATTGAAGCACCGATGTATCCTGAAACTCATCAATCATAAAATGGTCGATGTTGATGCCGGTTTTTTCGTACACAAAAGGCGTATCCGAATTGTCGATGATGCGATTTAACAGCATGTTGGTGTCCGAAATAAGCATGGTGTTTTGCTCGTCGGTCAGCTTTTTTATCTGCATCGCCAAGTCGGAAAGAATGCCCAAAGTATTAATATTTTTGAGAATAATTCCAGCCGAATTATAAAAAACAATATCGTTGCGTAGCATCTCAATCAATTGCTGTAAACCCTGCTGAAAGCCATCATTGTAAATGCTTTCGATAGCAGCAACAACTGTTTTGGAAGTGCTTTTGGCGTAGCAATTTTCCACCGTTTCGCTCATAGCAACAAAGGTATCTTTGAGCTCATAGTTGCCCACAAAAAACTTTTCGAGCGCCTTCATGGGCGAACGTGAACCGCCTTTAAAGCTGTCGGGAGTTATGCCAGCAGCTGCAATCTGTTGCAACAAATTAGTAACTTTTGCTTTCACTTTCTCATCAAAATCAGATTGAATTTTGCGTAATTTAGCTCGGTATGCAGTCAAAAAATCACGATCGTGTAGCTTCCGGTTTGTTTCTTCGGCTTTGTTTTGGTAGCTTTCTTTAAAAATTTCTTTCCCCAATCCCTCAATATCTTTGCGTGGGTTCCAGCCTTCGGATTGTTCGATACGCTCTTCGGCAAAATTGGTGAGCCATGTAAGCAATTGCTTGTTGTCGGCAAGATTCAAATCCTGAAAAAGATTGTCTATCGATTGTTGCAAGGTGGTGTCGCTATCCAATTCGAGATTATAACCGCCCTGAACACCAATTTCGCGTGCAAAAGCCCGTATTACTTGCTGAAAAAATTTATCGATGGTGCTAATGGAAAATGAAGAATAATCGTGTAGAATAGCAATCAGAATTTTGCGTGCTCGATGGTCAACAGCATCTGCTGTAAGCGAATAACGCGCCATTAAGTCGGTGCGGTAGCCCGATGTTTCGCCCAAACTTAGCGCGTATAATTCCTTGAGAATGCGCGACTTCATTTCGTCGGTAGCTTTGTTGGTAAAGGTAACCGCCAGAATTTTGCGATATGTACGCTCATTTTCTTTGCTGAAAAGCAAGGAGATAAAATCGCCCGTCAAACGGTACGTTTTGCCTGAGCCAGCTGATGCTCGATAGATATTTAACACGCTATGTTGGTTTTTTTACAGCAAACTCGCATTGAGTTTTGCTTTTGTTTGGAGCGCAAATATACGGAAAAAATGGGTGAAATTGGAACAAAAATTTGAAACAACTTTTGAAATTCAAAAACCTACATTCAGGTAGATTTAATGTTTTTATCCTACTTAAATGGAAGATTCTTATTCTTATTAAATTTCATTATTCGCTTATATTATTGATATTCAATTAATTGAATATTCGGCACGCACTTTGAAAAACAAAACTGCAACAATACTATTTCTGGTGCACAAGAATAGTTCTGTTTATTATCAAAAAAAATGTACAGTTTATGAATCAACATGCTTCGTTTTATATGGATGGAACACTGACTATTTGCCGCGAAGGAGACGTCTTTCTGGGAAATGCTCAGATTCGATTATTGAAACAAGTTTTGAAAGATGGTTCGATACATGCAGCTGCCAAAAACCTGAAAATGTCGTACCAACATGCATGGCATTTATTGGATAAAGTAAATCAACTGTCGCCCCTGCCGGTATTAATAAGGCAAAAGGGTGGGAGAGATGGAGGTGGTTGTGTGATAAGTAATTATGGATTGAAATTAATCCGAACATTCGAAGCCAAAGAGTTGGCCTTAAAAGAATTTTTGGCCAATAACAACGCTGATTTCGACAGCTGTTTTTTTTGACAATCGATATACTATCAATAGAATATCGCTTTTTTTTAAGTGGCGTTATACTTTTAAAGTGATAACGGGGAATTACCCCCAGCCCCTCCCGTCTTCGTCGGGATAAATTGCGGGGAACAGAAATTTGTATTGATAATTTTAACAAAGAATGATATGAAAATAAGGTATAAAATAGACAAAAGTAGCTTCAGATCCCCTTCTAGGGGGTTAGGGGGCCGATTATTATTAATTGCATTAATTCTTACGCTCGTTCTTGATGCACAAAACGTTGTTATCGACGGCGAAATCCGTCCGCGCACAGAGTATCAGGATGGTTTTAAAACACCTATCCTAGCAACCAACGATCCGGGCTTTTTTACATCGCAACGTACACGATTGGGATTCACTTTTACCAGCGGTTTGCTCACAACACAGATTACCGTGCAAGATGCGCGTGTTTTCGGTCAATATACGAGCACCGATGCTACTGCTTCCACAGGCATTTATGAGGCTTGGGCGGATATGGTGCTTTTTACGGGAGCTGCGCTGAAATTTGGACGACAAGCGATAAATTATGATGACAAGCGATTATTTTCGTCGCCAGTGTGGAGCATTACAGGTACAACACATGATTTGGCGGTATTAAAATACATCATCAACGATTATCAGGCGCACATAGGTTTGGCGTACAATAGCAAGTCGGAAACTGCAACCGAAGTGTTTTATGTTCCTGGCACAAAATATCGATCGATGGCTTTTCTGTGGCTATCTTCTCCTGTCATTAATGATTTTACTCTGACCGGAATGGTGGTGGACGAAGGCTTGCAGGATACCTTAGGTTTGGGTGTTGTGGCTAACTATAAAAAAACAAAAATGGTTCAAACAATCACTTATGGTGGAAATCTGAAATACGAATCGACGGAATTTCCATTGTCGGGTTTGGTTACTGCTTACTTTCAGGGAGGGGAAAACGTAGCTGGAAAAACTATGACGGGTAAAATGGCTGCTTTAAAACTTAATTATCAATTCACGAATTCAATAATAGCCAGTCTTGGAACCGATTATTTATCGGGCGACGCCAATGGAACATCGGATGGAAAAGTAAGTAATTTCAAAAAACTCTACGGAGCCGACCATACCTTTAATGGATATATGGACTATTGGAATACGCCACTCAACACAGGCTTGTTGGATTATTACGGAAGTGTAACGGCAAAAATTGGTAAGGATTTATCGCTGGAATGTGGATATCATGTTTTCAACACGGAGTATGCCGGTAAAAACAAAAAGAACATTGCTTACAATAAAAATATTGGTTCGGAATTAGACTTTTTAATTACCTATAAATTAAATAGTTGGACGACTATTCAGGGTGGCTATTGCAAGTATTTTTCGAACAATAACACATTCATAGCGAAAGATATAGCAACATCTGCGACAACAATTCCTGAAATTCGAAGTCCACAATGGGCTTATGTAATGTTTACGGTGAAAATACCTCCAAGCCTGCCCCCTAACCCCCTGAAGGGGGAATAAGAAATATTAGTATTAATAATTTTAATAAAGAATAATATGATAGAAATGAATATAATTGACAAAAGTTGCTTCAGTTCCCCTTTAGGGGCTAGGGGCCAAATGAAAAGAATAGTATTCTCATTGGCATTTTTGCTAATGGCAATAGGTGTATTGGCACAAAAAGTAAATGTAGCTGCGGCTGCCAATCTTCGATACGTATTGGAGGAAATTAAGACTGCTTACGTAAAACAAAATCCGAAAGCAAAGGTAAACTTGACTTTTGGAAGTTCGGGCACATTGGTACAGCAAATTTCAAACGGAGCTGCATTCGATTTTTTTATGGCTGCCGACGATGAGTTTCCTGTAAAACTAAAAGCCAAAGGGCTTACAACGGGTGCAATTACTGTGTACGCTTATGGAAAATTGGTACTTTATAGCACAACACTTCCTGTGGATAAAAAAGGTTTGGATGTACTAAAAGATGCATCAGTAAAAAAAATTGCTGTGGCTAATCCAACAACTGCTCCTTATGGCGAAAGAGCAATGACTTTAGTAAAATCGTTGAAACTTGACGAAACGCTGAAAGAAAAAATTGTAATTGCCGAAAATATCTCAGTTGCCGCACAATATGCTTTTACAGGGAATACCGAATTAGGTTTTGTGGCGCTCTCGCTGGCATTAGCTCCCGAAATGGACGGCAAAGGCAGTTACTATATTATTCCACAAAAACTGTACGAACCTATTGCTCAAGCTTGTGTGCTGATAAAAAAATCAAGTGTAAACACCGAAGCAGCCAAATTTAGAAAATTTGTGTTGTCGCCTGCTAATAAGGCGGTTTGGGAAAAATATGGGTATGCAATACCAAAGAGCTAAATGATTAATGGTTAATGATAAATGGTAAATGAAAAAATGGTAAATGATTCTGACTTTATAAACACATTACTCCTTACGGGGAAACTCGCTGGATGGACCACTGCAATTCTATTTGTAATAGGTTTGCCTGTTGCTTACGTATTGGCATACAAGCGATTTTGGTTCAAATCCTTAGTCGAAGCGATGATTAGTATGCCCATGGTTTTACCGCCAACTGTGCTTGGGTTTTATATGCTCGTGGCTTACAGTCCGCAAAATGCGGTTGGGAGTTTTTTGGAAAAATACCTCGATGTGCGGCTGGCATTTAGTTTCGAAGGGGTATTGCTGGCAAGTGTGGTTTTTAGTCTGCCGTTTATGATTCAGCCCTTGCAAAATGGACTAACAGCCATTCCTGCAAGTTTGCGCGAAGCTGCTTATACGCTCGGAAAATCAAAAACCGAAACGTTTTTCAAAGTGCTTATTCCCAATATGATTCCGAGTATAGTTACTGCCTTGGCTATGACATTTGCACATTGTATAGGCGAGTTTGGCGTTGTAATAATGGTGGGCGGAAATATGCCCGGCGAAACGCGTGTAGCGAGCATTGCTATTTACGACGAGGTGCAGGCACTTAATTACGATGTAGCCAATCAGTATTCGCTGGTGATGTTTGTTATTTCGCTGGTGATACTTACGGTTATTTACAGTATAAACAAAAGAACCCCTAACCCCTAAAGGGGAAATAAGAAAGAACCCCCGACCCCTAAAGGGGGGTAAGAAATATTAGTAATGATAATTTTAATTAGATATTTATGACTTTAAAACAAAATATAATTGATGGCTCCATGCTTACTTCGGAGGGCAAAAACCTTTTGAAAGTGGATTTGGAAATTGCCAATAACGAATTGCTCTGTCTTTTCGGACATTCGGGTGCGGGTAAAACTACTTTGTTGCGTATTTTGGCGGGGCTTTTCAATCCTGATCGTGGATATATTTCATTTAACGGTGAGGTTTGGTACGATTCAGCAAAAAAGATTAACTTCCAACATGACGGTGCGACGGAATATTGAATTTGCTCAAAAGGTGAAGAATACCGAAGAAGTAGATAATTTGCTCAATCACTTTGGATTAGAAGCTTTGCAAAAGCAATACCCAGCAAAACTTTCGGGCGGACAAAAACAGCGTGTGGCGTTGGCGCGTGCCTTAGCAGCAAAACCAAATTTATTGCTGCTTGATGAACCACTTTCGGCACTCGATTACGAAATGCGACTTAACTTACAGGATGAAATTCTGAAAGCGCATAAATTACTTAACTCTCAAACATTATTGGTGAGTCACGATAAAGAAGAAGTGATAAAATTAGCCGACACGGTGGTGATGCTGAGGAATGGTGCGGTTATTCAATGTGGTAAACCGGAAGATATATTTGCTTAAAAAAAGGATTTTTTATTTTTAGCTATTGTTTTAGCAAAGAGATAACGTATATTTACGGGCGAGATAATTAACAAAATAGTTGAATTAAAATTTAGAATAATTATGAAATTAAGTACAAGAAATCAGTTAAAAGGAACAATAAGTTCAATTACAGAAGGTGCGGTAAATGCAGAAGTAGTAATTACTTTGCCAAGCGGAACAGCCATTGTTTCGGTTGTTACCAATGGAGCGGTTAAAGCTCTGGAACTCGAAGTTGGTAAAACAACCTATGCATTAATCAAATCTTCGAATGTTATTATTGGCATAGATGTACAAAAAATTAGCGCACGGAATGTGCTTACTGGCAAAATATCTTCTATTTTGGAAGGTTCTGTCAACGATGAAGTGTCTATTGATTTGGGTAGTGGATATACCATTACTGCTGTAATTACCAAATCTTCAGTTGCTTCGCTCGAATTGGAAATTGGTACAATTGCCAGCGCTATTATCAAAGCTTCGGCTGTAATTTTGGCGGTAGATTAGCCCCCAAGCGCCCAAAGGGGTGTAAGAATTATTAGTATTGATAATTACAATTCAAATATATGGAAACTAAACTAAACAAAATATCAAACGATACTAACTACGACTCCCCTTTAGGGGTTGGGGGTTTACAAATAATTCTCAACCCTATTGGCATAATTCGCACACCGCACACCGATGTGAAGAATATGCCTATTCAACCTATTGCCGCCGAAGGAATTTGCGGCACAATTGAACTTTTACCCGAATATGCAGCAGGGTTGAAGGATATTGAAGGTTTTTCGCACCTGACTTTAATCTATCGTTTTCATAAAATCGAAGGCTATGAGCTGGAAGTTGTTCCATTTATGGACATCGAAACACACGGTATTTTCTCAACCAAAGCGCCAAAACGTCCCAATGCCATTGGTATTTCCACAGTAAAGTTGATTGGTGTAGAAGGAAATGTCCTGCACATTGAGCAGGTTGATATGCTCGATGGTACGCCATTAATCGACATAAAACCTTTTTATCCGCGTTACGATAACCGTTTTGATGTGAAAATTGGTTGGTTAGAAAAAAATAAAGATCTTCCACTCGAAAAACTTCGGTCGGATGAACGTTTTAAATGATAAGAGGACTTTGATAACACAAACCTTGCTCTGTATTAAATAATAAATTTTTAATTAAAGCATATACTCTTTTAATAATCATTTTAAATTACCCAGATTTAAACAGAATGATAGCATTTTGGTATTAATTATATCATTTTATTATTTTTGTCATTTTTTCTATTAATTTCTTCATTTACCTTACATATTTATCAATTAATTTGTAATTTTGCATCATTAGTAAAGGTATTAGTTTTTTTAGGTATAATAAAGATATTATATAATGGAGGATTTTTGTAGATTCAATGACCCATCTTGTTATGGAGCCAAAGAACTCGAAGTTTTACTCCAACTCAGCTCCTTATTAAGCAATAAAGAAATCAACTTAGATGAGGTGATTTCTTTGTTGGCTGGTCATTTAAAGGCTGAACGGATATTACTCACAGTTCTCAATAGGGAGACATCCGCAATTGCTATTGAGGCTACTTTTGGTTTTAATGAGACTGAAAGTAAACAAGTTGCATACAAAATAGGTAAGGGTATAATTGGGCGTGTAATCGAAAATGGGGAAACCATTTTACTTCCTAAAATAGCAGACTCAAAAGAATTTTTAAATCTTACCAAAGCTCCTACCCAAATAAATGGCTCCGATGTGTCGTTTATTTGCACACCAATTCGCTACAAAGATGAAACAATAGGAACTTTAAGTTTACACAAAGTATATTACAAAGTTAAATCGTTCGATTACGATATTAGATTGTTGAAAATTGTTGGATCGATGATTGGGCGCACCATGCGCCGAAGGCAGGAGTATGCCGAAGAAATGGAGATGCTTCGTGCCGAAAATCAAAGTCTTAGAGGGGAACTGCATAGTCGTATTTTACCCGAAAAAATAAAAGGCAATTCGAGCAAAATGAACGAAGTATTTCGCCTGATTGAAAGCGTGGCTGCCACTGATGCTACTGTGTTAATACGTGGTGAAAGTGGTGTTGGGAAAGAATTAATTGCCGATGCATTGCATTTCAACAGCAACCGTAAAACCAAACCATTTATAAAAGTAAACTGCGCTGCACTGCCTGAAAGCTTGATTGAAAGTGAACTCTTTGGACACGAAAAGGGCTCATTTACAGGCGCTTCGAATACACGTATTGGTCGGTTTGAAGCCGCCAATGGTGGAACAATTTTTTTAGACGAGTTTGGCGATATTCCCGCATCCACGCAAGTAAAACTGCTTCGTGTGTTGCAAGAGCGAGAAATTGAACGAATTGGTAGCACAAAACCCATAAAAGTAGATGTGCGCATAATTTGTGCAACAAATCGCAATCTGGAAGATTTGATTACCAATGATAAGTTTCGCGAAGATTTATATTACCGCATCAATGTTTTTCCGATTTACATTCCGGCATTGCGCGAACGCATAAACGACATTCCTATTTTGACCGATTTTTTTATCGAAAAATTCAATAAACGCCACGGTAAAAACATCAAACGCATCACTTCGTCGGCAATAGATACACTGATGGTGTATCATTGGCCTGGTAATATTCGCGAATTGGAAAATTGCATTGAGCGTGCTTGTATTTTGAGTAACGACAATGTGTTGCGAACCAACAACTTACCTGCTTCGCTCCAAACTGCCGAAAGCACAAAAACAATGCAGAGTGGCACTCTCGACATAATTATTGGTAAAATGGAAAAGCAAATCATAATTGATGCCCTCACTGCCACCAAAGGCAATAGCGCCAAAGCTGCTGAGCAATTGGGTATTACCGAACGTATGATGGGAATTCGGACAAAAAAATATGATATTGAACCCAAGAGGTATAAAGTATAGTTTACAGTTAATAGTTTATAGTTGATGATTTCAAAATAATTGAAAATATGGATATTACATTTGAATTTTGTGATTTCGAAAATCCTCAGCATTTACAGGCGTTGGCTGAACTGATAAATCATTATATGACCGACCCAATGGGAAATGCAGAGCCGCTAAACAAGTTAAAACAACTCCGATTAATTGATGGGTTGGCTAATCACCCAACAGCCCAAGTACTTTTTGCCATAACTGATTCTAAAGCTGTTGGGTTAGCCACTTGTTTTGTTAATTTTTCGACGTTCAATGTAAAACCCTATTTGTACATTCACGATATTGTTGTATTAACTGAATTTAGAGGCAAAGGAATAGGAAAAGCATTGATGCAGAAACTAATAGAAACTTCGGTAGAACGGAAATACTGCAAAATAACACTTGAAGTGCGCGAAGATAATGCAACGGCGCAAACCTTGTACAAAAGCCTTGGTTTTGCCGAATGTGAGCACAAAATGCTTTTTTGGACAAAAAAGATATAAATATAACCTGCCCCTAACCCCTCCCGTCTGCGTCGGGATAAATTGCGGGGAACAGAAATTAGTAATCAATGATAAAAATGATTTACAGTTAATAGTTTAAACAAAACTATACTAATTCAACTCCCCTTTAGGGGTTGGAGGGCAGGTTTTTAAAATATTTAGAATTATGAATATAGCAATACCAACACAAGATACAGCAACCAACAAGAACACGATTGCGTCGAGCTTACATGTAAATGGTAGTATCTGCTTATATAACATAGATTCAAAATCAGGCAATTGGCTTAAAACAAATGATTTAGCCCCCAATATGGGCGAACTTTTACCTGCACTCGAAGCCTTGGCAATATCGGTAATTATTACACGCCAAATTCACCCAATGGCATTAAAAATTCTTGTAAATAAAGGATTTGAGGTGTATAAAGCAGTTGGAAACACCTTGACAGAGAATATCGATTTTTATACAAATAAAAAATTAGATTTATATAGTCACGATGCCGCTATGGAGTTGGCAACTGTGTGTGGTGGCGAATGCACTACCTGTAGCACAGATGTTTGCGAAACCACCCCTAACCCCTAAAGGGGAATATGGAAGTGATTCTTAAACTAAAAATATTTAATTAACAATACTAACTTAATTCCCCGCAATTTATCCCGAAAACGGGAGGGGTTAGGGGTAATATTATGAGCTTACAAAACGCAATAAATTTTATATCGAAAGTAGATTCGGACAATGATTTCCGAAAGTCCTGTTATGCCTACAAATCGCAAACAGAATTACTCAACGGGCTTGCTAACAATGACATGAAGTTTACGCCCGACGAAATGGAGGATGCTTTTAATGTGTTGGAACTAAAATGCCAAACTTACGAACAGGCGGGACGAGTAAAGGAAGTAAAAGCGTGGTTCAGGCTGTTTCGGTAAGTAAAATTGTTATGAACTTTTGATGTAGTTGAAGTGTTTTTATGAAAAATCGTTGTATATTTGCATCAACAAAAACCAACCAAACATGACAGTAACAGCACATATAGATGTTAGCACTCCAAAAGGCAGAAAAATCATTCAAGAACTTGAAAGGCATCGAAAAATTGTAAAAATAGACAATCCTTTACCTCTTGGTGAAGATGGTTTGCCAATTAAGACTTTTTCGGTAGATGAGTCGTTTGAAAAATTATGGAAAAAAATGGAAGAACATTATGGTTTTGACATTAGAAAACTATGAAGCAATTTAATTTAAGAACATCTTCTCTTGCAGATTTTGATATTGAGAATCTACATTTCTATATATTTGAAATATGCAAATCACCCTTAACATCTAAACAATATATTAAAGGTATTTATTCGGAAATCTCAAATTTATCAATTTCTGCCGAAAGCTTTCCAGTTTCCGAGCTCAAAACAGTTTTGAAATACGGGCACAATGCCAGAAGAGTCAATTATAAAAAAATGGCAATTATCTACACCGTTCACGATGACATAGTACTTATACAGCGAATAGTTCCTGCTTCAATGCTAAGAGAATAATTAATTCTACAAATCCACAAATTCAATTTCTATTTCTTCGCTTCCCACCTTTTCCTTCATGCAAAATCTACCTTTGTAAGTGATTGTGGATTTATTCAACAAAGCTGTTTTTACTAACGAATCAAAGATTTTAATCTCCTCTTTTTCATACACTTCAGCATTAAACCAACAGGCAAACTGCGTACTTTCATTATCTAAGTACTGCAAAAGAAACAAACCATGCTCGGCAAATACTAAATCGTCGTAGGCATAAGCAATATCTAAACCAGTAGCATCTTTGATAATAAATTTAACTTTCTCGAGTTCGTACAATTTTGGACTTAGTTGCTGTTTCATTTTCTTGGTTTAATTAAGTTATATTCAATTCATTATTTCGGCTAATCGCTTTTCTACCAATTGTTTTATATCAAATATTCCTACTTTCATAGCCACCAAATCATCCTTTGTTGGTTGACGGTAACCGAATCCTTCTATGGTGCAAATCGCCTCAAACTTACCAACTAGAATCGAAGTCATTTTCATTTCGTCGGTCAGTTCGGGCTCAAAAGTTTGGGCTTCGTGATACATTGCAATGGGCATGTGATGCGTTGCATTCCAATCGTAACGAGCAAGCAAGGCTATATAATACTTTTCGAGGCTCAAAATTGCCATTTGATAGAGTAAATCTACATCAAACCGCGAATTTTCGTTGCTCACACTTTTGCTAAATGTTGAGAAATAGCCATTTGCATATTTCAAACTTGATTTTGCCAATTCAAACATTTCGGCATCCGGTATAATTAATTCAGTTGTCATAACTTTTTAATATTTTAAAATGGATAATTCTTGATTTATAATACGAACATATTCTTGCGTATATAAATCGAAGAACTCTTTTTTTGAAATGGTTCGTTTTAATTTCTCAGCCATTTTTTTTACTAAAATCAACAAGCGTGAGGTAAAAGCATCATCAAAAAGCAGCCCCGATTCGTGCATAAAAAACTCTAATGTAGCTTTGCCACTATGTTTACCAATGAGAAAATCAACTTCTTGGCGTCCAATTCTCTCGGCAGAGAGCAACTGATACGAACTGCGGTTTTTCATTAAACTATTGGTGTGAATTCCACTTTCGTGGGTCAGCGCCATTTTTCCTGTTATAGGTTTGCTGTCGCCTACGTGGCGGTTCGATACTTTAGCCACATATTCGCTTATTGCCTGAAATTTATCGGTTTGTAATCCACAGTTCACTTTTGCACTCATTTCCAGGGCCATTGCCACTTCTTCCATTGGGGCATTTCCCGCTCGTTCGCCTAACCCATTTACGGTAGTACTTAGGCAATTAGCTCCAGCCATGTAAGCCGCTAAAGTGTTGGCAGTTGCCATTCCTAAATCATTATGAGCATGAATTTCGAGTGGAATATCTGGTTCCACTTTTCGAATAGCACTTACCATATCAAAAGTCGTCATTGGATTTAATACGCCCACTGTATCAGCCAAACGTATGCGCGAAGCACCAAAATCTTTTGCACTCGAAACAAATTCTTTTAAAAATGAAAGTTCGGCACGCGAAGCATCTTGAGCACCAATCGTTACATATTCGAACTCGCTCGCGGCAATTTGTGAGGTTTCGAGCAATTGCTTCATCACCCAATCGGGACTTTTATCCATAACTTTCATTAAAACAGCTGAAACTGGAAACGACAAATGAATACCATTTGTTCCAGCTCGTTTAGCCATTTGAATGTCTGTTTTAGTAGCTCTACACCATGCTAATGTTTTGAAATTAAAACCAATTTTACAAATACTACGAATGTCGCTGATTTCTTTTTCGCCCATTGCTGGCGTGCCAATTTCAATTTCGGGTACCCATATATCGTCTAACAATTCGGCAATGCGAATTTTTTCCCTAAGTCCGAAAACAACACCTGGCGCTTGTTCGCCATCGCGTAAAGTGGTATCGATAAAGTATGGAAGACCCCTAACCCCTAAAGGGGAATTGAAGTTACTTTCATCTCTAATATTATTGTTTGCATTCATAAATCTAATTTTCAAAAATTATTAACACTAATCTCAATTCCCCTTTAGGGGTTAGCGTTCTTTTCTTACTCCCCGCAATTTATCCCGACGAAGACGGGAGGGGTTGGGGGTCAGTCTGCTATCGAATACTTCTCGCAGCATTCGCCTTCTTCGAGCGCGTCGAGAATTTCGTCGATTACATCTTCGCCCGTTACGCCACCATACCAGTAGTTGCTGGGTTGTACAACCATTACAGGCCCTTGCGAACAAACGTTCAGACAAGCAGTTGTTGTTACTACTACATCCAATCCACGATCGGACGCTTCTTCGGCTATGTATTGAAGCATAGCTGTTGCTCCTTTTTTGTTGCATGCTCCTTGAGCATCACCGGCCACGCGGTACGAGTTACATACCAAAATCATGTGCTGAGGTTTTTTCATCTTTTTAATGACCCCCTGCCCCCTAAAGGGGGTTTTGGGGCGGTGATTTAATAAATAACCCCTAAACCCTAAAGGGGAATAAGAGTTTTTTGTTTGACAATATATTAATTTCTAATTTTATAAAAAACTTGGGGTTTTTCTTATTCCCCTTTAGGGGTTAGGGGTCTTATCCGCATCCCTGCGCATCGCCTTTACAGGCGCTACCGCATTTAAAAGCATCGGGTTTGGCTATAGAGCGAATCACCTTGTTGTTGTAAACGCCTTCGAGACCTTCGTCAATCAATCCGGTCATTTCCACCACATGTACTTTGCAAGAATTAAGCATTGTTTTCGGATTTTCTCCTGCGCCACTCACCAAAATAGCCCGACAATCGACCAAAAGGCGCGCCATATCCAACCACCGACGGTCGCCACCACCTGTTGGAGGTGTTTCGCGCATTTCCACAAACTTAAATCCATTGGGAGTTTGGCGGAAAATATACAACGAGCTTGCTTCACCTAAATGTTGATTTACCAACATTCCTTCGTTGGTAGCCACGGCTACATAAGGTCGGTCGGTGTCAATTTCTTCGCGGGTAGAATATTCTTTGAGCAACACGTGTGTTTCGCTTAAATCTTTGCCTAGCAATCCCGCTGCATCTGCTCTACATCGTGCACAATGACTCATTATAGGTAAAAATTCCGAAGCTAATGTGCGTACTCTAAAAACCATTTTTGCATCTGGTTCAACCAATTCGGCAAAATCGGTGTCGGCTGTTGGTAACAATGGAATACAGTTGATAACATCAGCACCAAGTTCAGCACATTTTTTGGCCACTTCGGGAATATGTTCTTCGTTGATGCCTGGAATAACTATCGAATTTATTTTTACGGTAATGCCAGCCGCTTTCAGTTTTGGAATACAAGCCAACTGACGCTCTAATAATATAGTAGCACCTTCGATGCCGCGATATACTTTTTTGTTGTAACGCACCCATTTATATACTTTAGCAGTAATGGCAGGATCAACAGCATTAATGGTAATGGTAACGTGTGTTACACCCAATTCGGCAATTTCGTCGATATGAGGTTCTAAATCCAAGCCATTGGTGGAAAGACAGAAAATCTTTTCGGGAAATTCAGCTTTAGCACGGCGCATGGTTTCGAGGGTTTCCTCTGCATTGGCAAACGGATCACCGGGGCCTGCAATGCCTATTACTACTAAATTATCTATGCGTTTATCTAAATCTTTCAGGTATTCTACCGCTTGATAAGGTTTCAGAATTGAGGAAGTAACACCCGGGCGACTTTCGTTCACGCAGTCGTACTTGCGGTTGCAGTAACCACATTGGATATTACACTTTGGAGCTACAGGTAAATGCACGCGGGCATTGGTGTGTTTGGCTTCTTTATCGAAGCAAGGATGGGCAGACTGACCCCCAACCCCTAAGGGGGAGTTGAAATTACTTTTATCTGAAATATTTTCTCGTGTACTTTCCATATTTATATGCTTTTTTGATTATCAATACTAATTTATTTCCCCTTTAGGGGTTAGGGGTTGCCATTCATTATTCATTTATCGTGCCATTACATGTTTTACAACATATTTTCAGCTCTCATTTGTTGTAAATATAACAGTATCAAACAAATAGTTTTTTAAAAATGATTTGAGCACATCAAACAAGTACTAATAGTCAGAATATAAGCGCATTAAAAACTTACATTTAGGTAGGAAATGCAGTAATAAAAACCAGAAAAGTAGGAAATTAAAACCCCATCACCGCAAACACACAAATCTGCGGTGGTTGGGTTGCTTATTCGCATTTATTTTTCTATTAAAAATATAATGTGTCAAAGTAGAATAAAAAAGAAATATGTTTTCTTGGCTCAAAATTCGAAACTTTAGATTCGTAAAATGAAAGGAAATATGATTTTTTTGTGTAATTTTGTGCCTTCAAAAAAAGAATGATATTTACGATTGTTAAAACTGCTGAAATAATAAATTCCGCCCTACTTTTATGAATAAGTATCTGAAAAACTGCTTGTTATTTTTCACAATCAGTACTACAAATGCTCTGTTCGCACAGTATGCACAAAAACTCGACAGTCTCGAAAACCTTTTGAGAAATCATACTGCCGAGGATACAATTAAATTGAAACTGCTTAATAAAATTGTTTCGGAAACATATCTCAAAGATATTAACACCGCACAAAAGTATGCCGTAGATGCACTCAAACTTGGCAATCAGCTCAAACATTTAAAATTGAAAACAAGAGCAATGGTAAATATGTCGCTGGTGGAAAGAGAACTGGGTCACTACGAAATTGCCATTGATACCTACAAGGATGCTTTGAAAAACGCGGAAGAACTTAAAGATAACTCTTTGAAATCGAGCTGCTTGAATGGCATTGGTACAATATATGCTTATCAAGGTAATTATGCATTGGCTCTCGATTACTTTCTCAAATTTCTGAAATTAAATGAGAATATCAATCAAAAAGAAAGCATTCAGAATGGAATAAATAGTATTGGGAATATCTATTTAATGACAAATGATTATCCAAAAGCGTTGGATTATTATGGGAGAGCTTTGAAAATGGCTCAAGAATTGAACAATAAACGCAGAATAGCTGGTAGCTATGCTAATATCGGTACGGTTTACAAAAAAATGAATGATTTGCGTTCGTTGGATTATTTTTACAAAGCGTTGAAAATTAGTGAAGAATTAGGCGATAAACAGATAACCATAAGTACTCTGATTTTTTTGGGCGATGTATATGTTTTTCAAGGCAAACTGAATAAGGCACTTGAAAGTTACAATAAAGCTTTGAAAATGAGCGAAGAAACAAAATGGATGCGTCCCGTTTGCGAAATTTATAACAAAAGAGGAACCGTATTTTTAAAACAAAAGCAATATGGAGATGCCTTAAAAAACACACTGAAAGCGCTTGACTACGCCAACGAACAG
The DNA here is from genome assembly GCA_020049335.1 of Paludibacter sp. Taxonomy (GTDB): domain Bacteria; phylum Bacteroidota; class Bacteroidia; order Bacteroidales; family Paludibacteraceae; genus Paludibacter. The sequence goes on along the minus strand of JAIFKX010000130.1, from coordinate 4,291 downwards.
AATTTGATGGATTCGAAAAACGACATTCACAAACAACTGTCTGAGATATACGCACTTACCAACGATAGCTCAAAAGCTTATTTTCATCATAAATTATTTACCCAAATAAACGATAGCGTTTACAATACTAAAAACACGAAACGAATTGCAGAACTTGAATATAACTACAAACTTGAAAAAGAAAAACATGCCTTAGAGCTCAAGCAACAAAAAAAAGATACCATCCAATCGGCAATAATGATTTCGCTGGTGATAATAATATTTTTCTTGTCGCTGTTTGCCGTATATATTTATCGTTCGTTGCGTGTAAAACGCCAAACAAATCTTTTATTAACCGAACAGAACACCAAGATTGAAAAACTAAATGGCGAATATTTGACTTTGAACAAAGAATACTTAGTGCTAAACGAGCAACTAAAAATTTCGAACGACCGCATAAACAAGGAGTTGGAACTAAATCAGAAATCGATGACAGCTGCCACTCTAAAACTTATTCAGAATGCCGAGCGCGATGCGCTTACCATCCAACGCTTGCAGAGAATAGAAATGCACACTGTTAATGATGGAAAACAAGAAATCAGCTCGCTAGTTTCGGATTACCGACGAGCGGCTTACAATTCCAATTGGGAAGAATTTGAAATTCTTTTCGAAAAAGTACATGGTTCGTTTTACGAAAAAATTAACAGCTCCTACCCTATCCTTACTACCAACGAAAGAAAAATGTGTGCATTTTTAAAACTAAATATGAGTAACAAAGACATTGCAAACATCACTTTTCAGTCGGAGGAGGCTTTGAAAAAAGCGCGATTACGCTTGCGCCAAAAACTCCAACTCGATCGCGAAACGAATCTAACTTCTTTTATGCAAGCATTTTAAAATATTCATTGATAGCGAGTTACTAATTCTACAAAAAAAAATTACATGAACAAAATACCTCCTTTAACCCTTTGTCTGTTTCTTCTCCTATTTGCCACCGTTACAAAATCGCAAGATAAAATAAAAGTGGACAGCTTAGAAAATCTACTGAAATTACAGCATGACGATGACTCCACTAAGGTAGATTTATTGACTGAAATTGCTTTTGAACTTCGTGGAGCCGACAATAATAAAGCCATGAAGTATTCGAAGTTAGCGATAGATTTGGCCGAAAAATTAAATTACAAAAAAGGTTTAGCAAAAAGTTACGCTGCTTTTGGGTGGGCAAGTCAAACGGATAATGTGAATTTGGCGATTGAAAACCTTACTAAAGGCTTAAAAATTGCCGAAAGTATTAATTCAAATTCCGATATAGCGAGTATTAGTTCAATGCTTGGAACTCTTTACTTAGGAAAAGATAAAAATGAAGCACTCAGGCTTCAACTTCACGCCATTAGTTTAGCCGAAAAGACAAACGATAAAAAAGACATTGCCAAATTTATGACCCGATTAGGCTTATACTACATGCGTATTAGTGTGTACGATAAGTCAATTTCAACTTTTCAGAAAGCCTTGGAAATGGCTGAAAAAAATGGTGATGAGCCATCAGCGTCTAAATGTATTCAAATGTTGGGGCTTGTATATAATTTTCAAGGAAATTATCCTCTGTCGTTGGAGTATTATCTGAAGTATTTGTTACAAGTGGAAAACAGCAACAACCGATTAAATCTATTTTTGGCATTGAGCGATATTGGTGTGCTTTATTCAAATATTCGAGACTATTCAAAGTCCGAAAATTACCACAAAAGGGCACTGAAAATTGCCCTCGAATTGAAGGATAAAAAAAAGCTATTTATGTGTTACAATAACATTGGAAACAATTATGGAAAAACCAATGACCCTAGAGAAATTGAATACAAAGAAAAAGCATTTAAAATAGCAAAAGAGCTAAATGACAGCACCTTTATGGCATTTAGTTCGCGAAACTTAGCCCCCCTTTATGTTAGGCAGGGAAAAATAGATTTAGGGTTGCTACATTATAAAAGAGCATTAAAAATAAGCAATAACAAACTTGCTACCTCTGGCGTTTTGTTAGAAATAGGGAATGCCTATTTTATACAAAAACAATATGCCGACGCCCTAAAATATACGCTGAAAGCATTAGATTTAGCCGATAAAATGTTAATTCTTAATTTAAAAGTAGATATTCACAAGCAACTGTCCGAAATATATGCTGCTACCAACGATAGCTCAAAAGCCTATTTACATCAAAAATTATTTTCACAAATAAACGACAGTGTACGCAATGATAAAAACACAAAACGCATTGCCGAACTTGAATATAACTACAAATTAGAAAAAGAAAAACATACCTTAGAGCTCAAGCAACAGAAAAAAGATACCGAGCAAGCGGCAATTATGATTTCGCTGCTGATAATAATATTGTTTTTGTCGCTGTTTGCTGTGTATATCTATCGTTCGTTGCGTGAAAAACGCCAATCAAACCTTTTACTAACTGAACAAAATGCTAAAATTGAGAAACTAAATGCCGAATATTTGCTGCTAAACAAAGAATACATAGTATTAAACGAGCAGCTAAAACTTTCGAACGAACGCATAAACAAGGAGCTGGAGCTAAATCAAAAATCGATGACAGCTGCCACTTTAAAACTTATTCAGAATGCAGAGCGCGATGCGCTTACCATTCAACGCTTGCAAAAAATAGAAATGCACACTGTTAATGATGGAAAACAAGAAATCAACTCGCTGGTTTCGGATTACCGTCGATCGTCCTACAATTCGAATTGGGAACAGTTTGAAATTCTGTTTGAAAAAGTACATGGTTCGTTTTACGAAAAAATAAATAGCTCCTATCCTATCCTTACTACCAACGAAAGAAAAATGTGTGCATTTTTAAAACTTAACATGAGTAACAAAGACATTGCAAACATCACTTTTCAGTCGGAGGAAGCTTTAAAAAAAGCGCGATTACGCTTGCGCCAAAAACTTCAGATAGAAAGGGAGACAAACTTAACTTCCTTTATGCAAGCAATTTAAATATTATTTTCTCCTCTGTCTACTTTTTGTCCCCCCTGTTTTTTTGGTTTTATCACTAGATGAAATGTACTTTTGTGCCAAGATTATTGATTGAAAAAAACGATTCAAATCAGCACAAAAAAAAATGACACAAGCACTTACATCTTCAGTTCAAAAACCCAAAATTGTATTTCATCCGTATCCGGTGATTGACAGCTTCCAAATTGCAGGCATCGACGATAACGTAACGCTTGTAATAAGTGATTTCCATTGCAGAGTACTTCTCACCAAACACATTTCATGCGACGAATCTATTTCGCTGCACGGCATTCCTCGTGGTGTTTACATTGCAAAAATAATATCCTCCAGCGGCATTGAACGTCGAAAATTAGAAAAAAGATAAATTCACAAAGCTTTATGACAAAAAAAAGTCATCGTCAAAGCCGAAATACGTTAATGGTAGGCACAAATTAATCAACAAAAAAACAAAAAAATGAGAAGATTGGTATTGGGAATTATTCTCGGAGCAGCAATTATGAGTGCAAACGCTCAAGAAACATTTCAAAAAGGAACAAAATTATTGGGAGCAACCATTGGATTTAATGCATCTGGAACTCCAATTGCACTTTCGTACGAAGTGGGTGTGAAAGACAATCTGTTTAATGTGGATAAATTAAATTTGGGCATTGGTGGATATTTTGGGTATTATGGCTATAGCAGCACAGTAACTCAGTTCGGGGGCACATCTACAACAAGTTACAGCATTTTGTCGCCCGGAGTACGCGTTTTAGGACATTATCAAATAATAGATAAATTAGACGCTTATGCTGGGCCTGCAATTGGATTCTCGGTACAACATGCAGCTACCGAAGTTGCTGGTAATGAAACAGCAGCAGAAAATAAAATTTTATTTACTTGGGGTTTTATCGGCGGTTTACGTTACGAACTTACTCCTAATTGGGGTGTATTTGTAGAAGGTGGTAAAGCAACAGGAAGCTTCACTTTGGGAGCTGCTTACAAATTCTAAACCTTTGCTACATTTATAACCTATTAATTAATGCAGCAAGATGTTTGACTTGCTGCATTAATTTTATATTTCAAGAATATTTCAAGAGTATTATTGATTTTAAAAGCACCCCGCAACCAAGCAAATTTAACTGCTTTGTTGCGGGGTGCTTTTACTTTACTTCAAAAACTAACTATTAACGTTTAAACGGACTTTGAACACTGTTTAATGTTTCATTTGGCCCACTTCCTCACAACTCACCATTTCCCAACCGCAATAAATAACGCGGAGTAAGTGCAGTGTCGTTTTGCCCACCGAAGCCAATATGCGTGG
>JAIFKX010000097.1 GCA_020049335.1 Paludibacter sp. | reverse complement strand
ATATATTCATTCTCTTTATCAATGAGTTGTAGATTTTTTATCAACTCTAGTGCCACCATATCCATACCGTGTTTTTTCTTCCGGTAAAGCCTTTGTCCTTCTATTCCTATCTTCATTTTGGTTAATTTGTTGATTAGTTAATCAGTTGACTGGTTGATTTATAAATCAGGTATTCTGTTGATTAGTTCACTAGTTCATTAGGTGATTGGTTTGTATTATTTTTTTGTTTTTGAAGATAGGAAATATACCCATTCAAAAGTTTCATACAAGTTTCAACCTTAATTCTAAATAATTTTAATTCATTTTCTGTAATGTAATTCTCATCGAAAGCACAAATTAAATGATCAAGAACTTCCGATAATGACCCTCTTGAATGTCTACAAAATTGTGTATTTTCCTGATAATGAAACCTTCCATGACCTTCAGCAATATTAGCAGTTACTGATCTGCTTGCTCGTATTATCTGATCTGTTAATTTGTACTTTTCTTCTATTGGAAATTTTTTAGATATAACAGAAATTTCTTTTCTTAAATCACGTCCCTGTTTCCAAACTTCTAAATCTTCAAAATTACTAGCCATGTATTTCTTATTATAATTTCAATTAATATTTGTTCAAAACACCCAATTACCCAACCAATCAACCAATTAACCAATCAACAAATCAACAAATTAACCAATCAACCAATCCCTAAACCCCATGTTGCGTATGAATAAATTTTTTGTTCGCACCTTTTAATTTAAATAAAGAAGCAAACATCGAAAAAAATGCTTTTGGTAATGTAAGTAAAGCTTTGAATGTTTGGTAGTTATAGAAATTTTTGGGGATGGCTAAAATGAATGCCATAACCACTGCTCCCCAAACTAACAGCCACGAAGAATACGAAATGAGAGCTAAGTTGCTATCGGGAAAAATAAAATGAAGCGCAGTGTAAATAGCTGAAATAATGGTGGTTAGTCCTATCAAAAGTACACGTGGTGGCGAAACCATTTGGTATACCTTGTCGAAAAAATCGATGTTGCCTTTTAAAACGAGATGCTTTACACCAGAAAAAAAGAATCGACCGAAATAAATAAATTGTGCCGAAAGCCAGCGTTTTCGTTGATTTTCGAAAACCTCTATTTTTTGCACTTTTTCGTCGAAAACCAGAGCATCTTTCAAGTATTCAATGGTATAACCATCGCGTAGGAGCGTCAGTTCTAATTCTTTATCAAAACCCCCAATTGCATGAATTTCAGTCATGCGTTTTTTGAATTGCTGATAGTCGAATGCCATTCCAGAGCCTATAAGTGCGGACGAAAGTCCTAATGCACGATGTCCCTTTCGGAAAATACTATTGTTAAGTTCTTCGCTTACCGCATCGAGAATCGCAAAAGCAGTATTGGTGTTTTTGGCCACTCTATGACCTTGAACTACTTGAAATCCAGCATCGAAAGCAATATTTATTTTACTAATAAAATCTGTTGCCATAATATTATCAGCATCGAGAATTAAGGCAATGTCGTAATCATTAGGCAATTGCGCCATGGCTTTGTTTAGCGCTTTCGATTTTGTACTTTTATCAAACGAAACTTCAATCACTTTTATGGGTAATTGTTTTAGCTTCGCTATGGTTTGGGGTTGAAACGAATCAGCAATAATTATAACATCATATTTATCAGTTGGATACACTTGCTTTAGAGCTTCTTGAGCAACTTCTACGATTACCGCATCTTCTTTGTAACCCGGAATTAGAACTGCAACTTTTCGAAATTGCTTAGCAACTACTAATTTTTTTTTGCCTGAAAATACGGAGCCTATTGCAAAAATAAGCACATAAATGGCTGCTATTGCAAAATAAATATAGAGTACATATTCCAGAATATGCAAAATGAGTGTTATAATGTTCATAATAATACCTGTTTTTTGAGGGGATTGATAAAAGGTAACAGGGAATGAATGTGTACTGAAATTTTTTCGTTCAGTAATACCTAACAGATTTTTAAAACCTGTTAGGTATCAGTTTATTAGATTTAATTATTCGTTGATAGACTTACGACCAATGCTGTGGTATGCGAATCCGTATTCTTCAATTTGTTCTAAATCGAAAATATTACGTCCGTCGAAAAGCACTTTTTCATTCATCAATCGTTCCATTACTTTGAAGTTTGGTAGGCGGAATTCGCTCCATTCTGTAACAACTGCCAAGGCATCAGCGCCGATAATGGCTTCGTACATGTCTTTGCAGTATTTAATTTTATCGCCCAAAATACGTTGCGTTTCGTGCATGGCAATTGGGTCGTATGCGGTAACTATGGCACCTTGAGCCAGCAAACTTTCGATTAACACCAACGAAGGAGCTTCGCGCATATCGTCGGTTTCGGGTTTGAACGATAAACCCCACAAAGCTATTGTTTTACCAGCCAATTTACCTTCGAAATGTTTGTAAATTTTATTGTATAAAATTGTTTTCTGATGTTTGTTAACTTCTTCTACGGCTTGTAGTACTTTCAAATCGTACCCATAAGTTTTAGCAGTTTTTATTAATGCTTGCACATCTTTTGGAAAACACGAACCGCCGTAGCCAACACCTGGATAAAGGAATTTGTGTCCAATACGCGAGTCGGAACCAATACCTTTTCGAACCATATTAATGTCGGCACCTACAATTTCGCAAAGGTTGGCAATGTCGTTGATAAAGCTAATTTTGGTGGCAAGCATAGAGTTGGCAGCATATTTCGTCATTTCCGAAGACGTAATATCCATGACAAAGATTGGATGATTATTCAATACAAAAGGTTTATAAAGTCTTTTTAATACTTTTTCGGCAGCTTCCGATTCTACTCCTACCACAATACGGTCGGGCTTCAAAAAATCGTCCACAGCATTACCTTCTTTGAGGAATTCAGGATTCGAAGCCACATCAAAAGTAACATCAACACCTCGTTTATCCAATTCTTCCTGAATGGCAGCTTTTACCTTTTTGGCTGTACCAACGGGAACTGTACTTTTGGTAACAACTACAGTATAGTTGTTTAGATGTTGACCTATTTCGCGTGCTACACCAAGCACATATTTCAAATCGGCGCTACCATCTTCGTCGGGTGGTGTACCTACGGCAATAAAAATAGCATCGCTATCGTTTACCACTTCAGCTAATTTTGTTTTGAAAAACAAACGTTCTTTCAATACATTTCGCTTTACAAGATCTTCTAAACCAGGTTCGTAAATGGGCATTATGCCATTGTTTAAGCTATCGATTTTACTCTGATTTACATCGATGCAATTTACCATTGCACCCGTTTCGGCTAAACAAGCGCCGGATACAAGGCCTACATAACCAGTTCCTACAATAGATACATTCATAACATTATTATTTTATGGGGTTGATAGTGAAACAAAATTTTCTTAAAATATTTATTATAAAAATTACTTCGGCAAATATAGAGCATATTTACAAATAATTTTGTAATATATAAAGGAAAAATGCTATCGCAAATTAATTTTTTTTTGTAATATATTTTGCTACAAATATATAAAAAATTAGCTTACAATAGCATCTTTGTATTCATTTTCGAAGAAAAAACATTTTAATAAGAAACTGCCCCAAGCCCCTAAAGGGGATGTAAGTTACTTTCGTCTCTTAAATTTAGTCCAATATTATTTTGAAATAATCACTAATACAACTCTTAATATCCCCTTTTGGGGCTTGGGGTAGCATTACTGATATTGTATGTAAATTGGTTGTGGTTTCAATTTCATCAAATCATCTGGCGTCAATAATGTGTGAGGCGCTTTTTTCAAGTCATTTTTATAAAAAAGTTTGAATCCGGTAAATTGCACTGGTTCTTTGTGAATGTACAGTTTGTAGGTGCTACGTTTCAAAATTGGTTCGCCCCAGCCATCCATGTGCATTACTATTTGTACGTCGGGATGTAGTTTAATGTCTTTGTAATTACGTACCATACCTTGTGTAAAGCGGTGAACAACAAGTATTTTAGGTGGTAAATTATTCTCTTTTACTAATTTTGCCAAATAATCCGAACAGTAATTAATGTCGTCGGCATTTATAGTCCCAATTTTTTTTCCAGGAATGCTGCCATCTTTCATCGAAAATTCAGGGTCGATTCCTAAATGTACCTGTGGCATTTTCAGGTATTTTTCCAATAACGGCACTTCATGTTGATATGTACTTTTCGAAACTTGAATATCCAAAAATACAATGGCATTTCCCATTTTAGCAATGGCAATAGCCGAATCAATTTGCTCAGCTGGCATACGTTTACAAAATTTTCCATCGGGCATTGGGCTACCTTGCGCTACAACCGCAATGTAGTGAATAGCAGGCTGTACAGGAGTTAGCGAATCGGCTTTGTTCCATGCTGCAACTTCTTCGTTCAGTCGGCGCCACACTTCCTTTGGTGGAAATTCACCCAAAACACCCATTTTTACAGAATAAAGATTTCCATAATAAGCTACAATGCGTTTGAATGGTAAAATGGCTCCTTTATTCGGAACAGGCTGATTCATTACTGGCCAACGACCTGTGGTATCGCCGTTTGCAATTTCGGTGAGTTTTTTGAAATAGCTTGCCGAGTCAATTGTAAGTTCGGCAGGTTCTTTTACTTCTTCTGCTGCCGAAGCAACGTTTTCTGAACTTTTTTTGGCGTTACAAGCAGTGAATAGAAAAAAGAGTGCTATTCCTGAAAATGTTAATTGTTTGATATTCATTGTTTTGATTTTTTTATTTAAAAACTCTTTTTCATTGCCCTAATCATGCCCTGAGCAGTCCATTCGGGTACAATCATACGCCGAACAGTGTGTAATGGCTGAACAGAATCGCGTTTGGTGCTCAAAATAAAAGCCAATTTCATGTATTTACTCATTTCGGCAGCACTTTTTTTGTTGCACAAACCATAAGGATACGCAAAATACTCAACTGGTTTTCCGGTAATAGATTCTAATTTCTTTTTTGGTTCAATCACTTGCTTTTGCCAATGGGTTAACGAATCGTATTTTGTAACCATGGTGTGGTCCCAACTATGTAACCCTACGGTATGACCTGCTTTTGCTAAGCCAGCAATTTGGTCGGTTGTCATATAGTTTTTCTTGTTGTAAGTAATTGTCATAATGAAAAACACACCTCTAAAATTGTATTTTTCGAGTATGGGAGCAGCAATTTTTGAATGTTCCACGCGCGAATCATCAAAAGTAATCATAAACGGCTTTTCGGGAAGCGTCTTGTTGTAAACCAAATAATCGTACAATTGGTCGGGCGAAATAGAGTGAAAGCCACTGTCGGCCAATGTTTTAATATGATTTGTAAACGATGCCGGTGTTACGGTATATTCATCGTTACGTCCGTTTTCGATGCGATGATAACATATTATCGGCACTTGAGGTTTGGCCATAATTTGAGCAGCATTATTGGCAGGCGCTATTGTCGCAATGCTATCTGTTTGGCCTTCGGGGTTTTGTTTGCTTTCTTGCTTAGCTTTGTTACAACTTAAAAGGATAGATGCTGATGTAAACAGCGTGAAAAAGATAAATTTCCGATACATTTTTTTTTGTTTTAAAATTAATTTTGAATATTATTGTATATAACTTGTTGAATTTTAGGACGTATGCTCATTCGGGCTAATTTGTTTTCACCATCAATTGGATACGTACGGTTGCTCAAAAACACATAAATCAGTTTATTCTCAGGGTCAACCCAGCAACAAGTGCCTGTATAGCCTGTATGCCCGAAAACGGATTTAGGAGCAGTAGCGCAACAAGGATTACTTGCAGGTTTTGAGGGTACCGATTTATCAAATCCCAACCCACGTCGACCACTTTTCGAAACTGTTGTTGTAAAAATTCGGCACGTTTCGGCACAAAGGTAACGATTTCCGTTGAATTCGCCATTGTCTAAAAGCAGTTGATACATTGCTGATACATCATTTGCCGTTGCAAAAAGCCCTGCATTGCCCGAAACACCACCCAAATAAGCTGCATCGGGGTCATGTACTATGCCTTGAAGTATACCATTTTGAAACGATTTTCCTCGTAATGTAGGTGCAATTTGTTCCACTTTATGCGTATTTAAAGGCAAATAAGCCGTGTTTTTCAATCCCATTGGACCATAAAAGGTTAAATTCAAAAACTCATCCATCGACGAACGAGTGATAGCTTCAGCAACTTCTTTTAGCAACATAAAATTCACACAACTATATATATATGTTTTTGCACCAAGTGGGGTTTGAGCAATTTTTTGCATTGCCAATTTATTTATTTCAGCTTGTTCAAAATAAACAGGCTTTTTTCCAAACGAAATATAGGCTGGTAATCCCGATTCGTGAAATAATAAATCGGAAATTGTAATGTTTTCTTTATCTGTATTTTTTAAAAAGTCCAGATACTTCGAAGCTTTGTCGGATAGTTGAAGTTTGCCGCTATCGTATAGTTTCATAATGGCAAACAAGGTTCCAGTAGTTTTGGACAATGAAGCCAAATCATACATTGTGTTGGCAGAAACGGGATGCCCAATGTCGTATGTTAGATTACCAAAACATTTATCGTACAAAGCAACTCCATCCTTTACAACCAACACCTGACAGCCCGGAAATACTTTTCGGGCAATAGCATCATTCACAATTGAATCAATTTGATTGAAATTGCTTGCTGGTTTTTTAGCCTGTATATTTAAAAATATTATAGTATATAAAAATAATACTACAAAAATTCTTAAATCAATATTACTTATCTTACTCATATCAAATTTAAAATCTATAAATATTAAAATAATGCACCAAGCCTCTCCCGCCAATAGCAGGATAAATTACAGAGATGTAAATTACTTTCAGCTGTTAGTAAAAAATCCATTATAAAATTGTAATTATCGAAACTAATTTCTGTTCCCCTTTAGGGGTTAGGGGTAGCCACATCACCACATCATCACCTCAACTTATTCTTCACAAAATGTGGTCCGGCAATTTTTGCAAAAAACAACAACGAAATGCCGGCTATAATACCACATGCTAAATATGCCAGCGCCAATCCACCAACCGAATCGGCTAACCAACCTCCAGCAACAACACCAAGTCCTATGCCAATATCCCAGCTAGTCATGTAAGTGGAACTGGCTGTGGCTCTTCGATTGTTTGGTGCAAGATTCACAAAAAGGGTATTGTAAGCGGGGAAAATTAAACCGTAACCTATACCAATTATTAACGAAACAAAATAAAATACAAACATCAAAACGATATTGTTGTCGATAAATTTTAGTGCTGCAAGCATTATAAACGACAGCAAACTGAGAGCAGTACCCCAGTTTATGATTGGTACTAATTTGCCACGGTCGACCATTTTGCCACCAATAAAACGTGAAATTGTTAATCCAACAGCTAAAAATGTAAAAAATAGTCCGATTCCGCTTGAGATTCCAATTTCGCGACCATATAAAGCAATGTATGTAACAATCATACCATAAGGAATTCCCATTAATAGTAGTGCAAATCCGGCATTAAACCCTTTAAAAAGAAAGAATCTATCCCATGCAATTGGTTGCGAAGTTTTCGACGATTTGTTTTCGGCTTTAATCATCGACGCAAAAATAAAACCAACTGAACCTGCACCAATAGCTGTATAAAAAATCAGATCATAGCTGTAATAATCATGTAGATAAAGCCCCGTCATTGGACCTGCAGCCATGGCAATGGTATTGGAAACGCCAAAAAAGCCAAGTCCTTCGCCACGTCGCTGGGCAGGGGTAACGTCAACAATTAGGCTATTTCCGGCAGTGGTTACAAAACCAAATGTAAAACCGTGTAAAATTCTGAAAAATAGAAATATACCGATGGAGTTTGCCAACGGATAACCCACAAAAGTAACTACAAAAAGAAAAAATGAAATTAAATAGATGGGTTTGCGATACACCATATCGAGTATAAAACCTGCAAATGGCCGAATTAGCAAGGCTGCAACGGTATAGCTCGCTAACAAAATTCCAATAAGAGATTTTGTTGCCGCATGTTCGTCGATTAAATAGAGCGGAAATATCGGTACAAGTAGATAGAAGGCAAAGAACAACAGGAAGTTACCAATGCAGGCACTTATAAAACTACTTGTCCAAAGTTTGTTGTTCGAAGTCATACAGTTAAATTTTTACAAAATTAAAAACCATTCCTGCCAAAACAAGAATGGTTTTTTGATAATTGTATATTTTTGACGTTGATTAATACGGATATCAGTTGTCTATTAGTTTTTAATCAATTTCTTTGAAACAACACCTTTGCCTGTATTGATATTAA
>JAIFKX010000017.1 GCA_020049335.1 Paludibacter sp. | reverse complement strand
ACAGTTAATACTCAATTCGTTCATCGTTTCGAATACTAAATTGTTGGAAATCAATTGGCGTGGCGAATTGTCGATTTCAGATTTCAACAAAGATCATGTATTGTTTCAAGAAGAACAAAATCGGGAATATATCCAGATGCTAGTAGAAAAGATATTGATAAGATAGCAACAAATAGACATGTAAGTTTATAAACTATATGAATTAATTTACGACGAGGTATTTTCAATTGATTATTAATGACTATCATTTTATATCTTTGCATCTTTGAATTTTATTTTTCAAACAATTCTATTTAATAAAAATGCTCCCTCTTGCCGACGAATACCACTTGTATCTGAAATTTGAGAAAGGTCTTTCGCCTAATTCGGTGGATGCTTACGAGCGCGATTTGAATAAATTGGTTGTATTTTTGGCCGATGCTAAAATTTTGCCCATAGCTGCTACAACGGCTGTACTGCGCGATTTTGTTATCGAAATTGCCAATGTGGGCATTCACCCGCGTTCGCAAGCACGTATTTTGTCGGGTATAAAATCCTATTATCATTTTTTAGTATATAAAAATAAACTTGATAACGACCCTACGGAGTTGTTGGAAAGTCCGAAGATTGGGCTTTATCTGCCCGAAGTGCTTACTGTTGAGGAGATTGATGCCATTGTGCAAGCAATAGATTTGAGCAAACCACTTGGGCAACGCAACAAAGCCATTATCGAAACGCTTTATGGGTCGGGCTTGCGCGTTACGGAATTAATTAGCTTGCAATTGTCGCGGATCTATATCAACGAAGGTTACATGCTGGTTGAAGGAAAGGGTAGCAAACAGCGCCTTGTGCCACTTTCGCCACCGTCGATTACGCAAATTAAAAATTGGTTGATAGACAGAAATTTACTACAAATTAAAAAAGGAAACGAGGATTTTTTATTTTTAAACCAACGAGGTGCGAAATTGACGCGCGCCATGATTTTTGAAATTGTAAAAATTCTGACAGAGTTAGCTGGAATTCGCAAAAAAGTGAGTCCGCATACCTTCCGGCATTCGTTTGCCACGCATCTGCTCGAAAACGGCGCTAACCTTCGTGCTATTCAGCAATTGCTTGGGCACGAATCCATTACCACAACCGAACTTTATACGCATATTGATGTAAAAATGCTGCGAAATACGATTATGGAATTTCATCCGCTAAATAAGAATAAATAATAGTACTACTTTGACAGATTATATTTTTTAGATAAAAATAAATAAATCGATAGTAACTTCAAGTCCCCTTCAGGGGATTTAGGGGCAGATAAAATTCAATTCATTACTGCCCCAAGCCCCTAAAGGGGTGTTGATTAGTTTCGTCTCTGAAATTATCTACAATTTATTTTAATATGTCAAAGTAGAATTAGGTATAAATTAATTAAATCTGTAATGCAGAAAATTTTATTATTAAGACACTAAACCTTTTACAACAAATTCAGTCTAAGAAATTTACTTTCAATTAAAATTTTGCACCTGTGGTAATATTTAGTCAAATTTACAAATAAAATATTGTATATTTGAGGGTTAAATTCAAGCAGTTGAGCATCGATCAAATTCGTGATTTAAACAAAAATCTCTGTTAACAATTAAATCGTATTGTCATGAAAACCTCTATTAGGTGTAAGTTATTAATTTTCATAGCTGCTTTTTCAACAGCTTCTTACGCTGCCGTTACCCAAGTATCAGCTCCTAAAAATCTTTACGATGTTGCAAACATAATGAATGATGGGGACATTATTGAGCTCACAAGCTCAGGAGGTGTGTATTATTGGTCGGCTCTATTAAATATTTCAACCGATAAAGCAATTACCATTCGAGCAAAAAGTGGCTTACCTGTTCGCCCAAAAGTTATTTTTTCGGGTAATTCAGGTGGTTTTTTACGCCATAATGCTTCATTAAGTATTCCTTCAACAAAAAACTGGACATTCGATGGTATTGAGTTTGATGGGTATAATGCAGATGCGAGTTATTATGCGTCCAATTTTATACTATCAAACCTAACTTCTCCAAACTATGGAATAAATATCAAAATAAACAATTGCATACTAAGGAACTTCAGCAGTCGCACTATTTATTATCAAGGTTCGGGTACTAATACAAATCCCGTAACTGCCCATGGGGGCGATATTGAAGTTACAAATACTGAGTTTAGAGATATTGGAACTGGCGTATTATATTCCAACAATGTAGTATTGTATAGCCCTAATAATGTTAAGTTTACTAATTGCCTATTTTTGGGTCCGAGTTCGAACGGAAGCAGCGCCGTTTTTTTATATCTAAATGCAGCCAGCTACAACAGTTATTCCATCGACCATTGTACTTTTGTTGACTCAGATCAACGAGAAATTCAATTGAGAAACCCAGCCACGACAAGTTACATTCGCAACTCCTTGTTTGTAAACAGCATAAACGACAATACTGTTAATATTTACAATGCCACGCTTGCTTCCAACTGCGGCATTTATTACACCGCTGCCGGTAACAAAAACTTACTATATCCTTTGAGTACCGCTGCACGAACTTCCAATCCGTTGCTTGACGAAAACACTGGCATTGCCCAGGCTACTACTTACCTCACAGGAACTACCGACGGCTTACCAACTGGATTTTACGGAAATCAAATAAGTATATCCGAAAATACTATCAGCGATTTAAGCTACTCCTTGGGTAACGGCCCATCGAGCGCCAAATCGTTTGTAGTGTCAGCTACTCGCCTCACAAACAATTTAGCAATAACACCATCTGCCAATTTCGAGCTATCTACATCCTTATCAACCGGCTACTCAAGTTCATCGCTTACGCAAAATCAATTGGGTGGAAACATTGCAAATACGACTATATATGTTCGCCTGAAAGCTGGATTGACTGAAAACCTATACAGTGGAACAATTAACGTATCTTCGAATGGCGCAGCAACCAAACAAATAGCTTTGTCGGGCACAATAGTGAGCAAACCAACTCTATTTACATCAACAAATTCGATTACTGGATTTAATTATTCATTGGGAAGTGGGCCATCGACTCAATCGATGTTTACGCTCAACGGAGCTGGATTGACAGGTTCTGTAACGATACTGGCACCCACAGGATTCGAAATATCATTAAATTCGGGGACATCATTTTCGGGTTCAAATTCGATGACAGTATCACAAATTGCAGGTAAAATAACAAATCTAAATATTTTTGTACGATTAAAAGCTGGATTGTTGCAAAACAATTACACAGGCAACATAACTTTTACATCGACTGGAGCCGATACAAAACAAATTGCACTTTCGGGAATCGTAAATCCTGCGCCCGCAATACTCAATGTATCGAAATCGTCGCTCACAAACTTTTCGTATATCTTTGGAAATGGACCTTCAGGCATTCAATCGTTTAGTATAAATGGTACAGGTTTAACAAATAACATCATAATTACAGCCCCCGAAAGCTATGAATTATCTACCTTTACCGGCACTTCGTTTCGAGGATTATCTGCAATTACACTTACGCCATCCAACGGAAGCCTTTCACCGACAAACATTTATGCCCGATTAAAAACGAACTTAGCAGAAGGTACCTATGAAAATAGCATTGTCATAACTTCAACAGGTGCAACAACGAAACAAATAAATCTATTGGGTTACGTTAGCGAAGCAACAAGCGTTAGCATTTCGGCAACAAAAATAAGTGGTTTTGAATATATTTTAAATAATGGACCTTCGGCCGAAAAATCATTCGACATGACAGGCACAAATCTCGGTGGATATGTACTAGTTTCAGCACCAAAAAATTACGAAGTATCAACATCAAATGGTGTAGATTTTTCGGGTTCGGGGCAAATTTTAATAGACCAAGCAGCTGTTAATGGACAAACTTTACGTTTATACGTTCGGTTGGTTGCCGGTTTATCTGCTGGTGCTTATTCGGGTAATGTATCGGTAAGTTCGAGTAATGCAACTACTAAAACAATTGCACTTACCGGAAATGTATATAATCAGCTGGTGGTAGCAACCGATCCTGCCTTTTACGAACCTCGCTTTAGCGGCAACTTCTCATTTAGCAACAAATGGATTTTATCAAAAAACACAAATAACTACACTACTGGAAACGAGCTTATTGCAGCTTCTGGAACGGCTCGCGATATGGCTGTACGCAATGGTAAAATGTTATTTATCGACCGCGGCAACAAGCAAATTGTAACTGTAAATGGCGAAACAGGAATCAAAGAAATGCCTGTGATATTGAATCCAAATTTATTTATTTACACTGGTAGAAATGTTGCAAATACGGCCGATAGCATTTACACAGCTGGAACTCTTACATTTAATAATATAAAAGTGGATGCTTCGGGCAATGTATTAGTTGGCAACTTGATTACTACAAACACGCAGCGTTTCCAAATTTACAAAATAGATATGGCAACTGGAAACGGTACTTTACTTATCGACCAAGCCAACTTAGCAAATCTTTTCCCGCTGGCAACCACATTACGCTTCGATTATTTTGGCGTGTGGGGAGATATTAATTCGAATGCCGTTATTTACGCTCCAAATGCATCGGCGGCCGCAATGGAAGTATATAAATGGGTTATTACAAATGGAATAGCTGGTACGCCATCAGTTATTCGATTGGACAATACAAGCATTGGTACTTACTTTACAGGCATTGAAAGTTTGGGTGGTAATCCGCACATTTTCCCTATTGCAGCCGACAAATTTTATATTGATGGTGGTGGCACCTACCCCACTCTACTAAATGCTACTGGTAGTATTTTAGATGGATTTCATCGCCAGCCGTCGGCTTTAATTGACTCGATAACACTCGCTGGACAAAGCCTAAGCATGAACCCAGGAAATAATGGTGTTTTCGAATTTAATATTGGCGATAAATACTTTATGGTTACATCGGCCACAAATACCACCATTAGTCCAGCTTCGTCATTCCGATTGTTTAAATTTAAAGATGCCACTAAATCATTTGCCGATATAGATTGCCTTTGGACATTTCCGCAGGCTGGAATGGGTACTGCCTCCAACGCGTATCGTACTGCTTTGCCCATAGTTGTAACAAATGGAAATAGCGCTAAAATTTATATTTATTGTGGCGAAAATGGTTTCGGCATGTACGAAATGATTGTAAATACAATTTCGACAGACACGGAAAATAAGGATGCAGATAAATTTCAATTGCGTTACAGAAATGGGAAATTGTATGTCAATCAACCAGTGAAGCGATTGGAAGTTTATACGCTTTCGGGACAACTGATAAATGCCATTTCGAATAATTCAATCTTGCAAGTGCCAACTACTCAGGGCGTGTATATTACAAAAATATTGACTACTGAAGGTCGAATTATGACCAAAAAAGTTATATTTGACTAATTTTTTGCATAAAATATGCATTTTAAAAAAAGAATTGGCTAATTTTGATTGAGATTAACTTGATATTGTATATATTTGTGGCGTAAAAAAAAATGACTGAGATAAACGGTCGAATATACTAACTAAAAAATTTTTTAACATGGAACAATTAGTAAACAAAATCAATGCTGAATTTGCAGCATTTGCATCTGATGCAAGCTTACAAGTAGAAAAAGGCAACAAAGCTGCCGGAACTCGTGCACGCAAAAGCTCGTTGGATTTGGAAAAACTTTTGAAAGAATTCAGAAAAGTTTCTATCGAAGAGTCGAAAAAATAAGACTTTGGATTTTAAGACTTAAAAGGAGTTGTTTGTTTTATACAAATAACTCCTCTTTTTTTATAGCATTTCCATTAAAAATATAAAATCAACAGACAATGAACTGGTCAAAATTACAAAATGGCTCTGATATTCGGGGCGTGGCATTGGAAGGAGTGCCAAGCGAAGAGGTGAATTTAACCCCCGAAGTGGCAACAATTTTAGGAAAATCGTTTGTACAGTGGTTACGAAACAAATCAGGACAAACCAATGTTTCAGTGGCAGTTGGCACTGATTCACGTTTATCGGGTATCATTTTGAAAAATGCTTTTATCGAAGGTTTAAACAAGTCAGGAGCCAAGGTTTCTGATTGCGGATTGGCATCCACTCCGGCCATGTTTATGACAACCATTTCGTGTGATAAAGCTACTACTGCGGGTGTAATGATAACTGCCAGTCATTTGCCTTTTAACCGCAATGGGTTTAAGTTTTTTACAGCAAAAGGCGGATTGGACAAAAAAGATATTACGGAAATTTTGCAAATTGCAGAGAATAAAGTTTACAATGATGATTGTGAAGCTACGCCGGTAAATTTGTGGTCGTTTATTGATGAATATTCGTTGTTTTTGGTCGATTATATTCGCCGAAATGCCAATATAAAATCGAATTACGAAAAACCGCTGCAAGGATTGAAAATTATTGTGGATGCTGGAAATGGTGCTGGTGGATTTTTTGCTTCGAAAGTGCTTCAGCCACTTGGAGCCATTACTGTTGGAAGTCAGTTTTTGGAGCCGGATGGCCATTTTCCAAATCATGTTCCTAATCCCGAAGATAAAGACGCCATGCAGTCGATTTGCGATGCTGTGGTGCGCGAAAAGGCTGATTTGGGTGTGATATTCGATACCGATGTCGACCGTTCGGCCATTGTGGATGCCAACGGCAATCCGGTAAATCGGAATGCGCTTATTGCCTTGATTTCGGCAGTTGTGCTGAACGAACACCCCGGAAGTACCATTGTTACCGATTCCATTACTTCAGATGGACTGACAAAATTTATTGAAACAGAATTAAAAGGCAAACACCATCGCTTTCAGCGTGGTTATAAAAATGTGATAAACGAATCCATCCGATTAAATAATGCAGGTGAAGAAAGTTGGTTAGCAATTGAAACATCAGGACATGCAGCACTGAAAGAAAATTATTTTTTGGACGATGGCGCCTATTTAGTTGCTAAACTGTTGGTTGAAATGGCCAAACTAAATGCAGCAGGAAAAACATTAACCAATTTAATTGAAAAATTACAACAACCAATTGAGAGTGTGGAGCTTCGCTATACAATTGACGATGTAGATTTTGGCAATTATGGACGAAAAATATTAGCAGAATTAGCATCAAAAGTAACAAATGAGGATGGCTGGGAAATTGTTTCACCAAACTACGAAGGATTACGCGTTCGCTGCACTGCGCCAAACGAAATGGGCTGGTTTCTGCTTCGCATGTCGCTTCATGACCCAGTAATGCCACTGAATATTGAATCGGAAGTAGTGGGCGGAGTTGAGAATATTGCCGCAAGACTTCGGAATATGCTGGAGGGGTATGAAAGGTTGAAAATAAAATAAAAAATCTTCGTTATCCCACTGTGGGTAACGAAGTTTTACATTTTGTAGCGGGAACGAGAGTTGAACTCGTGACCTCCGGGTTATGAATCCGACGCTCTAACCAACTGAGCTATCCCGCCATTTTTCGCCTAAAGCGGTGCAAAGATAGTTATTTTAGATAATATGACAAAGTTTTTATTACACAAAAATGTTGAAATTGATATTTATAAAAACTATTATTTTTTTAATTTGTTGATTATGAATACTGTTTGAAACTAATTTTTGAATTGTCATCAACATTATTACTCTTATTTATGTTATTAAAAAACAAATGCTAAGAAATTGTATTGATAATTCGGCTTTTTTTCCGAAATTTGCACCCTAATTTATTTAATCATAAATATTAAGAATGAATAGTAATGAAAAATGGCAGGGAAAACCCGCCAGCCGTGATGGTAAACCCTTTGAGAAGCGCGATGTGAAATCGATTTTAAAAGGCACAAGAGGAGCAGCTAAATTCTCTAGCGAAAGCGATAATCGCAATTATAACCGCGAAGAAACAAAAAAACCTTACGAAAACCGTGATTCAAGACCTGAAACAGGTGGTGAAAAACGAAAATTTGAACTCCCAAAAAGGGATGGAAATAGCTTCGGAGAACGTAAACCGTACGAAAATCGTGGGAACAGCTATGGTGACCGTCCGCAATTTGGCGAACGTAAATCGTATGAAAGCAGAGGCGGAAATAGCTATGGCGAACGTAAACCTTACGAAAACCGTGGTGAACGTCCACAATTTGGCGAACGCAAACCTTACGAGAATAGAGGCGACCGCCCTCAATTCGGAGAACGTAAACCTTACGAAAACAGAGGTGAACGTCCGCAATTCGGCGAACGTAAACCCTACGAAAACAGAGGCGAACGTCCGCAATTCGGCGAACGCAAACCCTACGAAAACAGAGGCGAACGGCCTCAATTCGGCGAACGTAAACCTTACGAAAACCGTGGTGAACGGCCACAATTTGGCGAACGCAAACCTTACGAAAACAGAGGAGAACGGCCACAATTTGGCGAACGCAAACCCTTTACAGGCCGTAGCGATGACAATGCAAGACCGCGTATGCGTCCACGAACAAATTCGGGAAATTCGTCAGACAATCCTAATAGCGAACGTAAATTCGCCATTAAAAGCCCTGCTGAAAGTCAATTGACAGAATTTGTCGAATATCGTTTCGACAACCAGAATGAAGCGAAAAATTTTCGCAAACCAATGCGAAAACGTGATGGTAACTATGATCCAAATGCAAAATACAGCGCCAAAAAGCAAACTGAATTTCGCAAAAGTTATGTCGATTTAACAAAACCAGTTCGTTTAAATAAATTCTTGGCAAATGCTGGAATCTGTTCTCGACGCGAAGCAGACGAATACATACAAGCTGGCGTTATTTCGGTCAACGATGTTGTTGTAACTGAATTGGGAACGAAAGTAATGCACAGCGACAAGATTTTATTCCACAGTCAACCAGTTCGTTCCGAACGCAAAGTTTATTTAATTCTTAATAAACCAAAAGATTGCGTAACTACATCGGAAGATACACACGACAGATTAACAGTGCTCGACTTAGTGAAAAATGCTTGCAGCGAACGTATTTATCCGGTTGGTCGACTCGATCGCAATACAACAGGTGTTATATTGTTGACAAATGATGGTGATTTAGCCTCGAAGTTGACACACCCGAAATACGAAAAGAAAAAAATATACCATGTAGCGCTAGATAAGCCACTCGAAGCACCCGATTTTGAATCAATATTAGGTGGTGTGGTTTTAGACGATGGAAAAATTGCTGCCGATTCACTCGAATTTGTTAAAGATGGCGATATGAAACAAGTCGGAATCGAAATTCATTCGGGACAAAACCGTGTTGTTCGTCGTATTTTCGAAAAATTGGGATATAGAGTTATTCGTTTAGATCGTGTTTATTTTGCAGGTTTAACCAAAAAGAGCTTGCCACGTGGAAAATATCGTTTCCTGAACGAGCGCGAAATAAATATGCTTAAAATGGGTGCTTACGAATAAATTCACCTTGTAATGATAATTAAGAAACTCTGCTGAAAAAATTACGGCAGAGTTTTTTTATACCAATTTTTTCGTTTAAATTTGCCCTAAAAAGTAAAACAGACCAAACACTTTTTTATCATTCTCCCTTTTGCTTGGGGACTAATCTTACTCATAAACAACATGAAAATTTTAATAGCTGGAGGAACAGGTTTTATTGGCTCCTACATTGCAAAACGTTTTTTGCAAAAAGGCGTAGAAGTCAATTTTGTATCTCGCAACAAAGAGCATATCCAGTGGAATATTACTGAATTGAAATCTGCGTTAGAAAGCACTGATATTTTGATAAATTTAGCTGGAAAAACGATAAATTGCCGACACACTACCGAAAATCAGAAACTCATTCTTAAATCGAGAATTGACACGACAAAAATATTAGGTGAAGCTTTGCTAAAATGTAAGCATAAACCAGCATTGTGGATAAACGCCAGTGCTTCTGCTTTTTATAAATCCGAAAATGACTATTGCCAAACAGAAACAAAATACGAAGAGGGTAAAGATTTTCTGGCAGAAACTGTTCGTGAATGGGAAAAAGCTTTTTTTAGCTTTTCCAACCTCGCTATTCGCCAAGTAGCACTTCGCACGTCGGTAGTTTTGGGCAAAAATGGTGGAGCATTCGAGCCCTTATATATGCTTACAAAATTTGGTTTGGGAGGCAAAGCGGGTAGCGGAAAGCAATTTTTCAGCTGGATACACATAGAAGATTATTTTGGAATTATCGAATATCTTCTCAAAAACAAATCGCTGCAAGGTGCTATTAATGTAACCTCGCCAACTCCAGTAACGAATGCAGAATTTATGAAATCAATGCGGCAGGAAATGGGGCAGCACATTGGCTTCCCAGCTCCCGAGTTTGCTATCCGGATAGGTGCACGTTTTATAAATACCGAAGCCAGTTTATTGCTCAATCCAGTTCGATATTGCCCTGAAAAATTGATTAATAATGGTTTCAAATTCAAATACGCAACTTGTGAAAGCGCACTTAAAGAGTTGGTAAGTTGAATTAAATGAAAATATATCAATTCTCTATTTTCAAAATCGAATATTATTACTTTTGTTTTCTTTTGTGCTCTTTTGTGGTTCAAATCTCATAAATATTTTTCTATATTTAAAAATTGATTTATTCTAAATTTATATGGTACAAATCAAGAAAAAACCCAAATCAAAATCAACATTTTTCCCCCGATTGTGGCGATTTATTCGAAATGCTATAATTGTTTTTTTTGTTGGAAGCATTAGTTGGGTTATTTTAGCTCGTTTTATTCCTATTTACATTACACCGCTAATGCTAATTCGCAGTGTAGAGGCAATAATAGCTGGCGAAATGCCGCAAAACCATAAAAGCTGGGTGAGCATCGACGAAATTTCGCCCAACATGGTGCAAGCTGTGGTTGCCTCCGAGGATAATCTTTTCCTTACACATTACGGCTTTTCGTTCGAAGATATCGAAAAAGCAATGAAACATAACCAAAAAGGTAGACGCATTAGAGGCGGAAGCACCATTTCGCAACAAACGGCCAAGAATGTTTTCCTTTGGCCACAGCGATCCTATATTCGAAAGGGATTAGAAGCCTATTTTACGGTGCTAATCGAACTCGTTTGGTCTAAAGAGCGCATTATGGAAGTGTATTTGAACGTTATCGAAACGGGTAATGGCGTTTATGGTGTAGAAGCTGCTTCGCAACGCTTTTTTAATAAAAGTGCAGCAAAACTCACCAAGTCGCAATCCGCATTGATAGCAGCAAGCCTACCAAATCCACGAAAATTCAAAATTGGAAACCCGTCGGGCTATATGCTTCGAAGGCAAGCCAAAATCAAAAGTTTAATGCGAAAAATTCAACAAGTTCAATTTCCGTAATTTCAGAACATCATCACTCCCGATAGCTATCGGGGCACATCATCACATCAACACATCAACATGATACAGACAATAGACTGGGGCTTAATAGAATACAACGAAGCTTGGAACAAACAAGAAGCTATTTTTAGAGCTACAATTCAACTCAAAACGGATGGGAAGCAGACTGAAAATACCCTCATTTTTTGCGAACATCCGCATGTATATACGCTTGGAAAAAGTGGCGACGAACACAATTTATTATTAAATTACATTCAACTGCAGGCAGCCGATGCACAGTTTGTGAAATCTAACCGAGGTGGCGACATTACCTATCATGGGCCAGGTCAAATTGTGGGGTATCCCATTTTCGATTTAGCAAATTTCAATTTAGGATTGAAACAGTATATTTTTTTAATGGAAGAGGCAATTATTTATACACTTCAGGCCTATGGCATCCAATCCGAACGGCTCGACGGAGCCACTGGCGTTTGGCTCGATACAGGTAAACCTACCTGCCGGAAAATATGTGCCATTGGAGTCCGAAGTTCAAAATTCGTTACCATGCACGGTTTTGCTCTTAACGTTAACACTAATCTTACTTATTTTGGGCATATAAATCCATGTGGCTATGTGGATAAAGGGGTTACTTCGCTCGAAAAAGAGTTGGGTCGAAAATTGGAAATGCAAGAAGTAAAAAAGCATTTGATCGATAATTTCAATAAACTTTTTGTAACAAAATAACTCAACAGATTTAAAAGAATAGTTTTTAAAGTTAAATCGTCTTTTTAGTGTTTTATTTTTGGCTACATTTGCCGTTTAATTAATGAGATTATTTCACTTCACACTTTATTTTCTTCCTTAATGCTAGGGGATAAAAAACAAAATCAATACAATGAATAATACTTTTGCACCTTTTGCAAAACCCATGTACGTCATGCTCAAATCCGTAGGGTCGGCATGTAATCTCAATTGCACCTACTGCTATTACCTCGAAAAGGAATATTTATACCCTTCGGCTAAAAGTCAGATGATGAGCGACATACTCCTCGAGAAATTCACCGAAGAATATATTAATGCACAAACTCAGAACGAAATTCTGTTTACTTGGCATGGTGGAGAAGCTCTTTTACGCCCAATTCCATTTTATAAAAAAGCGCTCGATTTACAAAAAAAATACGGTCGTGGAAAAAAAATTGATAATGTGCTTCAAACAAACGGCACTTTGCTTACCGACGCTTGGTGTGAGTTTTTTAAAGAAAATAACTTTTTAATTGGCATTTCGATTGATGGACCGCAAGAATTTCATGATGAATATCGCCGAAATAAAGGTGGCTTGCCAACTTTTGTGAAAGTAATGAAAGGCATTAATTTACTTAAAAAATACGGCGTTGAATTTAATGCTATGGCTGTTGTAAATGATTATAATGCCGATTATCCAGTCGAATTTTATAAGTTTTTCAAGGAAATTGGTGTTCAGTATATTCAGTTTGCACCTATTGTTGAGCGTATTAACCGTCAGGAAAATGGATTGAAACTCACAACACCACATGAAGATGCCGAATTGGCCGACTTTTCGGTTTCGCCTATTCAGTGGGGTAAATTTTTATGCGGACTTTTCGACGAATGGGTAAAGGAAGATGTGGGTAAAATATACATTCAAATGTTCGACTCCACCCTAGCAAATTGGATGGGCGAGCAGCCTGGCGTTTGTACATTGGCCCGTCATTGTGGTCATGCTGGTGTTATGGAATTTAATGGCGATGTATATTCCTGCGATCATTATGTATTTCCCGAATTCAAACTTGGTAATATTAATACCGACTCTTTGGCATCAATGATGTATTCGGAGCAACAATTAAAGTTCGGAGCCGACAAACACGATACCCTACCGCGCCAATGTCGCGAATGCGAATTTCTATTTGCTTGCAATGGCGAATGTCCCAAAAACCGTTTTGCTCGAACCAAAGATGGCGAATATGGATTAAATTACCTTTGTGCTGGCTGGAAAATGTTTTACGGTCATGTTGCTCCATACATGGATTTTATGAAAAAGGAATTGATGAACCAACGCCCGCCTGCTAATGTTATGGAATGGGCTAAAACGTACAAACGAACTAAAAAATAATGTGTTAATATGAGAAAAATTCCTGTTTTTATAATTTTTATTTCTATTAGTTTTATTGTTTCAGCTGCTGGTACTACCAAAAATCAAGACACAAAAACATTCCGAATTAGTAAAAACTTATCTATTTTTAATTCCGTTTTTCGTGAGCTCGATGCCTTTTATGTCGACACTTTGAATTACGACAAAATGAATACGATTGCTATCAACGAAATGCTTTCGCGCCTTGACCCATATACGGTATACATTCCCGAAAAAGAAACGGATAATCTGAAGTTCATGACAACTGGCGAATATGCTGGTATCGGAGCATTAATTACAAAAAATGGAAAAGAAATATATGTATCTGAACCTTACGAAGGTATGCCCGCACAAAGAAATGATGTGCGAGCTGGAGATGTGATTTTGGAAGTGGATGGGAAAAGTGTTACTGGGCTTTCGGTTAGCGAAGTCAGTGCGAAACTAAAGGGAACACCAAACACAACCATTCGCCTTAAAATAAAAAGATTAGGAACGAATAAACTTATTGAAAAAGAATTTTTACGCGAAAAAATTCAAGTAAATCCAATTACCTATTCAGCTCTTGTAGCACCTAAAACTGGATTTGTGCAGTTAACCGATTTTACCGATAAATCGGCCGCCGAATTAAAAATTGCTATTTCAGAGTTGATTAAAAAACATCAAATCGAATCCTTGATAATTGATATTCGAAATAATGGGGGCGGATTAATCGATGAGGCTGTAAAAATTGTTGGCTATTTTGTACCTAAAGGAAGCGAAGTAGTGCAAACTAAGGGCAAAAGTAAATTTACAGAACGTACGTACAAAACGCCTACCGAACCACTTTTCCCAAATCTGAATTTAGCTATTTTGGTTAATAGATCTTCGGCTTCGGCTTCCGAAATTTTAGCGGGAGCCATACAGGATTTAGATCGTGGAATAATAATTGGCGAACGCACTTTTGGCAAAGGATTGGTTCAAAATATTCGTCCTTTAGGATATGGCGGTAATTTAAAAGTTACTACGGCAAAGTATTACATTCCGAGCGGTCGTTGCATTCAAGCTATCGACTATTCGCATCGCAACGAAGATGGTAGCGTAGGGCGCGTCCCAGACAGTTTAACCACTGAATTCAGCACGCGCAATGGCCGAAAAGTGCGCGACGGTGGTGGCATAGTACCTGATGTGAAAACTACTGACGAACGCAAACTAAATATTGCATTTTATATTTATGCTCAAAATCTGTATTTCGATTTTGCGAATCAATATGTTGCAAATCATCAAAGTATTGCAAAACCTGTTGATTTCAAATTAGATGATGATGATTTTATTACATTCAAGAATTTTTTAAAAGAAAAGAAATTTACATATACCACCGAATCCGAAAAAATGTATAAGGAGTTTTTAGAGTTGGCAAATTCGGAAGGAATAGAAAAATATGCTGACGCCGAACTTAAAGCACTCGAAGCTAAACTTAAACCAGACATTGACCAGAATATCAATTTTAACAAAAATGATATTGTCGAATTGTTAAGTCTCGAGATAATTAAACGCTATTATTTTCAAAAAGGCGAAATAGAGTATTCGCTTAAGGCTGATGTTGATTTAAAAACAGCAATTGAAAAATTAAACGATAAATCACAGTATGATAATTTATTATCTGTGAAAAAATAAATTCGGCAGTTGCATTCAGACATAAAATTTGAAGAAAATTGATCAGACTTCAGTTAAAATTTATGAATTATTTTTTTCGTACATATTATTTTATAGCGCATTTTATAACTGCTCGTAATACAGGGGGAAGCGGCATCCATTCACCCTATTTATTCGATTTTGTAAAATATATTTTGGAGGAAAAAAATCCGTATTATATATATGATAAAATTGAAATGCAACGTGCCAAACTATTAAATAACAACACTTTAATAACTAAAACTGATTTTGGAACTGGAGATAGCAAACAGTTTAAAACAAGTGATATTGCCGCAAAATCAATTTGCACTGTGCGCAAAGGAGAATTGCTTTGCAGAATTGTTAATTGCCTGAAATTAGATACAGTATTGGAACTTGGAACTTCCTTTGGCATTTCAACTGCTTATCTTGCGGCTCTTTCCAAAAATCGAAATTGCATTACGCTCGAAGGTTGTAAAAATACAGCTCAAATTGCTCGACAAACGTTTTTGGATTTAAACTTAAATAACATTGAAATACTGATTGGTGATATTGATCAAACGATACATAGTGCTTTGAATAAACTTTCTACAATTGATTTTGTTTATATCGATGCCAATCATACTTTTGATGCTACGATACGATATTTCGAATTAATTTTACCTAAATTAAGCAAAAATGCCGTTGTAATGGTCGACGATATTTATTGGTCAGTAGGTATGAAACATGCTTGGGAAATCTTAAGAATAAATACAAAAGTTACCTCTTCGTTTGATTTATTTCATTTTGGAATCCTTTTTTTTAACCCCGATTTATATAAAAAAAATTATAAACTACGATTTTAGAAATTTAATAAAAGCATTTTATTTAGAAAAATATGAAGATATATACAAAAACAGGCGATAATGGTCAAACAGGATTGATAGGTGGAACGCGGGTATCAAAATCAGACGTAAGAATTGAAGCCTATGGTACGGTTGACGAATTAAATTCATTTATCGGAATGCTTATGTGTTACGACTCTATTGGCACACAAAAAGAGATATTGGAAACAATCCAAAACAAACTTTTTGTTATCGGTTCGCACCTCGCAACCGACACATCTGTTGCACAAATTAGCGAAAAATCGATAATTAGGGCTGATGATATACGAAAAATTGAGGAAGAAATTGATAAAATGAATGCTGAATTACCCGAATTGACGGCTTTTATTCTTCCAGGAGGCTCTATCGAAGGAAGTTTTTGTCATATTTGTCGCACAATTTCTCGCCGTGCCGAAAGAAGAATTATTGAATTAGATATTTTGCATAGTATTGATAATCATTTAATTATATATGCAAATAGGTTGTCTGATTATTTTTTTACACTAGCCCGATATGTCTCTTTGAAAATTGGTGCAAAAGAAATTTTGTGGAAAAACGTTGATTTATAAAAATATTTTCTATTTTTGCATTAAAATAGAGCAGTTATCAAATTATTTTAATTTAACAGTTGATTATGTATTGGACATTGGAATTAGCCTCAAAAATTGAAGATGCACCTTGGCCTGCTACCAAAGATGAATTGATCGATTATGCTATGCGATCGGGAGCTCCACTCGAAGTGATTGAAAATTTGCAGGAAATAGAAGATGAGGGTGAAATTTACGAAAGTATTGAAGATATTTGGCCAGATTATCCGAGCAAAGAAGATTTCTTTTTCAATGAGGAAGAGTATTAAGTGCAAAAGTCGAATCAAATTGTCTAAAAATAATCTCTACAAATACAATTTTTCAGAAATTTTGAAGTTATGATAAAGTAACCATTTCATTTTTAAAATTTAATGGAAATGTATTTACAAAATCGGTTCAGAAAATTGAATGAAAAAATTAGTAGTTGGTATTTTTAGCTTAATAGTCGGTTCAGTTTATTCACAATTTGATGCGCAATTAAGCCAATATATGTTTCATGCAAATACTTTTAATCCCGCAGCGGTGGGACAAAGTAATTTTATTGAAGTTATTGGCCAGCATAGATTGAA
Source organism: Paludibacter sp. (assembly GCA_020049335.1). Taxonomy (GTDB): domain Bacteria; phylum Bacteroidota; class Bacteroidia; order Bacteroidales; family Paludibacteraceae; genus Paludibacter. The sequence continues at coordinate 7,976 of JAIFKX010000017.1, read as the reverse complement.
TATGATAAGCATGCCTGGTGGTGGTTCAACAACTGCTTTTTCTATAAATTCTCCTATCAAAATTGGAAATGGAAAAAGTGGCCTTGGTATAAGTATTGTTGATGATAAAATTGGTTGGTTCAATAATCAATCCGCTCATATACAATATGCTTATAAACGAAGTCTTGGCGATGGAGTCTTAAGTATTGGTTCTGAATTCGGGTTTGTCAGTTTGGGCTTTTCTGGCGACAGTGTTGCTCAAAATAATATTACAAGTGAATATTATAGTTTTACAGGCGATGATGCAATTCCACAATCAGATGTTATAGGACTTAGTTTTGATTTAGGGTTAGGCATTTGGTATAATTCAAATCTTTGGTATGCTGGTGTATCGTATCTTCATGCAAATCAACCTAATGTAAAATGGGGATTGAATTCTGAATTTCAACAAAAAAGTTCGCTTTATATAACTGGGGGCTACAATTACAGTTTTGAGAATAATAAGTATATACTTAAACCATCAATGCTTATTAAATCTGACTTTAATGCTTGGCAGTTTGATATAAGTTCTCGTTTAGAATACGACAATAAATTTTGGGGAGGTTTGTCTATTAGACCTCTTAATTCAGTTGTTTTATTTGCAGGACTTAATATAAATGCAGGACTATCGATTGGGTATTCATTCGATTTATCAACAAGCAAGCTTATTACGACAAACTTTGGTTCGCACGAATTTGTACTTTCTTATAGTTTTGAATATGTTTTTTCAAAACAGAATTCAAAATATAAAAGTATTAGATATTTATAGTACTTTTGCATCAAAATGTTTTCTATTGAAGTTTTTTTAGAGCATTTTGAACTTTATAATTAATTATTTGTTTCAAATTTATTTCAGTTATTTTTTTAATTAGATTAGCAAATGAAAAAAAGTCTTATAATTTTAACTTTGGTGGTAATAATTATTCTTGCCGCTAAACCTATTGGAGAACTTATAGGTGTATCTAAACGAAGCATGCTTAAAAGAGGATTTGTAGAAGCGAACCCTTTTGGTATGGTATTTATTAAACGTGGTTCATATATGATGGGGGCTAATGACCAGTCACCATTCAATGTTGTAAAGGACAAGTCGATTAATGTTACTGTTGATGCTTTTTGGATGGACGAATCTGAAATTACAAACGATGAATATAAACAGTTTGTTACTTGGGTTCGCGATTCCACTATTATGCGAAGTTTAATCGAAGATCAATCTCTTAATATCAAAGAACGACAAAAATATACTACATATAACGATAAAAATACTCCTTTAGATCAGTTATCTCCTCAGCAATTAAAAACGGTGAATCTAAATTGGAGAACAAAAGTTCCATGGATGAGCAAAGATTCTGTTTATCAACGTATTTTTAAATCTATTAATTATCAAGGTTCAAATGATTTAGCATCTAAACCGCAGTTAGATCCTGGTAAATTAATGTATAAATACGAATGGATTAATTATGATCAGGCTGCATTAGCTGGAAATAAGTTGAATGTTAATACGGGTGCCTATCCTAAAGGCTCTATTGCACGCGTTGACACCTCCTACATTAATGAATATGGATATGTTATTGACTCAACAATTAATCGTCCACTTATTACTCGAAAGGATTTAATATCCAATAAAATTGTGAAAATCTATCCAGACACCGTGATGTGGATACGTGATTTTCAATATTCGTACAATGACCCTAAAATGAGAATGTATTTTTCACATCCAGGATTTGCGAACTACCCTGTTGTTGGTGTTACTTGGGAACAAGCTCAAGCTTTTTGTAATTGGCGTACCGATTTGTATAATAGCTCAAATGCTTTTGGTGGGCAAGACTATCGCTTACCAACCGAAGCCGAATGGGAATATGCTGCACGTGGAAGTCGTAGATTAGGAATGTATCCTTGGGGAGGTAATTATTTGCGTGATTCTAAGGGATGTTATTTAGCAAACTTTAAACCTACCCGTGGTAGTTATACCGACGATACAGGTGCCACTACAATGAAAGTAGGCTCTTTTATGCCAAACGATTATGGACTATTTGATATGGCTGGAAACGTTTCTGAATGGACATCAACAGCTTATATAAATGCTCAAAGTTCTCTTGTAGCAGATATGAATCCAAACTTTCAGTATAGTGCCAAGCAAGATGATTCGAATGTGTTGAAACGTAAAGTTGTTAAGGGTGGATCATGGAAAGATATAGGCTACTACCTTCAATGTGGCGTTCGCACTTATGAATATCAATATGAAAGCCGTCCATACATTGGCTTCCGTTGTGTACGCTCATTTAACGGAGATTAAAATTTAAAGTTTGTAATAAAAAAATAGCAATTTAATATATAAAAATTATGTCTGTAGAAGAATCAAAATTTGATAAAATGTGGCATGCACCTAAAACTCAACGTTTTATAGGTATATTGTACAGTCTTGGTGCATCTGTTGTAATCGTAGGTGCGATGGGTAAAATCCTACATGCTTCATGGGGTGGAGCTATGCTAGGAGTTGGTATGACAGTTGAAGCAATCCTTTTTGCATTTGGTGCTTTTGATAAGCCACATAAAGAAATAGACTGGAGTAAAATTTATGATTTCGAAAGTGGTAACAAACTTAACGTTGGTGCTGTTGGATCAGCTACTGCAACTGCTACAAAAGGTGGTTTGTCTTATTCAGAGTCAATCAGCGACGACGATGTTAAAAAGTTATCGGATGGAATTAAAAATCTATCAAACACTGCTAATCAATTATCAACCATTTCCAATGTTGCTAAATCGACTGAAAATTTGGTAAAAAATATTGATTCCGCTTCCGAAGCAACAGGCAAATTTATTGGTTCACAAGATGTTCTCAATAATGCTTCTCTTAAGTTAGAAACTTCATACAAAAGTATAGCCGAAGGAATACAAAGTGTCGATAAAAATACAAAGGTTTATGCAACAAAAGTTGATGACATTAATAAAAGTTTGTCCTCAATAAATTCAATCTACGAAATTCAAATTCGAAATGTACAAGCGCAATCTGATAGCTTAACAAAGCAATCAGAAACTCTACGAACACTCGATGGAAATTTACACGCATTAAATGTTGAAATGTCAAAAATTAAATCAACTACCGAGATAGCTGCTGCACAGACAGATTTATTTAAAACTGGTACCGAAAAATTAGCATCTCAGGTAAAGGATTTGAACCAAGTATATGGTAATATGCTAAATGCTTTAAACTAACTATTTGTTTACTATTTAAAACATTTGACACAGAATGAGTGGAGCTAAAAATTGTCCGGAAACACCGAGGCAAAAAATGATAGGTATGATGTATTTGGTGTTAACAGCGATGTTAGCTCTGAATGTGTCAAGCGATATATTAAATGGATTTACAAAGGTTGACAATAGTCTACATACCTCTATTGAGTCGGCCGAACAACGTAATGCATCTTTGTATATTGATTTTAACGATTTATACAAAAAAAATCCTACAAAAGTAGGAGAGTGGCTTACAAAAGCGAATAACATTAAAAAGGAATCCAATGATTTATTTAATTATTTAGAAAATTTTAAAGTTCAAATTGTTAAAATAGCCGACAAAGAAGAAGCCGACCCGAAAGCACGAAATATTAAAGGAAGAGATAATTTAGATGCAGCTGCTATTTATGCTATTACTGGTGGGAATGGAAAAATCTTGAAATCAAAAATTGACGATTATAGAAATAAAATATTTAATGCCTACGATGGTAATACCAGCAAACAAAAGCTTTATTCAGAAATCTTTGCAACTAATTCAGTCATTAATGAAAAAACCAATGAAAAGCAACCTTGGGAATTGTCGATGTTCGAATTAATGCCTGTTTCAGCTGTTGTAACGTTGCTCACTAAATATCAAAATGATATTCGCTCGGCCGAAGCTGAACTTGTTCAATATCTCAAAAGCCAAACTGACGCGTCTGATTTTCGTGTAAACAAAATTGAAGCATTGGTTATCCCCGAGTCGAGATTCGTATTTACTGGTGATAAATATAAAGCTCGTATTGTATTATCTGCCGTCGATTCTACAATTACTCCAGAGTATTATATTGGTGGCAGTAGAATTGCCAAAGGACTTTACGAAACATCTGCTACGAGTATAGGATTGAAAAATTATGCTGGTGAAATAAGAATGCAGGGAAATGATGGAAATACACGTACCTATAAATTCAAATCGGAATATATGGTTAGTCAACCTTCGGCTACAATATCAAATGCTGACTTAAATGTGGTTTATAAAGGTATTATAAATAATTTCAGTGTTTCTGTTCCTGGGATTGCACCCGAAAACATTATTTTAAGTGTACCAAATGCTAAGACAGTACAAAGAGGACCTGGAAAATATGAAATAACAACCATGAGTGATGGAGAATTAACTATTTCTGTTTCAGCCAAGATTGACAAGGCTATAAAAGCAATGGGATCGGGCAAGTTTAGAATTAAGCGCCTTCCCAAACCTACTGCATTTTTAGCTGATAAATCTGGGAATCAGAAACAAAATGGTGTTATGTCGCCAGACGAGCTCAAAGAATGTGTACTTATTGCAAGTTATGGAAAAGATGAGTTAGTGAAGGCTAACTTTCAAATTATTTCTTTTACAATGATTGCGGATGGATACCCTGTTAAAAATGTTGTTGGAACTCAAATTGATGGGAATTTTATATCACGTTTAACTAAAGGAAAAACTTTAATTATAAGTAATATCGTTGCGCGTGGACCTGATGGTTATAATCAAAATATTGGTACTTTAATTGTAAGATTAGGATAGTAATTAAAAAAAATGAAAATGAAAAAAATAGTTTTAATACAAAGCCTGTTAATTGTTGCTTTTTCGTGTATTTTCGCTCAAAATGAGACATTACCTTTTTTCGAAAAATCGGGTAAAGTGCAGTCTCAGGCAGAAGAAATGAAATCATTATCAGATACTATTGCCATTGTAAATCATCGTCGTGATGATATTGTTTGGTCGCGTATAATTTATAGAATAATTGATATGAGGGAAAAACAAAATAGTCAATTGTATTTCCCTGTAACACCTACGGTTAAATATAAGAATTTGCTTCGAGTTATTCTTGAAGCAACCGTTAATGATACCTTAAAAGGATACGAAAAAAAGGATGAAGACATACAGCCAGCATGGAATAAGGAACCAATTTGCAAGGAAAAATTTGCAGAGTTTTTTATTGATTGTGATTGGGATTCTTCTGAAATGAAAATACGAAAAACGCCTTTAATAAAAAATGATCCTATTACAAATAAACCTATTATAAATGATTATGCTTTCGGAACATATTCTGCAAATTCATTGAAATATGTTATACAAGAGATTGTTTTCTTTAATAAGCATTACTCTAAAATGTATTCTAAAATTATAGCTATTGCACCTTACTTTTCAAGAAATGAGATAAATCTTACTAAATTGAATACTGGTGGTATAGCTAAAACAGATGAAAGTATTTGGAATTATTTCCAAAGTTCGGTTGTTTGTTGGTTTTTGTACGATGAACTTAGGCCATACATTGCTAAGGAGTTAATTGTACCAAATGGAAACGAAAACCAACGTATGACTTTTGATGACTTCTTTACTCAACGTCTGTTTTATTCCTACTTATTGGGTGACAGTAATATGTTTGACAAAATGCTATTACAAACGTATAGCGACCCTGTAAGCTTAAGACGTGAACAACAGCGCATTGAATATGAATTAATGAATATTGAACAAGATATTTGGGAACAATAAACATTACAAAAAAATAAAACAGCCTGTGAATATACATTCACAGGCTGTTTTATTTTATAACTACTTATATTTTAAAAATGTTCAAATAAATATATATGAATATCTTAAATATACAGTATTTCAGCGTTTAATCTATCGATAATTAAATATCAAATATTACTTTATCTTTTCGTACTTAACAAATGAATATGAGAACTGATTTTTTTCGTCGGGTTCAAAATCTTCTCTACTTATTTCTTTCCATTTATTAAAATCAATTTCAGGAAAAAATGCATCAGCTTGAAAATCGGCATGTACCCAAGTAATATACATATAGTCAGCTATTTCCATTGACTGTTTGTACACAGCTCCACCTCCAATAATGAAAATATTTTCTGAATTATTACATAATTCTAAAGCATCGTCGATTGAATTTGCTTCAAAATATCCTTCGCGAACGCCTTCGTTAAACATCGAAGATAATATAATATTTTTTCTGTTTGGAAGTGGTCCATTTGGCAAACTTTCGAATGTTCGTTTTCCCATTAACACTGCCGATCCGGTTGTTAATGCTTTAAAATGCTTTAAATCCGCAGGTAAGTGCCATGGCAGTTTATTCGACTTTCCGATAGCGTAATTGTCTGCAACAGCAGCAATAATAGAAATTTTTGGCATAATATTAATTTTACGATTGGTAACTATTCATAATTATGTAACAAACTAACTTCAAAATTTACCATCGATAAAATAAGGCTGACAAAATTACAAAAAAATATGTACAATTGATGTACCTTTGCAAAAATAAATACGTGATATATGAGAGTAATATCTTTACAGTTCAATATTCTATTTTTTAATTTCTCAAATTTTTAAACTATTTATGTATAAACTAATTATTTTTGATCTCGATGGAACTTTACTTGATACAATAGAAGATTTAGCCAATAGCGTAAATCATGCTTTAATCTACTATAATTTTCCCACACACAAAACTGAAGATTACCGTTTTTTTATTGGAAATGGCGTTAATAAACTACTTGAACGTGCTTTACCCGAAAATAAACGTAATACCGATAATGTTTCGATGTTGAAGATTGAGTTTATTAAGCACTATTACAGCCATTCTGACACATTCACAAAGCCATACAATGGGATTGTTGATTTGCTATTTAAGCTACAAGAGCAAGGCTTTAAATTAGCTGTTGCATCAAATAAGATTCATCAAGCAACCGTGGACTTGTCTGCCCGCTTTTTTGCTGAAATTCATTTTATAGATGTATTCGGTCAGCGCGAAGGATTTCTGGCAAAACCTAATCCATCTATTTTGAACGAAATTGTAACAAATGCTGATGTTGATAAATCAGAGGTTTTATATGTGGGTGATTCAGGTGTTGATGTTGCAACAGCTTATAATGCCGGAGTTAACTTTGTTGGAGTACTATGGGGATTTCGCCCACAAAGTGAATTGGAAGAGGTGGGAGCTAAAGTATTTGTCAATAATTCTGAAGAGTTATTCAAAATTATAATCTCTACGAATTAACAAACAAACAAACAAACAAACAAACAAACAAATAAACAAACAAACGCGCTGTACGAAATTATCGAACAGCGCGTTTTATAGTTGCAAAAAGTTTTTTTATCTTTACTCTTTGTTCTTTGATCTAAATTACAATTGTGGACCCGATGGAATCAATGCTTTCGCATCGTCATTATCGCAATATTGCTCAAAGTTTTTGAGATATTTAGCAGCCAACGATTTTGCTTTAGTTTCCCATTCAGCTACTTCAGCATAAGTATCGCGTGGATCAAGAATTCCTGCTTCTACACCATTTAAAGTTGTTGGAGCTACGAGATTCAAAATTGGAATATGAACAGTTGGTGCATTTTCGATTGAACCATCGATAATTGCATCAATAATTGCACGAGTATTTTTCAACGAAATACGTTTTCCTGTACCGTTCCAACCTGTGTTTACCAAATATACTTTAGCATTGTGTTCTTTAGCTTTTCCAATCAATGTTTTTGCATACATAGTTGGGTGCAAAGTTAAGAAAGCCTCACCAAATGCAGGAGAAAAAGAAGGAACTGGTTCAGTGATACCACGTTCTGTTCCAGCTAATTTTGAAGTAAAGCCTGAAAGGAAGTGATATTGAGCTGATTGTTCGTCCAAAATAGATACTGGAGGCAATACACCAAATGCATCGGCCGACAAGTAAATAATTTTTGAAGC
>JAIFKX010000105.1 GCA_020049335.1 Paludibacter sp. | reverse complement strand
AAATGTTGTAATTTTGCATCGATTTTGAATTACAAAACATGTTTAATAATTAAAGTTAAAAACGAAATGAAAAAAGTATTTTTATTTTTTGTCGTAGCTATCGCTATCGCTTCTTGTGCTCCTAAAGCTGCTGAAGAAGCTCCTGCAACTGACTCTGTTGCTGTTGATACTGTTGCTGTTGTTGATACAATGGTAGTTGACACAACTGTTGTTGATTCAGTAAAATAATTAAGCTATGGCTTAAAATGCAGACGCATGATAAAGTCCGTTAATTCATTTAACGGACTTTTTTGTTTCTAAATGCTCAATTATCAGCGTTTTTTTTGTATTTTTGCACTCCTAAAATTTCAAAAACAAAGATATATGTTACGAATAGCTGTTCAGGCAAAAGGTCGATTGTACGACGAAACAATGCTCCTACTCTCTGAATCGGGTATAAAACTCGAATCTGGTAAGCGATTATTACTCTTGCCTGCACGTAATTTCCCGCTCGAAGTGCTTTTCTTGCGCGACGATGACATTCCACAGTCGGTAGCCGATGGCGTAGCAGACATTGGCATTGTAGGCGAAAACGAATATGCCGAGAAAAAGAAAAATGCACTGATAACTAAACGATTAGGTTTTAGTAAGTGCCGTCTTTCGTTGGCAATTCCCAAAGAAGTGGATTACAAAGGCATTGAGTGGTTCAACGGAAAAGTGATTGCCACTTCGTATCCCGAAATTCTGAAAGATTTTTTAGCTGAAAAAAAAGTAACTGCTGACATCCATGTAATAACCGGTTCGGTCGAAATTGCGCCTGGAATTGGATTGGCCGATGCCATTTTTGATATCGTAAGCTCTGGCAGTACGCTCGTAACCAATCATTTAAAAGAGGTTGAAGTGCTAATGAAATCGGAAGCTCTTTTAATTCAGCATCCTACTTTATCAGCCGAAAAGCATGTTCTTTTAAATGAATTGCTTTTCCGTATCGAAGCCGTGCAATTGGCTGAGGATAAAAAATATGTGCTAATGAATGTTCCTTCGGATAATTTGGACGAAATAATTGAAGTTTTACCAGGCATGAAAAGTCCTACGATTATGCCCCTTGCCAAAGAAGGTTGGAGCTCACTTCATGCTGTAATTGGCGAAAAACAGTTTTGGGATATTATTGGCAAATTGAAAGCGCTTGGTGCCGAAGGAATTTTAGTAATACCAATTGAAAAAATGATTTTGTAAATTCGATGGCTTACGAAAAATTTCATTTATGTATCGATTGTGGAAATACACGTACCAAAGTAGGTGTGTTTGACGGCGATACATTGATTTTTACGGAAGTTTATACCATTTTAGGCGTTTCGGAGTTATTAGATTTAAAGAAAAAGTTTTCGTTTTCGGCTTGTATATTAAGTAATGTATCGGTCGAAAATGTGGAATTTATGAAATATTTAGAAACTGAATTTCCATTTTTTATTTTGCTAAACGAAAAAACAAAATTGCCAGTAACAAACCATTACGAACAGCCCGAAACGCTTGGTAAAGATAGAATTGCAGCGGTTGTTGGTGCGTTAACACTAAAGCCCCAAAGCGACTTGCTGGTTGTGGATGCAGGGACAGCTATAACCTACGATTTTGTTGATGCGAAATCGGTGTATCATGGTGGAAACATTGCCCCCGGAATTCGTATGCGATTAAAAGCATTACATACTTTTACCAAACGACTTCCAGAAGTGGAACCGTCTGAAAATTTTGGTTTATTGGGTGTAAATACAAATGCGGCATTGCTAAATGGTGTTATGAATGGCGTTTTATTCGAAATAAATGGTTATTTTGATGCTTTAAAAATTAAATATCCTGAACTTTCAATTTTTTTAACAGGCGGTGACGCAAATTACTTTGTATCAACGCTAAAAAGTCCCATCTTTGCAGAAAAATATCTTGTATTAATTGGTCTGAACCGAATACTTCAATTAAATGTCAAAAATTAAACAGCTTTTAATTCTTCTTTTTATTGCTTTTGTTAGCGAATTTTCGATTGCGCAAAACAACACCAACTCACCCTACACCCTGTACGGTTTTGGCGATATTAGCGATAATTATTCGGGAGATCAACGGGCAATGGGTGGAGTAGCAATAGGTTCACGCTCTCACACATCAATCAATACTGTTAACCCAGCATCATACAGTGCTGTGGATTCGATGACTTTTATGTTTGATATGGGCATAACAATGATGGGTTCGCGGTTTACAAACAACAGTACAAGTACATCAAAACTAACCGCAAATTTGGAATATATAACCATGCAATTTCCGCTTTGGAAAAATACGGGTTTTAGTATGGGTGTATTACCCTATTCGTTTACTGGCTATAATTTTACAACCACAGCCATTTTAGATGCTGTTGCTTATCCCGACACAATCACATCAACACGATCTTTCTTTGGTCAAGGAGGTATTAATCAAGCCTATACTGGATTCTCTGTACAATTATTCAAACACTTATCGCTGGGGGTAAACGCCTATTATATGTTTGGCAACAATATCAATAATAGATACTTAACCTTTAACAACACCGAATTTACACCTTCATATCAACGGGATTCTATTAAAGTAAATAGCTTTCGATTCCGATATGGTTTACAATATAATCGTGTATTCGACAAAAAACACAATCTTACATTAGGTGCATTTTACGAAATGAAAACGCCATTGAAAGCTACCTACGCTGAATCTACTGGAAGTATTATTGATGTACCAACACCGCTACAATCGCAATTTAAAGAATTTGAAACACCCGAATCTTTTGGTGTGGGTTTAAATTATAATAACAACAAACAATTTTCAGTAGGGATAGATTATAGCGTTAAAAATTGGGCAGATGTAAAGTTTATGGGAGTTACCGATACACTTGCAAACCAATCGCGATTGGCAATCGGAACAGAATTTATTCCAAACCTAAGAGGTCGGAAATATTTTGATAGAGTTACCTATCGTTTTGGTTTAAACACCTCCAATTCGTACTATAAAATTAATGGACAATTACCACCAAATAATTTTGGCATAACTTTTGGTTTAGGCTTACCGTTGCGCAACAGTAAAACGGTAGTGAATGCTACTTTCGAATATGGCAAAATTGGTTCAAACACATCACTTCGTGAAGATTATATGAAATTTACACTAAATGCTGTCATAAACGAAAATTGGTTCTTTAAACGAAAATTATAAACAAAAATAATAAGCTCAAATATTTTTATGAAAACGAAAAATGTATTAGTAATTCTTTTTAGTGTGGTATTATTTACCAACTGCTTTGCACAAAAAGAGTCGAAAAAAGACAAAAAGGATAAAAAAGCAGAAGCAACCGAAGTTGCAGTTCCAGCTACGCCAGAAGTGCCAGCAGTACCAGAGGTCGCTGTTGTTACCGAAGAATGTAACATCAACATTAGTTTATTCAACGAATCGGCTAAAAACAAACAATATGCCGATGCCTTGGTGCCCTGGAATGCTGCTTATAAAGACTGCCCGGGAGCCAACAAGGTAATTTACAGTCGCGGACGTGAAATTGTACAGTGGGAATTGTCGCAAGCTAAAGACGACGCCACCTACACCAAAGTTTTTGAGAAACTGATGGGAATGTACGACAACCGTATCAAGTATTTTGGCGACGATGCTCGTTATCCTACGTCTTGGATTCTTGGATTGAAAGGCTTGGATTACGTACAGTTTGCTAAAAACGATGAAACAAAAAAGCCCGCTTACGAATGGCTTAAAAAATCGGTTGAAGGTATGGGCGAAAACTCAGAATTGGATGTAATAAGAATATTTTTAACTGTGTCGAATAATATTTTTAAGGCTGATGCTACTCACGCCGAAAAATACATTTCGGACTTTACTAAAGTAAGTGCGGTACTCGACCAGATTATTGCGAACACAGCATTAAAAACAAATGCAGGAGCAGTACAATTAAAACCAGCCCTCGAACAATTATTTGCTCAAAGTGGTGCTGCCGATTGCAATACCTTGGATAAATTATACAAAGAACAGGTTGCTCAAAATCTTACAAATCAGGACGTTCTAACAAATATTGTAGGACTTTACAAACGAGTTCGTTGCATAGAATCGGAAGTGTTCTTTTCTGCCGCTGTAGCTTTATACAAAATTCAACCTACCGAAGAATCTGCTGCTGCCTTAGCAACTATGTCGTACAAAAAAGAAGAGTTTGCAAAAGCTGTTTCATTTTACGATGAAGCTACTAAATTAGCAACTAAAGCCGAAGACAAAGCAGAATATCAATTTACCAACGCTCAAATTGTTTATAAAGAGCTAAACAACATGTCGCGTGCTCGCGAGTACGCTCGTAACTCATTGGAATTCAAATCGAACAACGGAAAAGCTTATTTATTAATTGGTAGTATGTATGCTAAATCACGTGGTATTTTTGACGACCCAGTTTTGGCAAAATCAGTTTTTTGGGCAGCAGTTGATAAATTCCAAAAAGCAAAACAAGTTGACCCTAGCGTTGCCGATGATGCTAACGATTTAATTCGCACATACAGTGCTTATTTCCCTTCGAAAGATGACATTTTCTTCCAACCACAGTTAAAAGCAGGAAGTTCGTTCTTCGTAGGTGGATGGATTGGAGAATCAACTACTTGTAGATAATACATCAATTCGAAAACGCATGATAATGCCGAAATATTCATTTCTAAAAATAACAATCGCCTGCATGGTGGTTGTTATTTTGTTTATGCATGGCTCGTGCACCAAAGAGGCGGAGGCAGGTAAAATTTCAGCCATAACCGACCGAACAAAATTACCTCGTTTACGTGCTACCGACATTACCACCGTCATTTCCGACTCGGGCGTTACGCGCTATCGCATTTCGGCATCAAAATGGGACGTTTACGATCGGGCTTCACAGCCTTATTGGGAATTTACAGAAGGTATTCATTTCGAAAAATTCGACGAAAACCTGAAAGTAGACGCTAACATTCACAGTAAATATGCGCGTTTTAATGAATACGAAAAATTGTGGGAGCTAAAGGGAAATGTGCGCATGACGAATATACAAGGTGAGCTTTTCGAAACCGAACATTTGTTTTGGAATCAAGGACAGGAAAGAATTTATTCAGATACAATTGTGAAAATTACGCAGAAAACGAGTATTATTTATGCCTTGGGCTTCGAGTCGAATCAACAAATGACTAAATATCTTTTTAAATCAACAAAAGGGGTTTTTCCCGTTGAAGAGTGAAATTTTTATAAATTTCTTGCACAGCTAAAAATAAATTATCATCTTTGCAATTCAAAACAAAAAATAATGAAATCAATTTCGACAATTACAAAATTTTGGTGGTGGCACTTACAGATTAGCTAATCCGTGAGATAAAAAACCTATGAATATTGTCGAATAAAACAAATAATATTACAAAAAGGCTTGTCGGAACTCACGATAAGCCTTTTTTTGTATTACTACCCCCGACCCCTAAAGGGGGAGGAAGAAATATTACTAACGATTATATAAATGTTTGATATGAAGAATATTGAAAATGAAATACAAGACAAAACTAACTTCAGTTCCCCGCAATTTATCCCGATTCAATCGGGAGGGGATAGGGGTTTAGGGGTTGGGGGTATTGATAACAACGGCTATTACGGCGAATTTGGAGGAGCTTATATCCCTGAAATTCTCCACGGAACGGTTGAACGACTCAAAGAAGCATTTTATGCCATAAAAGATGATGCTTCGTTCAAAGCCGAATACTACGATTTGCTCAAAAACTACGTTGGCAGACCCTCTCCGCTGTATTTTGCAACTCGTCTGTCGGAAAAATACAATACGAAAATTTACCTGAAACGCGAAGATTTGAACCATACTGGTGCGCATAAAATAAACAATGCGCTGGGGCAAATTCTGTTGGCAAAACGCATGGGAAAAACCCGCATTATTGCCGAAACGGGTGCCGGACAGCATGGCGTAGCAACCGCAACGGCATGTGCGTTGATGGGTTTGGAATGTATTGTGTTTATGGGAAAAACCGATGTGGAGCGTCAGTTTTTGAACGTGCAGAAAATGCGCATGTTGGGTGCAACGGTTGAGCCGGTTACAAGTGGCAACTGGACATTGAAAGATGCTACCAACGAAGCCATCCGCTATTGGTGTTCAAATCCTGACTCGTTTTATATTATTGGTTCTACCGTGGGACCGCACCCCTACCCCGACATGGTTGGTTTTTTTCAATCGGTTATCAGCGAGGAAATTAAATGGCAATTGCAGGAGCAGATTGGACGAGATTATCCTGATTATCTGATGGCTTGCGTGGGTGGTGGTAGCAACGCTATGGGAACATATTATCATTATTTGAATGATGAGCGCGTAAAAATCATTTCGGCCGAGGCGGGAGGTTTAGGTGTGGAAACAGGCGAAACTGCGGCTACAATTAGCGTTGGAACGGTAGGAATTATTCACGGTTTCAGAACTTTGCTGATGCAGGACGAAGATGGACAAATTACGGAACCGTATTCAATTTCTGCAGGATTAGATTATCCAGGAATAGGACCCGCACATGCCTATTTTGCCAAAGTTGGACGAACCAAAGTACATGCCGTAAATGATGATGAAGCTTTAGAGGCAGCGTTTGAATTAACCCGATTAGAAGGAATTATTCCGGCCATCGAATCGGCACACGCATTAGCATTATTCAAAAAAGAAAAAGACACTTTTAAACCCGATGATGTTGTAGTGCTCACGGTTTCGGGACGTGGTGACAAAGATATGGATACGTACATAAAATATTTTAAATGAAACCTGCCCCCTAACCCCCTGAAGGGGGAATAAGAGAAATAACCCCTAACCCCTAAAGGGGGATAAGAGATATTACTATTGATTATTTTAAATTGTATATGAATGATTTTCAAGAAAATATAATAGACGATACTAACTTCAATTCCCCGCAATTTATCCCGATACAATCGGGAGGGGTTAGGGGCAATAACATGTTTTATGGAGCTTTACCTATTCATTTTGAATTAGCCAAAAAGTTAAGAGACAATCAAACTGATGCTGAAATATTTCTTTGGAATAATATAAGTAGAATTAAATGCAATGGAATTAGATTTAAGCGGCAGCATCCAATTTTGTATTTTATTGCTGATTTTTATTGTCATAAAGCACAACTTATAATTGAAGTTGATGGAGGCTATCATAATACTCCAGAACAATATTCTTATGATATTAATCGTGATATCGAATTAGCAGAACTAGGATTAAAAGTCATTCGTTTTACAAACAAACAAGTATTCAATGAAATTGAATTGACATTACAAAAAATTGAACTTGAAATTTCTCAAAGATTATAAATTTATTTTATATGGATATAAAAAACAAAAGTAACTCAGTTCCCCTTCAGGGGTTAGGGGTTAATTCTCGCACCATGCTGGCTGATTTGCAAACGCCGGTAGGTATCTATCTCAAAATACGCGATTTATATACCAATTCGGTATTGTTGGAAAGTTCCGATTATCACGGTGTTGAAAACAGTTATTCTTATATCGGATTTTGTCCGATTGGAGGAATTTCGGTGAATCAGTTTCTGATTAAAGAAGAATATCCCGATGGTTCGAAAATTGAAACTCCGGTAACCAGTAAGTTAACGGTTGCTGAGCGTTTCGATGCTTTCCTGAAATCGGTAGATTTAGTAAAAAACGACAATCCAGTGGGCATTAATGGTTTGTTTGGCTATTCTTCGTATGAATCAGTTCAGTATTTTGAAGATGTAAAGCTTAAAGCCCGCGAAACCGTTCCCGGAAGTATGCCCGGCTTACATTATGTGTTATTTAAATACATTATTGCTGTAAATCATTTCAACAATGAGCTGACCATTATCGAAAATTTGCTCGAAGGTGAAACATCGAAAATCAGTGATATAGAGGAAATTATTGAAAATAATAACATTGCTACTTACGAATTTTCGGCTGTGGGCGAAGAGGAATGTGATATTTCCGACGAAGATTACAAAAAAATGGTAACTCGTGGCAAAGAGGAATGTTTCAAAGGAAACGTTTTCCAAATTGTACTTTCGCGTCGTTTTTACCAACAATATAAAGGAGACGATTTTATGCTGTATCGCACCTTGCGTTCGGTAAATCCTTCGCCTTATTTGTTTTATTTCAATTTTGGAGATTTCCGTATTTTTGGTTCGTCGCCCGAAGCGCATTTGGTGGTAGATGCCAAAAAGCAAAAAGCATTTATCAAACCCATTGCCGGCACATTCCGCCGCACAGGTAACGATGAAAAGGATGCCGAATTGGCAGAAAAACTCAGTGTGGACAAAAAAGAAAATGCCGAGCATGT
>JAIFKX010000290.1 GCA_020049335.1 Paludibacter sp. | reverse complement strand
GCCATTGTTGCTGCAGCATTGCTTGCATTAATAGTTCCGCTTGTGCGGGTTGGTGAGCTACCTGTTAATGTCAATGTGTTGGCTGCCACTGTGATAGTTCCAACAGCTAAATCCAACAAACCATTTACAGTTAAGCTTTGATTTCCCAGCGTTACTCCACCCGATCGATTAATGGTTAAGTTATTGATAGAAGGTGTATTTGAAAATAAACTGTTCGGAAGGGTCAATGCATCAGTTCCACCGAAATTCAATGATGAAAGCGAACTAACGTTCAGCAAGCCAGATGTTTTGCTGATTGTGCCGTTCAGCCCCAAAGTGGTTGAACCAACATTCATATTACCTGCAGTTAAAATCAATTCATTGTTTACATTTTCATTTGTAAGCAAAGTAACTTCCGCATTATTATTAATGGTTAGTTTGTCAAAATTAGTAATAGTTGCACCTCCAATTGTTTGTGCAGCAGCGCCATTCATTGTTATACCATAACCCGAAGCAGCATTAAAAGTACCATTGTTCTCTAAATTGCCAGCTATAGAATGATTAAAATTGCCTGTATTGAATGTTGTGCCATTACCCACAGTCATATTTCCACCTATCGTAATGGCAGCAGCCGCAGAAGCTAGTGTAGTCTCACTTGTTGATAAATTGCCTAATACTGTTAAAGCACTTGCAGGCATTGTTTTGGTATCGCTTCCACTTAATTCCAAATTGTAATAGCTGCTGTTTAATGGCAAAACTACCGTTTGATTGGCACCATTATAGCCAAAAGTGGTTGCACCATTATAATTTGTATTAAACACCGAATTTGTTGTTTTGCTAAAAGTGTTTGAGACTCGTGTCGTAGAACCACTTATTAGTAATAACGAGCAAGTGTCATGAGGAATTGTAATATTGTAAAAATTAGTATTTCCCGCTATCGAAGCATTGATTCTTTTGAAAACCACTGTACTTGTACCTGCATCAAAACTACCAGCATTGAGCCACGAAACTGTTCCGTTGTTCACTTCCAATGCGCCATTTACATTTAAAATACTGTTGGTTCCGCCTACCATTCTTCCACCAGCTTCTATGCTAATGGACTTAACTTCACGTGTTTCATTATCTGGCAGCTTGGCTGCATTTGGAGTGTTATTTGGAATAATAACATCGCTTGTTGTAGTAGGTATTAAACTTCCCGACCAGTTGGCTATTATATCCCAATTATTTGATTCTGATGATACTGAGCCCAACCATACATAATTACTTGTTGATTCTTTGGCGCTCATCATCCATATTTTTGCCTGACTTTGGGGCGTTGTAGCATTATCTACATAAGTCACTTCGCTAGAATATTCATTTTGAACCAAATATGCTATACTATGACCCGAAAGCGAAATCCAGTTTTGGTCGGTATTCAGTTCAGTTTTTCCATGTTCGTGTGGCGAAGTGCCAGCATAAGGAATGTGATGATCCCAAAAAACCAAATTGCTTTCTGTAATGCCATTTAATTCACTGTCCAAATAATGCAGGTTCAATGTAAATCGAGTTGGTGTGTTTCCTCCTGTTCGTACTATTTGATAATATCGTTTAATGGTATTGCTTTTTGTTAAGTGTACAGCTCCTATTGCTACTATAAATTTGATTTTTGTTGGCATGTTTTCGCTTGTAGCGTTATAAAAACGCAAAGTAGAAAGTGCATTCCCAAAAGTATAGGTTGTTTCGGGATTAATACCATTCCTTACAATTCTACCAGTAACATCGCCTGCACCGGTAGTTGTAGCTGCATTTTTCATCTCCAGCTCATAACCGCTTCCCATATCCAACAGTCCTTTCACGTCGGTAGGATTGGCAGCATTTAAATGTAAATTTCCAGCTATCGACAAATTGCCGCCTGCTGTAACACCAGCCGATGTATTCAATGTAAGTTGTTGTATATCACCTGTGAATAACGCAGCAGGCAAAATTATTGCCGATGGATTAGCAAAAACCACACTTGCCGCCGCATTGCTTACATCTATGTTTCCCGAAGTTCTTACAGGAGTAGTGCCCGAAAGTGTCAAGGTATTTGCACCTACGGTAAGAGTTCCGTTGGTTAATGTTAAAGTGGTGGCAATATTCACATTTCCAATCATATTTACACCAGTTGCACGGTTTATTGTTAAGTTAGCTAGTGTAAGAGCGGGCATGCTGATTGCTCCTCCGGTCCCACCAATAATCATATTAGTAGAAGTGCCACCGGTTACAGTTCCTGTGAGTGCAGTAACAATTCCATTGAAAGTTAAAGTATTAGCGCCAATGGCAAAGTTACCTGCCGTTAAAGCAATGCCTTTTTCTATTGTAAAATCGCCATTCAAGGTCAATCCACTTGCATTATTAACAGTTAATGAATCAACAGTATTATTTACAAAAGAGCCCGATGGGATACTTTGAGCAGCTGTTCCAGCAAATATTATTTTTGAAGAAGCTGCAGTGGCATCTATTTTGGCACTATTTGTAAAAGTCAAATTGCCAGTTAAAGTAAACTGTTTTCCATTCAATACAAAATTTTTCACAGCTTGGGCGTTGGTAATGCTCCGCAAAGATCTGTTTTGATCCAAAATACAATGATTAGTAGGTGTTTCGACAAATGAAATATCTGCTCCATTGGGTGGCACTTCATTTCCTTCCCAGTTGGATGCAGTGGCAAAATTGGTGCTTGTAATTCCTGTCCATTTATATAAAACACCTTCGTAAGCACCCATTTTGGGGTTGATAGACCTTGCAGCATTCGCATAATCGGTAGTTACTGCTACAACACTTACGCCAGGCAAAACTGTTACTCCTGTTTTATAATCTGTATCTGTAGTACTACCTGCAACTGTAAATCCAGGGTCAGTATTCAAACTATGCACATCCTGCGAGGTTCCAAGTTTCCAGTTTGCTAAATTTGTTCTTTCGAGCGTCCCAATTTTACCAAGTACTGATCCAGCATAATAGTAATCGTTGTAGTCGATGGTTGTATTGGCCACACCAGCTAATACAATAGCATAATGTTTTCCAGCTGAACCTCCCGTACGAGCATTGTAGAAAATATTGTTTCTATAATTTCGGGTAGACGTATTAAAATTATTCCATAATGCAGCAGTATTCGCAGTTGTGCCAGAAGCAACTGTACCTGCCAAATACACTGAGTTAAAATAAATTGAATTGTTATTTGTAGCACCACCTTCATCCCAAATTCCATACATCAAATAGCCATTCGAAATGCTTGTACCAATATTTACAATATTATTGGCGGTAGTTGTTAGCCCATTAAATAGTACAATACCATCAATTTCAGATAGTAAATCCGAAGAGGTGCAACTTAAACTATGTACAAAATTTTCGGTAACACTATTTGAACCACCAGGAATACCCGAAAAAAAGATTCCAATTACATTATTTCTTTGGTTTGTATTTGTGTTGTAAATACCATACACTTTATTTCCTTTTACAATTTGATAACTGCCTGTTGTAGAGGTTTGGGAGATGCCAATAATTGTTGCTGATGTTTTTTTACCGCTATTACCACTGGTTGTTGATAAATTTCTAACAGTGTTGTTCAATATCGTATTTGTACCAGTAATGGTTTGAATTCCCCTTGTTTTTGATCCGGAGTTTATTCCCTCATACCTATTTGTTAAATTGGCAACTGTGTTCCCCGAAATGGTTGTGGTACCCACCGATGAGCTATATATACCATACACATCCTGCTTTTGAGGTGAGGTGGTTGCTGTGGAGCTAACATCAATACTATTGGCAGTAGTCAAACTTCCATATAAATTATTTTGAATATTGGTTACCGCCGAAGCGTTTAATGCTCTGACATAAATAGACTCAAAACCATGCGAATAAGTGGCAGACCCAACTGTAGTGATAGAACCCGTTTTATTATTTAAAATATTAACTGTACCAGCGCTATTTTGTATCATTCCATGCGATGTAGAATAGGTTGAACCATCGATACTTACAGTTGGAGTACCTGTATAGCCTGTGCCGCCGTTGTCTATTATTATGGTATCAACCACATTACCAGTAAGGGTAGCTGTGGCAGTGGCCGATACAGAGCTTCCAGCAGTAGAGAATGTGATTGAAGGTGCCGAAGTATAGCCACTTCCACCTCCAACTAAATTAATTGCAGTTATTATACCACCTGACATTGTGGCTGTGGCCGAAGCCGCAGGTGTGGTGATAATGATAGAGCCAGTACCTGTTTCGGCACCAATGGTGTTGCCAATAACATCAACATTTCCAGAGTTAATAAATATACCATCCCAAGGGTTGGAGTTGGTGCTGGTGTAATTCATGTTCCGAATTATATTGTTTTCAATAGTGCTTTTATTAACCAAACCACCATTAATAAAAATACCTGCATAATAATGTGGTTTACTGGCGTTTATTGTCAATGCAGTGCCACCGCACTCGGCTTGCGAACCGCCAATATAATTATTAGTTACTATATGATTATTTCCTGTATTTACAAAAATCGGGTAGTATTTCCAAGCTCCAGTTGGCACAAGCGTACTTGTTTCGTAAAAACTATTGTTTGAAATAGTCCAGTCTGACGACGAATTTGAGATATTAATATTGTAAGAGTTTGCTAATGTGCTAAATGCATTATAAATATTATTATACCTTATTATATTGTATTTGTTTTCGCGACCCGAAGTTCCTGATGAAAAAATGGCGTTGATAGGTCTTGCTGAACCGTTATCGTTACCATTGTTCGTTATGTCGCAATATTCCACAATATTGTTATTATTTCCATTTACCGATGCTGAACCTGTGAAGTAGACAATTCCGGTTCCATTATTGCTTGGCGAGGCTTTTAATGTACAATACTTTATTGTATTTGTTTCTGCAGTGTTAATGTATCTAACAATTACAGCACCCGAACTTGTTGCTAAATTGGTTAGTGTTAGACTCTTTGTTGAACCTCCTAGGTTTACTCTACCATCTAAAGTAACGTTATCGGCTCCATTTAATGTTATTATTGGCGCATCAAAATTGCCTGTAATCGAAATGTTGGATGCGGTAGGATGAATATTGACTGAACTGTAATTGGAAACTCCTCCTGCACCAGTGTAACCACTCTGATAGAGAATTGCCGAAGCTGTTTCGGTGGTGTTGTCAATAATTTGCAATGTAATAACGCCAGTTTTTATTTTACCTGCATTAATAGAATCGAAAGCAATTTTTAAAGTGGAATAATTGGCACCGGTAATACCTACTGTTCTAGTAACATCGGAGTAGCAAGATAGCTGTACAACATAAAGTGCTGAAAAAAGCAGTAAATGTTTCAAATTGAATAGATTAAGCATAATGGTAAATGTTATAAATTATTTAAAGAAACTATTTAGGTGTGATTGAAAATAGTTTACAAAAATAGATGCTTAAAAAATTTTTTCTTGTAATATATTTTGGAAAAATGATGTAGCAAAAAATACTATTTTGAAATAAATACAAATTCGATATTATTTCATAATGAAAAATATCTCCTTCAGCGCATGAGGTTGAAACTATACGCGCCCAATGTCGTTCGTCGCTATGTGACTTGTAGACACAATAATTCCTAGCCCCATCTTTAAGAGGCATCGCCACGACCAATTTCTGTTGCGGGTTTTAACCCTACGCAAGGTGAACCTCTAAACCACTAGCACTCCATGCAATTCATCTACATATTTTGGAATCACGCTTACGTTATTACCAAAAACATGGAGCCAGTCGAAGCCGTCGAAAGGTGATTCGTTGGCAATTACTTCACGGGTAATGTCGCCATTTTCGCATACGTAGTTGATAATGGTTTTTACGTACTCTTGTTGTTGTGAGTTTAATTGATTGTCGGATATAAAGTTGCTAAATTTGGCAACTGCAACTTCTCGGTCCACACCTATCATCGAACGAATAAATACAGCTACATTACCACCTGCAAATTTATTCTGAACAAATTTATCGTAATCGTCTTTTGTCCCCAGTTCTTTCCAGAGTAATGCTTCCAGTTCCAGAATATCGTTGTGTTCCAGCTTTTCAATTCGGAGTATTTTCTGAAGTGTTTTGTTGGTATTTAAGTTTTCGTAAAGGTAGTCGAACACCCGCTTTTTGTAACTCGTAACAATAGGTATTTCGTATGTTGCAGGGTCTTCGCATACTACATCGGCAATATTTACGGTGAAAGTGTATTTTTTATCTCCTACCAAAAACTTCATTATATCCCGAATTTCCATTCTTACCCGCTCCAAGTTCGATAAGGAGATATTCTTCCAGAATACTTCTGTTTGCAGTTCTAAAAGTGTGTCGATTTTTGCTTTTACCTGCGGAATAGTGGTTTTATCCTGCAATACCTGAGCAATGTCAACAATTCGTTGTTTGGTTTTGGATGCGTTTACGGTAGTGTCCATCAACGACAATTCAATGATAAGCATAAGCATGTCGAAACGTTTTGCATTCTCATCTTCCTGACTTGGCGTAAGCAAAGGAGTTATATGATTCTTTATTTCAAGCACATCCGTCATCGAAATATATTGCCAGGAGCTTTCTAATTTATATTTATCTACCTGAAATAGGTTTTTCCGTACATCAATGCGCTGACTATTCAGATTAACTATATCTTCACGAAGCTCTTTTTTAATTGCATCGTGGTAGTTGCGTGTAAACTCATCTTCCTGATATTGCAAAGCCTGTAGTTCGAAAGCTAAATCGGCTTTTATGTTGAAAATTTTCTCAGTCAACGATTGTGTGGATTTGGCTTCAATGCCATTCGGATTTTTGTCGAAATAAGCAAAGTTCTCGCAGTAATCGAAAATATAAAACGCATCTTTGTCCTGACCAATGCCAAAAATCCCCTCCGACAAACGTGTTCCACGACCAATCATTTGCAGGAACTTAATTTTCGATTTTATAACCTTGAAAAATACCAGATTTAATATATCGGGCACATCAATTCCAGTGTCTAACATATCCACCGAAACTGCAATTTGCGGGTCTTTATCACGTATTTCAAGCCGTTCAATCAAATCGTGAGCATAGGTTACATAATTATCAATCAGCACACAAAATTCAGCACCATACTGAGGATAAAGCGTTTTGAAACGTTCCACAATTTGCTCAGCATGCGCATGATTGTAAGCAAAAACAATGGTTTTACCTATTCGTTCGCCACTTTGCACCTTGAAACCATTGGTCATTAAATCCTGAAGCACTTTATCAATCGTATCCGAGTTGAAAATGTATTTAAACATCTCTTCACCCCGAATATCCCGTTTGTAATCCTGTCCATCCAACGCTTTTCGGGCAGCTTCGTAAGCCCACACTTTTTCAAGTTGTTCTTTCTCGCCAGCCGATAAATCATCGTATTTAATACCCACTTGTATGTGTTTCGAGTGGCGTATAATTCCTCTGTATGGAACTAAAAAACCATCGGCAACAGCTTCTTCTAGTTCGTAATCGAAATTCGGAATGCCTTGTTCCATTTCAAATAGTTCGTAGGTACTTCTGTCCACTTCGCTTCGTGGGGTGGCTGTGAGGCCGACCAACAATGAATCGAAATAATCAAAAATGGCCGTGTATTTCCCAAAAATGGAGCGGTGCGCTTCGTCAATAATAATCAAATCGAATCGTCCTATCGAAAAGTCCTTCGTATCCCTATCAATGTAGTTTATCATGGTCTGGTACGTGGAGAACATGATACGGGCATTTATATCTTTTTCTGAATCGTTTTCCGACAAAACACACAGGGGGACGTTTGGAAGTATTTTGGCAAAGTTCTTTTTGGCTTGGCGTACCAAAGCAGTGCGGTCGGCAAGGAAAAGAACGTTCTTTATCCAGTTGTTACGCATAAGCAATTCAACCATCGAAATGGAAACTCGGGTTTTTCCTGTGCCCGTAGCCATTACCAGCAAGGCTCGGCGGTGTTTTTTATTGAAGTGTTCGCAAACCGCTGTAACGGCAGTTTTTTGGTAATGTCGGCCAGCAATGTTTTCATTTACCTTGAAATCGCTTATATCCTTGCGGCTTTTCCGTTGAATAAGCAATTCCAGTTCCGAAATGGTATGAAAGCCCAATAATCTGCGGTTTGGATAGCCCAGCCCATCAATTATATTCAGTTCGTAACCATTGCTATAATAAATTACAGGGCGGATTCCGTATCGTTTCTCCAAACAATCGGCATAAAGTGTTGCCTGGTGTTTGCCTTTAATGGGCGAAACGCTTGATTTCTTTGCCTCAACAACTGCCAGCGGAGTTCCATCTTTTCCGTACAACACATAATCGCAAAAGCCCTCTTCTTTGTTGTTTGGCATACCTTCCACACGAATTTCGATACCTGCTTTGCCTGGAACAATGCTGT
>JAIFKX010000280.1 GCA_020049335.1 Paludibacter sp. | reverse complement strand
AATGGAAAAATAGAAGTTGTAGCACCAACTTCGGCGCCCATATTGCAAATTGTTCCTTTTCCGGTAGCTGAAATTGTTTCAGTACCTTCGCCGAAATATTCTATAATAGCATTCGTTCCACCTTTAACAGTCAAAATTCCTGCTAATTTTAAAATTACATCTTTGGGAGATGTCCAACCCGACATTTTTCCTGTGAGTTTAACACCAATTAATTTGGGCATTTTAAGTTCCCAAGGCAAGCCAGCCATAACGTCGACAGCATCGGCACCACCAACCCCAATAGCAATCATTCCAAGTCCACCAGCATTTACCGTGTGCGAGTCGGTACCAATCATCATTCCACCGGGGAAAGCATAATTTTCCAATACTACTTGATGAATAATACCAGCACCTGGCTTCCAAAATCCAATACCAAATTTATTCGATACAGCACTCAAAAAATCATACACTTCGCGGTTGCTGTCATTGGCTGTAGCAAGGTCAACATTTGCCGACACATGAGCCTGAATAAGATGGTCGCAATGAACAGTGGAAGGAACAGCCACTTGTTGGCGACCCGAATTCATTAATTGTAAAAGAGCCATTTGAGCTGTTGCATCCTGCATGGCTACACGGTCGGGGGCAAAATTGACATAATCAACAGCGCGCTCGTAAGTTTTAACTACTTCATCTTTAGCCAAATGGGCATAAAGAATTTTTTCTGTTAATGTGAGTGGACGTTGTAAAATATCTTTTACATGCTCAATTTTTTTTGGCAATGCAGCGTAGAGCTGCTCCATCATTTCTTTGTCGAAAACCATCTTTTATTGTAATTTTATTCAATTTGTAATAATTTCAGCAACAAATATAGCAAAAAAACAATTACTATAGCTGTTATATGAATATAAACTAACAAATTAACAATCAGTTGTGAAAAATGTTCACAATAATAATTACAATTTTCGAATAAAATTTTACGAAATTAAAAACTGATAGGCCAACCACGCCATTCCGCCAAAGCCAATGGGTAAAGCTTTTTCGTCGATTACAAATTCAGGACTGTGAAGTCCGCCAGTAGTTATATTAGATTCGCCTTTTACCCCAAAACGATAAAAAGTAGCCGGATATTTTTGAGTAAAAAAAGCAAAATCTTCGGAAGTCATACGTTTTTCCAACTCAACAACCCGCTCCGCTCCTACCCAGTCTCTGGCAAATTTTTGGGCATGCTTGGTTATTTCGTCATTATTTATAACACAAGGATAGCCATCCGGAATGTTAATCTCGGCAGTGCAGCCGTAAGCGGCAGCGGTTTCGTTTATTATGCGATAAATGTGGGCTAATGCTTTCGGACGCCAAACCTCATCCATGGTTCGAAAAGTGCCCGACAAATGGACTTCGTTTGGAATAACATTTTGCGCTCCTGCTGCTATTAACTTACCGAAAGTGAGCACCATAGGAGTTAGCGGATGACATAGTCTACTTTTTACCTGCTGCAACGACACTAAAATTTGTGCCGTAGCCAGCACCGTATCGTTTACCAAATGTGGTAGCGCACCATGACCACCTTTTCCGCGCACTGTAATATGAATTTCGTCGGCTGAAGCCATTATTTTGCCCGATAAAAAACCCATAGTACCCGTAGGATAATCTACCGAAACATGTTGTGCTAAAATTAATTCTGGTTTGTATTGGTCGAAAACACCCGCTTCGAGCATCAACCGAGCTCCACCAGGTGCTTTCTCTTCGCCAGGCTGAAAAATAAGCAAAACAGTTCCTTCAAAATCAAGGCGAATAGCATTTAGAATTTGAGCAGCACCAAGCAAACAAGCCGTATGTGCATCGTGCCCACAAGCGTGCATTACATTTTCGTTTTTCGATTTCCATGCTACATTTACCGCTTCGCAAATAGGCAGTGCATCCATATCGGCACGCAATGCTATGCATTTTTTATCTGGGTTTTTCCCTTTCAGAATTCCTAAAATCCCTGTGCCAGCAATGCCATTTCTATATTCAATTCCCATGTTGTCCAATTCGGCACAAACAAAAGCCGAAGTCTGGTACTCTTCGAACGAAAGTTCCGGATTCGCATGAATCCTACGGTAACATTGCGCTACATAATCTGTATAATTGGTAACGAGTTGTTGGATTTTTGCTTTCACAATACTTCATTTTATATTTTGCAAAAGTAAGAATTTAATTATTTAAAATGTGAGTATTATTTCATCCCATTGAGGATTAGAAGTGATTTACACTTTTACATTTGGTGGTAAAAAGTTGCTGATATCTTTTCCGTACGACATTAAATCGCGGGCTACGGTAGAAGAAATATGCGCATATTCGGCTTCGGTAAATAAAATAACGGTTTCGATGCGTGTAAGCAATCGGTTATTATCGCCAATAGTTCGTTCGTACTCAAAATCACCCACCGAGCGCAAACCTCTTAATATAAAATCGGCTTGCCATTCGGTAGCAAAATCAACTGTCAGCGTTGAGTAGGCAGTAACTTTTACACGAGGTTCATTTTCAAAGGCTTTCTCAATCATCTCAATTCGCTTTTCGATTGTGAAAAGCGTTTTTTTTGACTGATTATGGCCAATACCAATTACTATTTCGTCGAAAATATGTAAACCGCGCTTCACGATGCTATAATGCCCTACTGTAAACGGATCAAATGTACCAGGAAAAATAGCTCGTTTCATCTGTTTATAATTGTTTTTTAGTTGTCAGATGGAACTCACAAAACAAAATTTAATAATTACCCTGTGGGTCAAAATAGATTAAATTTTGTCATGTTCGTTTCATGTTTTTGAAATAATAAGAAACTTAAACAATATATACTTCGAGCAATTTCGAAGCAGTATCTGGAATTATTCCCACCTCATTTATACAAGCAGGAATTAAAATTGTATCGCCCTTATTTACAATCACTTTAGTATCGTCGGCTTCAACTATAAAACTACCTTCGAGACACATATAAGCCACAAACGAATCGATAGTTCCATAATTGCGCGTAAGTGGCTGGTCGAACTGAATCATATTGGTGGTAAAATAGTCGCAACTTACAAGTGGCGTAATATGATTCAAATCAGGCGTATAAGCAGTTTTTGGATTTTTAGAGGCCGTAAAATCAATAACGTCTAAGGCTTGATCTGTGTGCAATTCACGTTCGTTTCCATTATCGTCAACGCGTTTAAAGTCGTAAATTCGGTAAGTAATATCGCTACTTTGTTGAATTTCGGCAACTACTACGCCTTTACCAATGGCATGAACCAAACCAGCAGGGATAAAGAACACATCGCCAGTTTTTACAGGAACATGTTGCAATAAATCTTCCACTTTGTCGGTATCGAGTGCTTCTAGGTATTCGTCTTTCGAACAATCGTTGGTAAAACCAATAATTAATTCAGCATTTTTGTCGGCTTGAAGCACAATCCACATTTCGGTTTTACCAAAAGAATTATGACGCTCAGCAGCTATTTCATCGCCTGGATGAACCTGTATAGAAAGGTTTTCGTTGGCATCAATTAATTTGAATAAAAGTGGAAACGACAAACCGAACGAATCATACACTTTATCGCCAACCAAATCGCCCATATAAATTTCAATCAGCTCCGTAAGATTATTTCCTTCCAAAAAGCCATTTGAAACAACGGATTCTTCGCCTTCGATACCCGACAATTCCCAACTTTCGCCAAGCTTTTCGGTGGTAGCTTCTTTACCAAAAATACTTTTTAGTTTTGTTCCACCCCAAATTTTATCTTTCAGGATGGGAGAAAACTTTAGCGGATACAGCATAATATTTAGTTTATTACTTTTTAGATAGTTTCAGTTCCCAAGCCCACGCACTGCGGAGAGTCTCTTCAACTGTTTCGGTTGCAGTCCAGCCCAATTCAGTATTGGCATACGAAGGATCTGCCCACACTTTTTCAACATCTCCACCACGACGACCTACAATTTTGTAGGGCACATCTACGCCAGTAACTTTCATAAATGTTTCGATAATTTCGAGAACCGAAAGTCCACGTCCTGTACCAAGATTAAAAGTTTCTATTTGAGCTTTAGTTTCATTCTCCAACAAGCGTTTAACAGCAATAACGTGAGCTTTAGCTAAATCAACCACATGTATGTAATCGCGAATACACGAACCATCAGGCGTATTATAATCGTTTCCAAATACCGATAATTGTTTACGAAGTCCAATAGCAGTTTGAGTTACAAACGGCAACAAATTATTCGGAACTCCGTTAGGCAATTCTCCAATTTCGGCCGACGCATGTGCACCAATCGGATTAAAATAGCGTAGTATAATTGTTTGTAAATCGGCATTTGCTTGCAAAGTATCGTGAATAATTTCTTCTCCTATTTGCTTTGTATTACCATAAGGTGATTGCGCTAATTTGATAGGTGCTTGTTCGGTTACAGGTAAAACATCTGGCTGTCCGTAAACAGTACACGAAGATGAAAACACCATGCTACGCACTTTGTGAATAGGCATTAATTGCAAAATATTGATGAGCGAAACTAAGTTATTGCGATAGTACATCAATGGTTTTTCGACCGATTCGCCAACCGCTTTGTTAGCTGCAAAATGAATTATTGCGTCGATATTTTGGTATTTTTCGAACATGCGATCCATGCTCACATAATCAACACAATCGATATTTTCGAATGCAGGGCGAATACCTGTAATTTTTTCAATTCCATTGAGAACTTCAATATTCGAATTGGATAAATTATCAACAATAACAACTTCAAAACCCTCCTCTTGTAATGCCACAACAGTGTGTGAACCTATATATCCGGTACCTCCGGTTACTAATATCTTTGCCATATAAAGTATTATTTAAAAAGTTGTTTTGGATAAACGCCTTTGCGTATTAATTCGTTAATTTTGAGAACTACCTGCGGACGGTCTTCGGCATAGGTTACGCCAAACCATTTTGCAGAACTATCAAGGACTTTACAACTTGCTTTACCAGCCACAATTAAATTGTTTACTGCTAACGGAATATAAAATTCTGATTTCATTTTTTGACCATTTTCGGCCAAAAATTCAATAAAGAACTGTTCGGAATAATCAAAATAATCGGGTGTAAATCCCCACATATTCATCGAAACGGGTGTATTTGGTGCAATTGCTACTTCTTCTCCTTTTTCATCAATATAAATAATAGCACCGCCCTTTTCTTCAATGTGCGTGCGCTCAACAACATTTGTCAAATTACCATTTTCATCCACTTCACATATACCACGACTTACCGAGCCACTTTCTGAAAGCGTATTTCCAACATGATAACCCACCATACAATATTCGTTTTGTTTACCAACAACGCTACGTAGAAAATCGGCTAAAACGGCAAACGATTCCTGACCGTAAAAATCGTCGGCATTAATCACAGCAAAAGGCTCTTTGATAACATCTTTACCCATTAAAACGGCGTGATTTGTTCCCCAAGGTTTTTCGCGTTCAGCAATATATGTACAGCCGGCAGGTACATTTGAAATATCCTGAAAAACGATTTCAACATCGATAAGGTTTCTAAATTTATTTATCACAACCTCTTTAAAATCAGCTTCGAAGCTTTTACGAATTACAAAAACAATTTTTCCAAATCCAGCTTTAATGGCATCGTAAATGGAATAATCCATAATGGTTTCGCCGTTAGGACCTAATCCGTCCAATTGTTTTAAGCCCCCATAGCGGCTACCCATTCCTGCTGCTAATACAAATAATGTTGGTTTCATCTGATTATTTATTATTTAATTAAGTTGCAAAAGTAACGATTTTTTTTGATTAATAAAAAAATCATCTTTTATATAATATAATCACACAAACAATTTACTGAAAGTCAGTGTTTAAAGGCAATTGTTGATAAGTTATTGTATTTAAAATTTGTATAATGTTAAAAAATTGGCTAATTTTGCATAATTTCAAACACAAAAAATACCACTGTGATATCAAAAATACGCCCAACTAAAAAACTTTATTTATTTGTAGGAATTTTATTCACTTTACTCATTTCTTTGTATTTTTACTTCGATAAACCAAAAGAAATTATAGCTCCACCCCAACCAAACCATTACATAGGCTGCAATCAATTAATTAACGCCACTGCGCCTATTGAACCTGCTGAAATCATTAAGGATGTAAATACGATTCAATTGGTACATGCTCGCAAAAATGGCTTAAAAAAACCGTTCAAAACAAATGCTGAATTTGATTCAACTTACAAAAAAATGGTTGATAATTACGAATTGGTGGAGGTAAAAGATTCCCGTTTGTATCATTTAAAAACGCTTAAACATTCGCATCCATACTTAATTCCAGAAGCTGTAAGTATGATCGACGAAATTGCTGTTCGCTTTCAGGATAAATTAAAAAAGGAAAAATTGGGTAATTATTGCTTTTTCCTGACTTCGATACTTCGAACAGAGGAATCGCAAGAAAAATTGAGCAAGCACAATGGAAATGCTTCGGATACAACAGCACATTTTTTTGCTACTACGGTGGACATTTCTTACAAGCATTTTTTGAATTTAGATAACGATTCTATTGTTCCAAAATGGGAAATTATTCAAGAACTCACCAAAACATTACTCGAAATGCGTAAAGAATGTAAACTTTTGGCTGTACGCGAACGAAAACAATCGTGCTTCCACATCACGGTAGTATGCTGTAAACCAAAGAAATAGTTTATAGTTTATAGTAGGAGTCTGCTTTTTAATGGATTTATATAAGTTCTAATCTCAATGCGCGATAGATAATCCTAATTTTGAATTACGTTAGCGTTCAAAAAATTTCTAATTTAAAATTATAACTTTATCACACAGAGTATTTAGAGAATTTATCCATCACATGGGGATAGAAGGTTTTCGAAACAGGAATATCGGGCGTATTTAAGGCATCCATTTCTAAGAAAATACCATCTTTCGTTTTACGCAATACTTTCACTTTATCCAAATTAACAATAAACGAACGATGACAACGGACCAAAGGTGTTTCATTTGTCATATTTTCAGCAACCCATTTCAGTGAATTACGTAAAAGATAATGAGATAATTTAGATTTATTGAGGTAATGAATTGTTACATAATTATCGGCTGCATCCAAAAAAAGTAGATTTTCCTGATCGATAGATATTTTAAACTCGCCCTTTTCGTCGGGGAATGCAATTAAATTACGCTTAATACTTACGGGTTCGGATTCTGTTTTGGCAATTTTTTCGAGCAAACGGTTTTTTTCACGCAATGCAAAATACAACCATAATATTGAATAAGGCAGAAGTAATATCCATGCCGTATTTTTGGATGATTGAACAAAAATTTCGAGCAACTCCCGTTCGGCACCAATACGCGGAAAATAGCGTGAAAAAAGGGTATAAAAAAGAGACATAGCTACCACTTCTGCAAATACATGCAGTGCAAATTGCCATACATACAATTCGCGAGTGCGGGTATAATGTAGCATTATCAATCGACTAACAACAACCACCAACATGCCAGTGAGAATAATTAAGCTGGAAAAAAAGAAGTATTTAAATTCAGAAATATTAGGATACCAATTGCGGGAATTGAAAGGTTGAAAAATATTGATAAAAAGCAATGCAAAAGCAGCCGTAAGCAAAATCAATTGAATAACATTGCTTTTTTGGTAAATATAAGGCGGAATTTTCGAATGCATGTGTATTGCTCTTATTTTTTATACAAAAGTATAGTATTCGTATCAATTCACCAACTAATTCAACTTTTTTCTACTTCGAAAGATTTTTGTAAATTTGCATAAAAAAAACATCATATACACTTGATTATTATGGATTTATTTTTAATAATTACAGCAGGACTATTGTTAGTAATCGGATTTTTAGGCTCTGTGTTACCTATTCTACCAGGAATTCCACTTAGTTATGGGGGTATTTTGCTGCTCCACTTTACCGAAAAGTACGAATTTGAAACAAATTTTTTACTTATTTGGGCACTAATTGTTATCTTAATTCAAGTGCTCGACTATTACATTCCAATTTGGGGAACAAAAAAATTTGGTGGTTCAAAATCAGGTGTTCGTGGAAGCATTATCGGTTTATTGGCAGGTACGTTTTTTGGCCCAATCGGCATTATATTTGGTCCATTTATCGGTGCACTCATTGGGGAACTTATTGCCCAAAAACCAACTCATGATGCTCTGAAAGCTGCTTTTGGAGCTTTTTTGGGGTTTGTAGTGGGCACAGTAAGTAAACTCGTCGTTGCTGGTATGCTTATTTATTATTACATTATTACCATTGTTTGACAGTTTGCTTTGTGGCATAATGATTGAAATAATATCTCGCCTTACAATTTATTAAAACATAAATTAGTAGTTTACAACCATTTAATTTTACAATTAAAATTAGATGGTTTTAATCATCTATATAAATATTGCCATATTGGCAGCGAAATCTATAATAAAAAGAAATGAATAACCATTTTGACAATTTTTTTGGTGATAACATGATGGAGTCGGCTGAAGTTTTTCCAATAATATCGCTCGATGAGCGCTCGTCGGAAATAAAACTTGCCGATGGGGAAGTTTTATCTATTTTACCCATGCGCAACATGGTAATTTTTCCAGGAGTGCTACTTCCGGTATCTGTAGCCCGTTCAAAATCATTGAAATTAATACGAAAAGCACACGAAGATGGTAAATTAATTGGCGTATGTACGCAAATTGATCGAAAATCAGAAGATCCAACTATCGATCAGTTATTTCAAACTGGCACGGTTGCACAAATTGTTCGCATTCTCGAAATGCCCGATAATTCGACAACTGTAATTATTGAAGGTAAAAAACGGTTTCATCTTGGCGAACAAGTTGCAGCAAAACCATATATCAAAGCCAAAGTTTATCCAATTGACGAAATAGCTCCAGAAGATTTGAAAAACAGTGTTTTTCAAGCACTTATCTCTTCAATAAAAGATATTACCACCACCATAATTAATAATTCGGGATTTTTACCTCCCGAAACATCTTTTGCCATTCGGAACATTGAAAATCCTACTTTTCTGATTAATTATGTTTGTGCCAATTTTGGACTAAACGTAACCGACAAAATGAGTTTGCTCGAAATTGACGATATCGTAGAACGAGGTTATCAGCTTTTGCAGCAGCTCAACAAGGAATCGCAATTGCTTGAGCTTAAAATGTCCATTCAAAATAAAGCAAAAGAAGGAATTGACCAGCAACAACGTGAATATTATTTGCAGCAGCAAATGAAAACTATTCAAAACGAGTTGGGCGGAAGTTCACCCGAATTGGATGTGCAGGACTTTAAACAGCGGGCAGCCACAAAAAAATGGGGCGAGTCTGTTGCTAAAATTTTCGAAAAAGAATTAAAAAAGTTAGAACGAACAAGCCAACATTCGCCCGATTATTCAACACAATTGAATTATATCGAAACCATGCTCGATTTGCCTTGGAATGAATACAGCGAAGATAATTTCAACCTCAAAAATGCAAAAAAAGTATTAGATGCCGATCATTTTGGTCTCGAAACGGTAAAAGACCGTATTATAGAACATTTAGCAGTTTTGAAACTCAAAGGAGATATGAAATCACCTATTTTGTGTCTTTATGGCCCTCCAGGAGTTGGAAAAACGTCGCTTGGAAAATCAATTGCCCGTGCACTCGATCGAAAATATGCACGAATTTCGCTGGGTGGTTTACACGACGAAGCTGAAATTCGAGGTCACCGCCGTACGTATATTGGCGCATTGCCAGGACGAATAATGCAAAATATTCAGAAAGTCGAAACTTCGAATCCAGTATTTGTGCTCGACGAAATTGACAAGGTAAATGCCGATTACAAAGGCGACCCTTCGTCGGCATTACTCGAAGTGCTTGACCCTGAACAAAATACTACTTTTCACGACAATTATTTAGATATTGATTTTGACTTGTCGAAAGTGTTGTTTGTTGCCACAGCGAATAACCTGAATACCATTCCGCGCCCCCTACTCGACCGCATGGAATTAATCGAAGTAAGTGGATATACGCAGGAAGAAAAAATTGAAATTGCTCGAAAACATCTTATAAATAAAGAATTAGAAAACCATGGTTTAAAGCCAGAACATATTCAACTTTCGAAACCAGTTTTGGCACAAATAATCGATTTATATACCCGCGAATCTGGCGTGCGCTCACTGAATCGTCAAATAGCCTCATTGATGCGCAAAATAGCCAAAATGGTAGCTACCGATGAAGCCTACAATTCAGAAATCAGCATCGAAGACCTGAAAAAATATTTAGGAACACCTCGTTTTAGCCGAGATAAATATCAAGGCAATGAATATGCAGGAGTAGTTACTGGATTAGCTTGGACACAGGTTGGTGGCGAAATATTATTTGTGGAATCGAGCCTAAGCAAAAGCAAAGCACCAAAACTCACACTTACAGGTAATTTAGGAGATGTGATGAAAGAATCGGCTGTATTGGCGCTTGAATATATAAAATCGCATGCCGATAAATTAGGCATCGCCCCCCTGCTTTTCGACGAATGGAATGTGCACGTGCATGTGCCAGAAGGCGCTATTCCGAAAGATGGACCTTCGGCAGGAATAACCATGGTAACAGCGCTTGTATCAGCTTTTACCAAACGGA
Organism: Paludibacter sp.; assembly: GCA_020049335.1. Classification (GTDB taxonomy): domain Bacteria; phylum Bacteroidota; class Bacteroidia; order Bacteroidales; family Paludibacteraceae; genus Paludibacter. The sequence goes on along the minus strand of JAIFKX010000280.1, from coordinate 14,514 downwards.
AAGTGCGAAAAAGCTTAGCTATGACAGGCGAAATTACTTTGCGCGGAAAAGTATTACCAGTAGGTGGAATTAAAGAAAAAATATTAGCTGCAAAAAGGGCTGGAATTACCGATATTATTCTTTGCGAAGAAAACCGAAAAGATATCGACGAAATTAAACCTATTTACTTAAAAGGGTTAAAATTTGAATTCGTAAGTGATATTTTGCAAGTGATAGAATTTGCCTTGCTAAAAGAGAAAGTGGGTGAGTGAGAATGTATAAAAAAAATAATCTATCTTCGAGCAGTGTTGTTCGAAGATAGATTATATAAAAATCCAAACCGCTATTATATTCTTTATTTGCGAGTTACTAGCTGTTGAAGGTATTGTCCGTATTGATTTTTCTTCATGGGTTCAGCAATGCGCAATACATCTTCGGCCGTAATCCATCCATTGTGGTAAGCAATTTCTTCGAGACAGGATATTTTTAATCCCTGACGCTTTTCGAGCACTTCGATAAAGGTGGAAGCTTCAGAAAGCGAATCATGCGTACCTGTATCGAGCCAAGCAAATCCACGTCCGAAGATTTGCACTTTTAATTCTTCATCTTGTAAAAACACTTGATTTACAGTAGTTATTTCGAGTTCGCCACGGTGCGAAGGTTTAATAGTTTTGGCAACCTCAATCACTTTATTCGGATAAAAATAGAGTCCAACCACCGCATAGTTCGATTTTGGTTCTGTTGGTTTCTCTTCAATGCTCAATACATTTCCTTCTTTATCGAACTCAGCCACACCATAACGTTCGGGATCGTTTACATAATAGCCAAAAACAGTTGCTTTGGCATTATGTTCGGCATTAGCAACAGCATCGTGCAACATACCTTGCAAGCCTTGACCGTAAAAAATATTATCGCCTAATACTAAACAAACAGAATCGGAACCAATAAATTGTTCACCAATAATAAAAGCTTGCGCTAAACCATCGGGGCTTGGTTGCTCAGCATATTGAAAATTCACTCCCAAATCGGCCCCCGAACCCAACAAACGTCGGAATCCAGGTAAATCGTCGGGAGTAGAAATAATCAGAATATCACGTATACCCGCGAGCATCAATACAGATATTGGATAATAAACCATTGGTTTATCGTAAATAGGGATTAATTGTTTCGAAATACCTTTTGTAATTGGAAACAGACGTGTACCGGAACCTCCGGCTAATACAATTCCTTTCATTATTAATTTTTTATTTTTTATTTTTTATAAACCTAATATCTGAACCCTAAAAAGGGAGTACGACATAGAGTTTAAGATTATTATTCTTCTTTGGATTTAAGGCTTAAATCCAATTCCTTAATGTAAAGCATACCTAACAAATACACTACTATAAGCACACCACCAATAACACCACCAAAGAAAGTTCCTTTAATTTTACCTAATTTTTCTTTTTTAAGTGGGAAAATAGGCTGGTCGATTACCTGTACCAAAGGTGTTTCGCGTGCCAAATCTAATTTAAGCGTTTCTAAGTTTTTGAGAATTTCGGTATATACAGTTCCGTAAAGTTGCGCATTACCCTCCTGCTTCATACGAGGCACAGCTGCATATTGCAATGCAGGGTTGATATTTACTTGTGAGTATCCAGCACCCTTATACAGAGCAGCCTCATAAAGTAATCGTACCGAGTCGGCTTTTAGTTGCATAATGTCAATATTATAGCGACTTTGCGAAGTTTTTGTCTGGCGGTAAAAAGTATAGGTTTGATCCATAAGTGTTTCGACAAAAAGTTTCGAAAAGAGTTCATCAAGACTTGTAAAATCAACATTAACAATACTTACTTTTTTATCTTTACGTACAATTTTCAGGCTTTGACTTTTAATAAAACCATCATAAACCACAAACAAGACACTATCCTGTGTACGATTAAAAGTTGAGCGACTTTGCCCAACTGGATAAGCCAAATCGCGAAGATCTTTGTTTTTCTTTACTTTTTTCAAACCTTTGCGCATTTTGGTAAAATCCATATACGCCTCCATAAGCGTTTTGCGCTGGCCTTTGTAATCAACTGGTGTAAGAAGCGTTTGTTCGATAGCATGACGCGACTTAATGATTTCTAACAAGTTATCGCCACTAAAAGCGCCATTACCACCTCCAGCACCTACTAAACCTGCCAAGCCAAACGACGAAGCCAAGTCGGCTAAACCACCACCAGAACCTTTTTCGACCAAAGCAAAGGATAAATGAGCAGTATATTTCGGTTTTACAATAAATGAAGCAGCTAATCCTATAGCTGCACTACCAAACCCAACTATGCAAATAATTATCCATTTACTCAGTAAGTATTGGTAGTATTTTGTTATAGTATGTAGGAGATCTACCAACGAAATCTCGTTGGCTTGTGGAGTTGATTTTTGAATAGGAGAAGTGCTCATTCAGATTAAATTAATTGTTATTGCTGTTATTTATTGCGTTCGAAACAATTGAATAAATAATGGCAGCCATCGAAGTTACCGATGTCATTACAGAGATTGATTCACCCGTTGTCATTTTTTGTCGGATATCCATTTGTTTTTGAGGTACTAAAATTTGAGAACCGGCTAATACTTTTGGATAAAACCGAAGTCCTAAAAAACTACGTGTACTCTTAGAAGTACCATTGGGATATAAAATAAAAATTTTGCTGCGAAGTGCAGATTTTGAAGCACCACCTGCATTATTTATATAATCTTTTAAACTATATGCATTATCGTATCGAACATAAGTAGGAAAATAAACAGCACCCATAACGCGTACAGTTTGTAATTCGCGAGGAACATAAATAACGTCACCTTCTTCTAATTTTAAATCAAATTTACCACGCGGATTGCGCATGATATTTTTTAAATTAATTCCGACTAAACCTTCTGTATTTTCAATATTATTTATAACATCTGCGCCCATTAATTTTTGTTGTAATGAATCTATTGCATCAACACCTCCAGTTTGTTTTAAACCAGCTTGTTCGAGCAATTTAGCATCAATAGTATTGCTTGACGATTTCTCCAATTGGCTTTTGGCATTACGTATCATAAATCCGTTCAATTTGAGCTGTGCATCGTCAAATTTCTGATTTCTAATTAAAAATGCACCTGCAGGATAAGCATATTTTGTAAAACCACCAGAACGTTTTATGACATCCGAAATATATTCACCCTTTGTAGTTATATTGTATGCGCCTGGGCGAAGCACTTCTCCATCAATTTGAACTAAACGGATACCTTCATACCCAGAAATTGAACGAACAATTATTTGGTCGCCGTTTTCCAAAATAAATGTACCGTCTGACCCACTCATGTTTAACTCTTTGTCGATTTTAAATTTTCGAACAATAGATTTAACATTCGAATTTATCAACTGGTTTTTATCTTTAATAATACGAATTACTTCAATAGAGTCGGTTGAAGCCGCTTCGGTAAAACCACGTGCTTTGAGTATAAGATCCATTAAAGTCAGATTTTCGACCAATGGATAAACGCCTGGTGTTTTGACTTCGCCTGAAATAGAAACGTTATAACCTTGACGGTAATCGAACAAGCTATAAATTTCGACCTTATCATCTTTTTTTAATTTTATATCAGGAATTTTCCCAGCAACCAAATCGCGTAGATTAAAGTTTATCATTTCGGGCACTAAGTTTTCGCGTTTACGAGTAACGACAGCTATATTCAAAAAAGCATCCTCTTTTAATCCTTCTGCTTTTTTAATTAACTGAGCAACTGTCATACCCGATTCGAGTGCGTATACACCAGCCCTATTTACACTACCTACAATTTCAATAAGGTTTTTAAATTTATCAGGATTGGCCGAAAAAGTATATTCGTCGCCCGATTTAATTTTAAATTTTTTATATTCAACATCAGCTATATCCATTACTTTTTTCTGATTGTCGGCAATACGTATCAATGTAGCAATTTTGGAAAAAGCATCATCTTTAAAGCCACCCGCGTAACGTAAAATATCGCTAAGAGTTTCACTTTCAACACCTTCAAAAATACCTTGAATCTTAGTGGAGCCTTTTATAGTTACACGAATTTTGTAAGGTTCAATTCGAATCACATCTTCGTCGTGAAGCAACACATTATTAGGAATAACACCATCAGTCAAAAACTTGTACACATCTAAGGTTGCAATTTGTTTTCCACTCCGAATTACTTTCACATTACGCATACTTCCAGACTCAGAAGGGCCGCCACAAGCATATAAAACATTAAAAGCAGTTGCCAGCGAAGGTAAAGTATAGGTTCCCGGACGAACAGCATCTCCAATAACAGTAACGCGAATACTCCTTATATTTCCTAAGCTCACATTAATTTTTGTTTCGCCCGAAGATACACCTTGATAGACTTGTGAAACAGCACTTTTAATACTACGAGCAGCTTCTTCGACCGTACGACCAGAAACTTTTACAGGACCCACATTTGGAATACGAATGGCGCCTTCGGGGGATACTTTTAGCTTGTAATACGCCTCATACAAACCCGATACATCTACAACAAGTTCATCGTAAGCGCCTAATACATAATTGGAAGGTGTGGGGATATTTAACTTTGGCTCGAACGTAAGTTGCTGATTTGAAAAAAGATAGGCTCCAAAATAGCCTAACGAAGAAGTTATAGGTATTCCAGCCGAAGCTTCATCTACAACAATTTTACGGTCGTCGGGCGTTTTGGAATCAGCATTTGCAGCAGCAAGCGGACTTGCATTTCCTTTGGAAGCCATGTATTTTTTATACATTTCAATTTGCTCGGGCGTAAGTTTGCTCAAATCAATTTTACTCAAATCTTGTGCCTGCATGATAAAAACCACAAAAAGCAAGGCAAATACGAATTTAAATCTTGTCATATTTAATATTAAAGTGTGTTTCTAATGTTATTATTAAGAAATTAGTTATTGTTTTTTATAAATCAAATCCACTTTCTGGTTTCAAGAAAAAGTCTACAAATTTCAATATTTATTTCTAATTTATATGTCATTTCAATAATTTCAGGTATCATATCAAAAATAATTTCTGGAATATATTCATGCGATATTTGATTACGAATATCTCTAATTATTAACAAACTATCAGCATCAGCAATAAGACCAATTTTTTCAGCCACATTTACAAAATCAATAAATGGCAAAAATGCTTCGTGAAGCAACATCCAACTTGTACGAAGTACTTTTTGAGTAAAAAGATCAGATGTTCTACTGAATTTTGATGTTAAAGAATCGAATGACTCTTGCTCCTCAAAAGTGTAAAAATCTTTTATTCCTATTTGCTGGCATTTAGATACCGACAGCTTCAGAGTTTCGAATGAAGCTGACAATTGCATTAATTCTTGCTTCAGCAATTCAATATATTGTAAATCTTTCTCTTGCATTATAATTCAATGGCTGTATTTTCAACAAGTCTTTTAAAAACAGTATCGTCATTAAATTTAAAATTCACTATATCTATCTTTTGCCAGCCAAATTTTCTGAAAAAATCAATTCTGATTTTTCTAATTTTATTTTTATCAATATATTCATTGGATAAAACCAGAATATCAATATCTCCACCTTTTAAACTATCGTCAACGCGCGAACCAAATAAATAAAGCTTCGCTTCGGGAATTAATTTACCAAAGTTATCTTTCAAAAAAATCTTTATTTCATTGCTTATCCGCATAAAAACAAACTATAAACCATTGACTGTAAACTATAAACTATTAACTGTAAACTGTAAACTATTTACAGTCTTCCATCCACCCAGCGACGGTCAACCACTGCTTTTGCGTCAAAAATGACAGCTCCATTATTATGTTGACCTTCAAAATCAAAGGTTTTAAATTCTTCGTGCGCCACAGCCAACAATATCGCTTCGTATTTTTTAGCAGTATCTAAGCTAGTAAGAATTGCTACCCCATATTCGTGTTCCACTTCGCTTGCAATAGCCCAAGGGTCATAAATATCCACATTGGTACCAAATTCACACAATTCTTTGTGAATATCAACCACTTTAGTGTTTCGAATGTCAGGACAATTTTCCTTAAAAGTAACACCAAGAATTAGTACGTTTGCACCTTTAATGGTTTGTCCTTTTTGAATCATTAACTTCAAAAGTTTATTGGCAATAAATGGTGCAATGCTATTATTTACATGTCGACCGGACAAAATAACCTGCGGCACATAGCCCAACGACTCGGCTTTACTTGCCAAATAATACGGATCTACACTGATACAATGGCCTCCAACTAATCCAGGACGGTATTTGAGAAAATTCCATTTAGTTCCAGCTGCTTCGAGCACATCATTCGTATCAATGCCCACTTTATCGAAAATAAGGGCCAACTCATTTACAAACGAAATATTGACATCACGTTGTGCATTTTCGATAATTTTTGAAGCTTCGGCTACTTTTATACTTGGGGCTTTGTGCGTACCAACAGTGATAATTGACGCATATAATGCATCTACAATTTCAGCAATTTCGGGTGTAGAACCTGAAGTTACTTTTTTAATTTTGGTCAGTGTATTTACTTTATCGCCGGGATTGATACGTTCGGGACTGTAACCAGCAAAAAAATCGGTATTGAAAACAAGACCCGAATGCATTTCGATTACAGGAACGCAATCTTCTTCGGTACATCCAGGGTAAGTTGTTGATTCATAAATAACTATATCGCCTTTTTTAACAACTCGGCCAAGCATTTCGGAGGCTTTTATGAGCGGCGTTAAATCGGGCATATTAAAGTTATTGATAGGTGTGGGAACGGTAATAATAAAAACGTCGTAGTTTTTCAAATCAGCTTCGTTGAACGAAAAGGAAAGTCCTGATTCAGGATTCAAATTTCGCAAAGAAGTAGCTTCCAACAAACCGTCCAAATCAGCTTCAAGTGTGTGATCCACACCATCTTGAAGTTCTTCTACTCGTTTACGATTAATATCGAAACCTAACACTTTGTATTTTTTTCCAAACTCAATGGCAAGTGGCAATCCCACATATCCTAAACCAATAATAGCAATTCTGAAATTTTGCATATAGCAGATTTTATCACATTTTTTACTTTAAACCGTGCAAAGATACAAAAAAGCTTTTAAAAAAATGACAAAAATGTAGGTAGTAGGCTATTAGAAAAAGAAAAAAATATTTGTAACTTTGCCAAAAATACGACAAAACATGCCAAAAATTGAATTTTTTCCTTTAGTAACCGAAGATGGCAAGGTTATAGGTAAAGCTACACGAACGGAATGTCATTCGGGCAGTTTTCTGCTTCACCCTGTGGTTCACCTCCATGTATTTAACTCAAAAGGAGCACTTTACCTACAAAAAAGAGCCGATGATAAAGATATTCAACCTGGAAAATGGGATACTTCGGTAGGTGGACATGTTGATTATGGTGAAGAGATTGAACAAGCGCTTCGACGTGAAGTTAGAGAAGAATTAGGTATCGAAAATTTTGAACCAAAATTTATTTTTCGCTACAAATTTTTATCCAATCAGGAGGCAGAATTGGTACATAGTTATTATACCGTTTACGATGGAAAAATAACACCAGACCCAGTAGAAATTTCGGAAGGTCGGTTTTGGACAAGGGAGGAAATTGAGCAAAGTTTGGGCAAAAATATTTTTACACCCAATTTCGAAAATGAATATCGTAAAATAACTCTTGAAAGTTTTTTTACAAATAGTAAATTGTAACTGAAAAAATTGTAAATGAGAAAGTCTGTAATTGCGTTATTTGGCGAAATTTGGAAATTTATAAAAGCTGATTTTCATCTCATTTCGTATCTCTATACATTAATATTTATAGGTGTGTTCATTTTTTTGAACTACGAATATGGCTTTTACCGAAACGTGATGCGAAACAGCTATTTCGAGGGTAATTCGATGCTTTATTTTCCACTTTTTTACCTGTTTTTTTATTTTGCCGTAGCCATTCCCACACTTATTTTTCGCAAAAACTACAAGGTTTTAAACGATAGTAAATTTTACTTTAAATCGATATTTATAATCATGATATACGGCTTTTCAATCGGATTTTATGCTCACAAAAACCTTCAAATTAGTAGCTTTTTTAACGAAGAAAATGCTTATATTATTCGTATACTCTCGCAGCTAAAAAGTATTCTATTTTATTTTGTACCTCTTTTTATTTTCAAGTATTTTTACGACAAAAAAATTGAAGGTATTTATGGTTTAACAAGCAAAACAAGTCATTTGCGTGGTTATTTTTCGCTCTATTTAATGCTGCTGCCTTTTATAATTCTCATTTCGTTCAGTACCGATTTTCAAACTGCTTATCCACAATTTAAACCTTGGTACTACGAAGGTATATTTAACTTACCCACAGCAGCTTACACGCTATTCTTCGAAATTAGTTATGGGCTCGATTTCATAATGACTGAATTATTGTTTCGTGGAGCCCTGGTTGTTGGCATGGCAGCAATTTTGGGTCGTAATGCCATTTTGCCCATGGTAGCCATGTATTGCGCCATCCATTTTGGGAAGCCGCTTGGCGAAACTATTTCATCTGTTTTTGGTGGGTATATGCTGGGCGCGCTGGCTTATCAAACCCGTCATATTTGGGGTGGCGTCATTGTACATATTTGCATAGCTCTTTCGATGGAAATTATGGGACTGTTCCATTATTATACACACACAAACTAAAAAAGTTAGGTTTACAATACCTAACTTTTTTAATAGAAATAAATTGTATTTTTTTAAAACCTCACTCCTACTCTTAAATCGGCAAATTGCAAGTGTATCCGCTCTTTTACACCTAACTTTGGAAACGAAGTGTAACTGTATTGAATTTTTGCAAAATACTTCAGTCGCGATTTTGTTTTAAAATTCACACCACCTTCAAATTGCGTTTGATGTCCCATAACTCCACCAAGTGTACCATCAATTTTGAGCGTATTAAGTAGCAAACCATATCCAACAAAAGGCGTAATAGGCTTATCAATACCAAATTCGTGGCGTGTAGTCCAACCGTAACTTAGTAACGAAATGCGTTTCGAAGCAGCGTTGTCGGGCATCAACACCGAATAACCTATAGGTACTGTAATAAAAACTGCTGGTCGTTTTTTATTCAATCCGCTTAATTGCCAAGCATAATCGAACAAAAAACCATAGCCTTGTGAAGCAGAATTAATATAAGGAAAAACTGGCGAATTGTCTATGACCGAAAATAAATTGCGATAGCCAAATTCCAAACTGTATTGCTTGGGTACTTTATTGATATTGATATACTTATGGAGACTATCGATTTTTTGCAATTTTGTTGAGCCAGTTACTGCATCGGTTTTATAAGGAGAAGTTGCAAATAGCAAAACTGGGATAATTAGAATCAGAAAAAGAATTTTAATTTTCATTTTGATTAATAATTTTTATCATTGATTTATTTTAATTGAAATTTTAATTTTAATATTAAACGTTTGTTTAATTTAATTGTTTATAATTTTTGCGCTATGCCAAACGCCTGTTTTACTCTGTCGGCCATGCCAATGCCATCGCGAATGCTACCAGCAAGAATTAAACCTTTAAATTTTTTCTCAATTTCTGCAATGGCTTCAAATCGTTGTTCAGATTTTATATCATACTGAGCAATAGCATGTTTATACCGATTAATTCGTAACAAGTCTGGTTTACTATCAACTTGCATTGTAATTTTTAGCTCTTCCAAAATAACTTTCGTTAAAGCTTCATCTGTCAATTCGAGCAGTTCTTTTCGCTTCATACCACCCATAAAAACCGACAGCAATGCACCCCCTTTGGGCGCACGATTAGCAAAAATTGCCGAGGGAAAAAGCACTCCAAGCACCTTTCTATTTTCCATCGAAGCTACCAATCCACCAAAAGCATCTAACTTTATTCCAGTCCAGTTTTTGTAACCCACAGCTACGTGAATAACTGGTGCATAAGTAGTTTCAGCCAAATATTGAATTAAATTTGGCTCCACAAAAGGCAAAAGTAAAGGTAGCTGATATCCGCCAATTGTTGAAATTAATAATGTAGAATAAATTTCGAACTCACTTCCATCTAGCTTATTAAAAGTTGTTTTAAAACCTTCGGTTTGAGGCGCAATTTGTACATTTTGGCATGATAAAGCAATATTTTCATGTTGCACTTGGGCAGCCAATGTGTCAACAAGACTTTTCAGCCCACCTTTGAGCGAAAAAACTTCGCGAGTAACTTTTGGCTCATTTGCTTCTAAATTATTTAGTTTAGCTTCTTTTCGTTTAGCAATTGTACCCCGAATAAAACCACCATATTGCACTTCGAGTGCATACAATTTTGGCAAAGCATGACGCGTAATTAAGGTTTTGGGGTCGCCAGCATACACTCCCGACAAAAATGGGTCGACGGCATAATCCAAAAAGCTATTGCCCAATCGGCGTTTTACCAATTCGGAGATAGGCTCGTCGGGATAGCCCCCTTTGGGTCGAAAAGGTTCGCCCAAAATGCGAAACTTATCGTACCAAGTAAAAAGTGGCGTACCTACAGCCGATAGCAAACTGGAAGGCAAAGCATGCCAACGATTTTTTTTCCAAATATAACGTTTATTTGCACTTTTGTCGGCTACTTGAAGCTCGAAATGTGCACTTAACTCGTTGAATAACTGCACAATTTCTACCGAGCCCAATACGCCCGTAGATGGACCCGTTTCGTAGGTAAATTCGCCTTCGGTAATTGTGTCAATAACGCCGCCCACCTTGGCTTGCTGCTCCACAATAAGCACATTTTTACCCGCTTTTTTTAAATAATAGGCCAACGATAACCCTGTAAGACCTGCTCCTACGATAACTATATCCTTTTGAATTGATGTCATATTGTTTGCATTATAAAATTATAAAACATGGTTACCAACACCTCATCGCTCTCAGGGATAACCACCCTACAAATATTTTTCATTCCGAGCTCCTGTAATCCATAAGGTATTAGTTCGGTGTCTAAATCGAATCGCGTTTCAAGATTTTCGTTTACAAAACTGAGGGGGATTACAACTACCTCATCTATCTTACTCGTATGCAATGCCGTAAGTTGGTCGACAGTATAAGGACGTGTCCATTCTATTGGTCCAATTTTAGATTGATAACTCAAATTATAAGGCAAATTAAGTGCTTGCGCAATAAGACTCGCTGACGTTTTCATTTTTTCGGCATAAAGATCACCACGCTTTAAAAACGATTGCGGAATGGCATGTGAGCTAAATAACAAATGAGGATTTTTATAACCTACTTCAGCAATTTTTTGGTTAATAAGTTTCGCCCAATATTGCACAAAAAGTACATTATCATAATAATCTTCCACAAATTGAAACTCAATATCAGTAAACTTCTTATGCATTATATCAAGCGAAGTTTGTACGCTTCCGGTAGTCGAAAAACTTGCCTGTGGGTACATCGAAATAATGGTAAATTGCTTTATTCCAGTTGCATATAATTCGGAAATTTTATCCTCAATAAATGGTTCGGAGTACGAATAAACGCTACTTACATTGTATTGGGCGCCTACCATTTGCTGGAGTTGCTCAGCCGTTTTGCGCATAGACTGTTGCAAAGGCGAACCGCCAATAAGCACGTATTTTTGCCAGGATGATTTATAGCGCAAAGTGCTAATAACCGTCGAAAGCACAGCCCTCACCACACGAGGAGCAGCAATAATCGCTTTGTCGTTGAACATACTTTTCAGAAAGACTTTCATATTACTTTCCGAAATTGGTGCGCCCATATTAGCTAATAAAATGGCTTTCATTATATTGTAGTTGAATATTGATCTTCTTTAAACTTAAACGCGGGGTCGAATGCCACAGCTACATTGCGTACTATCATCATACCTTGCGGCGTAACGTGCAATTTATTATCGTCAAATTCAATTAGTTTATCATCGATTAAAGTACGAACTTTCGAGACATTAAATTGAGTGATTTCGAGAAATTCGCTCAGCGAACAATGGTATTTTTCTGCCATCGCAGCAAAGTCTAACTCACCATTACACATGATTTCGTTTATCGTATCACGAATTATAATCTCATGGTTACTAAGCATATAACCACGTTCAACAGCAAATGACCCAGATTCAATAGCCTCTGCATATTTATCGTATTGTTTGATATTTTGCGTATAAGACCCGTTCAATTGACTTATTCCCGAAGCTCCAAACGCATACACTTGCCCAGTTGTTTTACGCGTATTGTAACCCTGAAAATTACGTTGAAGCATATTATTTTGCTTCGCAATAGCCAAATCATCATCTTTTCGAGCAAAATGATCCATACCAATCACTTCGTAGCCGTTTGCGCTCAATTCGTTGATGGCATACACCAGCATGTCGAGTTTTTCATCGGGCGTAGGAAATCGATATTGCTCCATAATGCGCTGATTTTCATTAAACCAAGGAATATGTGCGTACGAAAAAGTTGCAATCCTATCTGGCTGTAATTGAATTATTTGCTGAATATTTTCACGAAAACTTTCGGGCGTTTGCAAGGGCAATCCATACACCAAATCTAAATTTAAACCTCTAAAACCTTTCTCTTTCATGTACAAAAGCATTTCTCCCACATCGCACTTAGGCGCTTTGCGGTTGATGGCCTCCAACACATCGGCATGAAAATCCTGAATTCCCAAACTGATGCGAGTAAAGCCAATTTTGTGGAGCACATCTACGTCGGCAAAATCGAGATAAGCTGGACTACATTCCATAGCAATTTCGGCAAAATCGGCAAATGCAAATTCGGCATGCAGCACATCCATAATTTGACGTATATAAGCTAAATCTATCGAATTTGGAGTACCTCCACCCCAACTTACTTGTGTTACAAGGCGCTTTTTATCAATATGTTGCGCTACCATTTTAATTTCAGCTATCACTGCATTAATGTATCGCTCAATACGGTCTTCCGATTGCGAAAGGGCGGTATTGCACCCACAAAAATGGCATCGCTGTGTGCAAAATGGAATGTGAATATAGATAGAAATATTTTGAGATACGGAGTTATTCGAGCTTTTAATTTGCTCTAAATATTCAACATTAGTAAATGCCGTGTTGAAAGCTGTTGCCGGTGGATAGCTGGTGTAGCGAGGCACAGGCAGGTTGTATTTTTGAAAAAGAGATGAGGATATTTTCATTTTTAAAATTACTATTTCTGAAAAAAAATTAAACGTTGGATTTTACTCGAAAAGCATTTAACAAAATAAAAAACACGAAAGTTGTCAGTAAAATTTCAACTGTAAATAAGCCACTGTAACCAAACTCGTGTGCAATTTTCCCACTGGCAGTTGCCACAAGAAGGCTTCCAACATGTGTTATTACAATTTGAATGGTGAAATCTGTTCCTTCGCGGCCTTTGCGCACAGTATCCATCGAAAGGGTATAAATGCCAACGGTTGAAAAACCATAAGCACTCCACACAAGCCCAATGGCAATGTATAGATTCAAATTCGATGGTTCTATTCCCGATAAATATCGGAAATACAATCCAGCTAACAGACTCATTACAAGGAACAAAAGCAAGGCTGTACGCCGAGCCACTTTCCGCATCAAAAAGCCACCAACAAAGGTTGAAATGGCTGCAGTAAGTGTTCCGAAAATTCCCGACATAAATGCTATTTCCTTCACATTGTAGCCCAAATCGACCAAATAAGGTTTTAGCATTGTCATTATCCCAATTATTCCCGAATAATAAAAAATTAACAATATTACTTGACGAAATTTTCCTTTTTGTTTGAAAAAGGATAAAATATCTTTGAGAGTAACACGTTCCTTTTCAATGTTTTCGGAAGGCAATTGGCGTTTCGAAATAAATAATGGCGCCACAGCCACCAACACAAAAACCGATAGTAAAACCAGCACATTCGACCATCCGTAATAATGATATGCAATGAGCAAAACGCCCGTACCCACCAACGAACCAATAAAACTGCCGCCCGATTGCATACTATTGCCCAAGCTGCGTTCCGATTTATCGAGCGAAAGTATGGCGTAAATATCAACAGCAATATCTTGCGTAGCCGATGCAATAAATGCAATGACGACCAAGAAAATAATTAATTTAAAATCGGTTTGAAGATTGAAAAAGGCAATTGAAAAAATGATAGCAGCATACACCAATTCCGAAACAAATATCCAGCGTTTCAACTCTTTGGTACTGCGCGCTTTATTATCGACCAAGGGCGCCCACAGAAACTTTAAAATCCATGGCAACTTTACCAATTGCAACAAGCCAATGGAAGACAACGAATAGTTTTCTTGCCGCATAATGACAGGCACCACCGTTGAGAAAAAGCTCATGGGTATAGACTGCGCAATATAGAGGCTAAAAAGCACTGGAAACTTATGCCAATTTTTTTCACTCATAAATTAAAAATTTACCGAAAGTTTAACACCCACTTGCAATGGCTTTCCTGTCTGAACAAAACTTTTACCAAGCGCTTCGAAATAAAAAGATTCGTAGCGCGTAGCAGTTAAATTGCTGCCCCATATATCGAATTTCAAATTCTTGCGGACAAAACTTATACGTCCATCCAATAGG
>JAIFKX010000218.1 GCA_020049335.1 Paludibacter sp. | reverse complement strand
ATATTTTTATCTAATCCAAAACTTTCAAGCACCGACTGTATTACATTGACAATAGCCAAATTGGAATTGTGAGCATCAGTCCCACCTTTCAGCACACAAGCATTTCCCGATTTGAGGCAAAGCGAAAAAACATCGAAACTCACATTTGGGCGAGCCTCGTAAATGATTCCCACCACACCAAACGGCACAGCAATTCGCGAAATTCGCATCCCATTTGGACGTATCGTTTCGTCAATTAATCTGCCCAGCGGCGATGGGAGTGAAGCTACATTACGAATATCCGAGGCAATGCCTTCAATTCGCTCTTTGCTGAGTAAAAGGCGGTCGTACATGGGGTTTGAGCGCTCCATTGCCGCCAAATCTTTGGCATTTTCAACTAATATTTCATCGGTTTGCGCAACTGCTTTATCGGCTAAAGCAAGTAAAACTTTATTTATTGTTTCGTCGCTTACCAAATTCAGCGAGCGCGAAGCTGCCACGACGGTTTGTTTCCAGTTATTTGATTGTGTCATTAAAAAAGATTTTCCGATTTTGTAAATTCAAAATTAAATGAATAAGCACTTTTTTCTCCTTTGTTTAAAATTCGGTTTGACTCCAAAAAGTTACACAAAGCACGTACTTTACGACCTAGTGATTCATAACGCTTAGGATTTACATCTTTACCATACAATCTGAAATACACCTCAGGGGCAATATCAGCAGCTTTCAATGCCTCATTGTTGTATTTTGAATATAAATAAGTGATATTCATTATTTCTTTAACTACCTCATCGTACTGAATATATTCGTCACCAACTAAAGCTATTAACTCGTCGGTGAATTGTGTTTTCATCAATACCCTATCCAAAACATATACCACATTTTCTTCTGTTGAAGCAGGATGTTCATAAATTAAACCCGCTTCTTTAAGTTGTTCTATTACAGCGTAGTGATTATTACTTTCAGTCAATAAAATGGTAAAATAACGCTGTTTATTCAACAGTTCTGATTTAAAATAGTATGCCAAAACTGATTTATGCTCAAAATTTAATTGTGTTTTAAGTTTACTCACAATGTAATTTTTGAAACCATTCAGCCAATTTTCTATGGCATCATCAACTAACTTGCCTGTCGGTATTTTTAAACTAATTACACTTTGTTTTATTTCATAATAAGGCAAATCTACGAGATTGTCGAGCGCAGCATTTACCAATGAAGCCATTCCTCGTCCCTGACTTTCAATTTTATCAAATACCTTGAGTATGGATGCTAATTTGGGATTCTTACTTTCAGGCACGCCCGGTATTAATCTGCGAACAGGAATACTTGTTTCGGTATGTACCAGTTTCATTTTTTCCTTAAATGAACCGGGATTTTTTATTTCAATATGCTTATTTGGCTCTACTGTTACTGTAATGAAGCCATTAATGGTATAATCTCTGTGGGCGAGTGCATTATTAATGGTTTCGCGAATCATTTTTTCGGGATATTCAGGTTCGCTTTTGCCGCCTTCACGTATTGTCCGATTTACTTTGATATGTCCCCAAATATAACGGAAAGTATCTTCCATTAAATTAATAATATCATTGCGAAATATCTTTTTATCTTTCCCAATATCCGAACTGGTATCGTAATAGCAATCAACCTCAACACGCTCCTCTAAAAAATGAAACGGATCGTTTCCGCACACTAACAGCCCTAAGGTTGTAGTATTTGAATCTTTTATAAAGTGTTGTTTGGCAAGAAATTCTTTTGCTTTAACTAATGATGGTTTCAGAGTTTCATTTCTGATTTCGCGATTTAGCAGGTCGATATATCTGTTTATTTTATCCAGACTTAAATCATTAAGTTGCGCTCCTACAACGTAAGTTAACTCTCTGGCATATTCCAATTCTAACTTATATTCCTTTTGTCTATGTAGTTTTGTTGCTGGTATTTCATGATCCTGTGTCAGCTTACGTTCATAATATTTGCCATTATATGAAACATATTTCAAATCGTCTGAAAGAGGATAGACTGCAATAGCAACTATTTCAACACCATTGACCTCAAAATAATCGAATAAAATATTTGAACTTAGGTCAAGGAAAACTTGATTGTCATCTTTAAAAATTTTTGTTTGTAAATCAACAATATTTGATTCTCTATTTCTATCAAATTTAGTCAAATAGTATTGCTTGTTTCTTTCCCTTATTCCACAAAACACAATACCGCCTTCAGTGTTTAAAAATGCACAAATAGTTTCTTTTAATGATGTCCAAGCACTTCCCGATGATAAGTCTTTCAGTTCTATTTTACTTTTCTCAACATCAATAAAAGTTTGAGATTGCAATGACTGCGCAATCTTTGCTAAATTCTCATCAATAAAATCTGATTTCATAGCTGTTCATTTTTAAAAATTTCATATTAAATAGCTGCAAAGATAGTTTTTTATCTCAATATCTTCCATAAGAAGTTGATGTTTAAAGGTATCGATTTTCTCATTTTTATTCCAAATACATATAATCGCAATGCACCAGTGGTTTTTGGTTCTTTTTGCCTAAGAGTTCGCGGGATTTTGTGCTGTCGTATTGCGCTTTGCCAATACCGAGCGAGTTTCCGGCAGGGTCGATTATTTTTACAATATCATCTTTTTCGAAATCGCCAATAATGCTGGTAGCTCCAATTGGAAGAAGACTTACAGCTTTATCTCCGGTAAGTACTTTTGCAGCATTTTCGTTCACATGAATTTCGCCTTTGGCAAAACCCTGACTGTGTGCTATCCATTTTTTAACGCTCGAAACTTCGTCGGTGGATGCCACAAAACGCGTGCAAATAACATCCGATTTTTTATCGAGCAATTTAAGTAAAATATTATCGGTTTTGCCGTTAGCAATAAAAACATCGATTCCCTCGTCGGCAATTTTGCGGGCAATAGTGGTTTTGGTGCCCATACCGCCTCGTCCGAAGGTTGATTTGGTGGTTTGGATAAAGTCCGATATGTCCTGCCCGCGTTGAATTTCGCGAATTACTTTCGATTCGGGATTGGCAGGTGAACCGTTGTAAATACCGTCGATATTACTTAGAATTATCAGCGCTTCCATATCCATCATCGACGCGATAAGCCCCGAAAGTTCATCGTTGTCGGTAAACATTAATTCCGTTACCGAAACTGTATCGTTCTCATTTACAATGGGAATAACATTATTGTCGAGCATTACCCGCATACAGTTACGTTGATTCAGATAATGGCGGCGACTTCCAAAATTTTCCTTTGTAGTAAGCACTTGCCCTACGGTAATGCCATGATTGCGAAACAAATCCCAATAATGATTGATGAGTTTTGCCTGACCAACTGCCGAAAAAAGTTGACGCTGATCTACTACATCCATTTTTTTATTCAAACCCAACATACTTCGTCCCGAGGCCACAGCACCCGAAGACACAATAACGACTTCTACGCCTTTTTTGTGCAACACGGCAATCTGATCCACCAAGCCAGACATACGCGTAATATCCAGCGTACCATCGGCACGGGTAAGCACGTTACTTCCTATTTTTACGGCTATTTTTTTAAATTTCATATTTTATGCTTCGCGTTATTTGCTTTGCGTTAGTTGGCTAAAGCCGTTATTCGCTTCGCGTTATTAGTTTCACGTTATTTGGCTAAAGCCGTTATTCGCTTCGCGTTATTTGCTTCACGTTATTTGGCTAAAGCCGTTATTCGCTTCGCGTTATTTGGTTTCACCGTTATTAATTGGCAAATTATTAGTGCTACGAACGTTATTTGTTGTTTATTAGACTTTCTGTCGTCTGTCGTCTGCTGTCTGTCGTCGATGTTTCATTCATTATAAACCACATACATCACAGTTGTTCCTACCGCAAAAAGGGTGTTTTTATCTACGTTTTCCATGGTGTCGTTTACGGTGTGCCAATAATGCCCGAAACCAGAGTTTTGACCTTCGTTTCGATACTGAATAATATCGATGCTCGGAATGCCGGCTAACTTATTGACATACAAATGGTCGTCGGTAATAGCACCAATTTCTTCGTTGCGGAAATAGTTGCTGAAACCAAGCCCGGCCGCTGCCGACCACACTTTTTCGACCACATCGGCTGCATAATACATCGAAACCTGTTCTTTGTAAAATGTAGCATCGGGAGCGCCCACCATATCGAGTAATATTCCATAACGAGCTGAATAGCCTTTTACGTGCGGATTATTACACCAATACTGCGTGCCCAAACACCAAGCATCTTCCGATGCTCCGGGATAATTTTGCGGAGCACCATAATCTTCGGCATCGAAAAAAATTATATCCACACCCACATCGGGTTTCTGAATGCTAAACTGACGTGCCATTTCGAGCAATACACCCACACCACTTGCACCGTCGTTGGCAGCCATTACCGGCGTTTTATGATTAGCAGGGTTAGGGTCGTTATCTGCCCATGGTCGCGAATCCCAATGGGCAAAAAGTAAAACGCGATTTGTGGATGTGGGATTGAAGGAGCCAATAATATTAACAGCATTGAGTTTATCGCCATTAAAAGCTGTAAGCACAGCGCGTTGCTCAACTACCACAGCACCAAAACGCTTGAGCGTTTGCGAAAGATAAGCCGCACATTGCCTGTGAGCCTCCGTATTCGGCACACGCGCACCAAAATCCACCTGTGTTTTTACAAAATGGTAAGCCGAATCGGAATTAAAGATTGGCACATTAACGGGCTTTTTATCTTCCGTTTGTTGTTTCGCTTTATTGGCACAACTTACAATAACACTGAAAAATGCAATAAAAATGAATATTTTCTTCATATTTAGTCGTTTGAACAGCAAAGATAGGAATATTTCGATTGAAAATGAAAATTTAGCCTGCAAAAAATCCCCAAACGGCACCAAGGGCACGATTGGGGATTCAAAAATAAGAAAAAAACTAAACAACCTATTCTTCTTTTTTTGATGTGTCTATTTCGGTCCATTTATTTATATCGAAATTGGGATTTATCGTTGGTATTTCGGCACCCGATTTCAAAATCCATTTCGTTAGCTTTGCTTTCATGGCTTTGGTGCGGCGTGGCTCACGGGCCGATAAATCGGTCGTTTCGCTCAGGTCTGTTTTCAGGTTGTAAAGTTCCACACGACCTTCGGGCGTATACGCCAACTTGTTGTCCACATCGATATAATCGCCAAAAAACCACAGAATTTTATAATCGCCTAGCACCATCGATGCACTGGGAGCAGCTCCCCATTGCGGGTCGTAGAGTGGTTGATAGAAGTAAACCGGCCGTTTGCTGAATTTGTGTTGAGCCGATTTGTTTTGCTTTAACAAAGGAACTATGCTTTTGCCATCGAGCACTTGCCCTGCCCGGTTTTTAATTCCTGCCATTTCGAGCATGGTGGGATATACATCCACCACATGAACAGGCAGTTGGCTTATGAGTGCCGATGTGGTAACCTGTGGCCACTTTACAATAAAAGGAACGCGCGTACCACCCTCGTAAGCCGACCCCTTGCCGGCACGCAGTGGTGCATTGTCGAATTCGTAATCCACTCCGCCATTATCGCTTACAAAGAATATTATCGTATTATCGTATTTTCCCAATTGTTTTAATTTTTCAATCAGTTTGCCCACGGAGTTATCCAGATGTTCGATGGCAGCCATGTAAGTAGCCGAATGTAATCCCTTTTCAGCAAAGCCCAACTCGCGGTATTTTTTTACTAAATATTCGGGTGCCAGTACTTTTTGGTGCACGGTGTGGTGCGACAGGTACACGAAGAAAGGTTTATCGGCGCTTTTCTCCATAAACTTCATGGTTTCGGAAGTAAGCATATCCACTCCTTTGTCGCCAACAGACTGATACTCGCGTGGATTTTGAAATGGCAACACATAATTGAACCCATAATACGCCGCTTTATCGGTGTACAAATAGGTATAATAACCATCGTTGTCGTAAGTGCTTAGGTGCCATTTGCCAATCATGGCGGTATTGTAACCGGCTGTTTTGAGCGCCTCGGCCACTGTAAATTGCTCGCGGGGCAGTTCTTGTAAGTATTTGGGCTCTTGCACGCGCGCCTTAGGGTAGCCATAGTAAGGCACCACATGCCACATTTTGTTGCGGGCAGTGTATTGACCCGTAAGCAGCGAAGCGCGCGTAGGCGTGGATTGCGGACAAGCATAAGCCTGCTCGAACGACATACCCTGCTGGGCTAAGCTATTGATATGCGGCGTTTTTACAAACTTATTGCCATAGGTTTCGATGGCAGGGTAACCCATGTCGTCGATAAGTATAAACAATATATTGGGCTGTTGCTGAGCGCTAACATAGCCATTTAATCCAAAAGCTGTTATACCAGCCGATACCATTATTTTGGGCGATAATATCATACAGTTCGTTTTTTCATAAAAAATACATGCCTGCAAAAATAGCACAAATACAACAACTATATATGTATATTATTATCAATTAATTGTACTCAAGTGAAATTATGCCAATTTGATGTAAATGTACAGAGCAACAATACAACACAAATGAAAGAAATGTACAATCATCTGATAAAAAAATATATAATTGCATGCTTGCAAACTACATATATTTGCACGTTGAATAATATTCAGTTTTAAAACCACACATCCGAATAGAATATTTAACATTAACATCAAAATATAATATGTATGAAAAAAATTATTTTTACTCTCTTTATTTGTCTCGTTGCGCTTAGTGCACAAGCGCAAACGGTAATGACAGTAGGTGCAACTGGTGCCACTTACACTACACTAAAAGCCGCTTTTGATGTGATAAATGCGGCTGGCACAGGCATAACTTACCATGTTCAGATTGTTGACAATACTACCGAAACTGCTTCGGCTTCATTATCTAAAGCAGGAGTAACAGTTTTGTTATATCCAACTGTTACGGGTAAGAAAATATCTGCGGTAACAACACCCACACCTTTAGATGCTTACACAGTTAGTTTGTCCGCTGTTAGTAACTTGACCATTGACGGACGTTTACGCGATGGTAGTGGAGTTGTAACAGGTTCAACCGCAGATTTGACAATTGAAAACGCAAATACAGGTAGTAGCTCTGGAACAATAAACTTTGGAGGTGATTCTGATAACAATAAGATAACCTATTGCATAATAAAAGGCTCATCAAGACAAGGTGAGACTGCTGGTGGCATTATTAGAAATGGCGGAAATACCGGCCAAAGCAATAACGAAATAAGTTATAACAAAATAACTGCAAGCAATGGTGTAAGGCCAACAAACAATGCAATCTATCTCCATGACAATACAACAGGATTAAAAATATCAAACAATAGCTTTGAGAATGTAGTAGCTAAAAATGGCATACGTGTAAGAAATTTACCTTTGAATATTGAAATAAGTGGCAATAGCTTTTATGAAACTGGTTCGTTCACGGTAACAGGAATAGCTTCCTATATCAATATAAATGGAACTGATGCAAAGGGAGTATCAATAAGTAATAACTATATTGGAGGTAGTGAACCTCAGTGTGCTGGTGGCGCGATGACTAAAAGTGGCGGGTCTGATAGAGCTTTTAATGGAATACTTGTTAGTTCAGCAACATCAACCGGCATAACTATTAGCAACAACACCATTCAAAATATCAGTTGGACAAATAATGGCAATGCAGAGTTTTGTGCAATAAATTTTAGTGTGTCAGAAACAAGTGCTGGCAGTAATTCAATAAGCAATATTCATTCAAATTTTATTTCAAATATAACAGCTATTAATTCAGCTGCTGAAGCCAAAGTTGTAGGTATAGCGTATTACAAAAAAAATGTGGCTATTTACAATAATATTATCAGTTTAGGTACAAACCATCGTGCCACAATATGGGGCATACGGTTAAGCGACACTGCACCAGGAACTCCAGCATTAGCCAATTGTCAGGTGTATAATAATACCGTATATATTGCAGGCGAGCAACCCAATACCGGAAGTGAGCTTAGCTATGCTTTCAGAGCAGGAACTAATTCGGGTGGTTACCCTCGCGATATTCGTAATAATATTTTCTATAATGCACGTACCACTCAAGCTGGTGGTTCAAGCACAAGCAAACATTATTGTGCCTATTTTGCTACAGTTGGAGTTACAGAAACGGGAACTTTAACTTGTAATTATAACAATTATTTCACGAGCAGTACCGGCTTTGCCGGTTTTAACGGAACAGCAGATGTTGCATATAATAATAGTATAGTTGTAGGCAGTCAGGATTTACAAAGTTCAGTTGCTACACCCAACATAGCCAGTCCAGGTTCAACTGCAATAAGCTACAAAGGAACTACTGCTTTAGCGGGCACTACAATAAGCGCTGTAACTACCGATTATGCAGGAACAGCCCGTACAACACAAAATATGGGTGCATATTATATTGCATCAGGTGCTACACC
>JAIFKX010000240.1 GCA_020049335.1 Paludibacter sp. | reverse complement strand
TTCAGAATGATAAATATTCATTTCTAAAAAACTGGACAAATATGGAATTTAATTCCATATTTGTCCAGTTTTTGATGTATTAATTTTATGCAATTGTTATCAATTCGCCAGATATTTCTTTTTGTATAAATACTTTATCCACTTCCTTGCCAGCTTGAATGGCCTCAATAATGGCTCTTATCCCAAATATTAAATGTTCTTTTTCCATGGGGCAAAGATAGCTAAACTATATTGTCTTTTTATAATGATTTTTTCTAGCGATATGCAGTAAAAATTATATTGACGATTATAATATGTTCAAAAAACAATTTCTTTCTTATAGTTTGTGATGACTGAAGATAAGCGAGTTATTGACAAATTTACATTATGATTCAAGGTTTATAAGTGATGTTTTTTTATTTTTTGTTAAATTTAGACGCCTTAACTTAATTTTAAACTTGTATTTTCTTATATTGTTAA
Source organism: Paludibacter sp. (assembly GCA_020049335.1). Taxonomy (GTDB): domain Bacteria; phylum Bacteroidota; class Bacteroidia; order Bacteroidales; family Paludibacteraceae; genus Paludibacter. The sequence goes on along the minus strand of JAIFKX010000240.1, from coordinate 7,946 downwards.
ACTTATATTTTCCTAAACTAAAAATTGTAATATTTGAAGAAATATGAAACTTAGTTCTCAAATCTTTTTAATTCTTTTTATACTGGCAACTCCTGCTTTTGCGCAAAAAGAAGCGGCTATTTGGTATTTCGGAAACAATGCAGGGCTCGATTTTAATTCTGGGAATCCTGTTGCACTTACAAATGGCAAATTAGTCACAAAAGAGGGATGTGCCACTATTTCTGATAAAGATGGTAATTTACTTTTTTATACAGATGGTTCTTTAGTTTTCAATAAGAACCACCAAATTATGCCTAATGGTTACGGCTTACTAGGACATAATTCAAGTACACAGTCGGCTATAATCGTTCCAAAACCAAACAATCCTTATATATATTATATTTTTACTGTTGACCAACCTCTTCCAGCAAATGCCGATGACAATCCATTCAATGATTTGGACCCTCCAAATAATGGATTGAATTATTCACAAGTTGACATCCGATTAAATAACGGTTTAGGAGATATTATGACTACTGAGAAGAATGTTCCTCTTATTACTTATAATCCAAATGATAGTGAAGAAGTCAAATACAAATGCTCTGAGAAAATCACGGCCGTTCAACACGGTGACGGTGTTTCGTTTTGGGTAATCACACATTTTATTAATAATTTTTATGCCTTTAAAATAGGTACCCAAGGAGTCAGCAAGAATCCTGTCAAGACAGCTACTGCCCTTACTATTCCAATTGCGGGTTATCTTGCCAATGCCATCGGATACTTAAAAGCATCTCCTAACGGCAAAAAAGTTGTAATAGCCAATAATGCATCAAGGCGCACAAATGAAAATGGACCAAAAGGCAATCCCATCAGAGATACGGGCAATGTTTTACTGTATGATTTCGATTCGAGTACGGGGAAAACAAGCAATGAATTGACATTGCTGAGTAATTCAAATCCTTATGGGGTCGAATTTTCGTCCAAAACAAGAAAATTGTATATAACTACCAATAAATTTAATTCAGATGGTGAAACTATTTTAGAAAGTTCATTAATACAATACGATCTAAAAAGCCCTAATATACCAGCCTCAAGGACTATTATTAATACTTCCTCTCTGGTATCAGGCGCATTACAATTAGCCATTGACGAAAAAATTTACCGTGCCGGATATGTTGCAACTGATTTTAAACGCAATAAATTATCAGTAATTAATAATCCGGAATTAGACGGGACTAATTGCAATTATATCTATAATGCTGTTGATTTAAAAACAAGTAGCACAGAGCAAGGTTTACCACCATTCATTACTTCATTATTCCTTTATACTTTCAGTTACGAATTTAATTGTTTTGGTCAAGCTACTCATTTTTTTATTAATTCGGCAGAAACAATTGATTCTGTTGTATGGGATTTTGGCGATGGAACTACCTCGACTGACAGATCCCCCTTTCACACTTTTTCAGCAGCTGGTGATTTTAAAGTTACTTTGACAAAAACGGTGAATGGCGAAAATAGGGAACCTGTAGAAAAAACCATTACCATATATGAAACTCCAAAAATATTGACAGCACCTTATAAATTAGTGCAGTGTGATACACAAGATGCTTTTCCTACAGACGGTTTGTCAACATTTAATTTATCTCTTGCCAATGAGTCTTTGTGTTTAGGACAAAAAGATTTTGAAGTCAATTATTATCACAGTATTACTAAAGCAGAAAATGATGCCGAAAACATTCATTCTATTCCTACAATTTATCAAAATAGTATTCAAGACGAAACTATCTATGCAAAAGTATTTCAACCCAACTCGTCTTGTTACAGCATCGGAAGTGTTATTTTACATGCCAATAAAAATAATTCAATCCTTCCAGAAACTTACAACCAGTGTGACAGCGGCAATGGAACGGCATTATTTGATTTGGATGCAAAAAAAGCATTAATCAAAACAGAATTAAATTTGCCATCGGATGTTGTTTTACTTTTTTATTCTTCTAAAACTGATGCCGATTTAGGCACAAATGAATTAAAAGGACAATATTCATCAACGCCAAAAACACTCTTTATTCGTGCAGAAAATAACGAAGGCTGTTATGGAACAGGACAATTTGATTTGGTAGTTGAACCTACGCCAAAAATTAATCCTTTGGAGAACAAGATCGTTTGTGAAGGCTCAGACGCTACTATTGTTTTGGATGCAGGAATTTTAGCTCCAGACAATGCGAGCGATTTCACGTATTTATGGTCAACAAACGAGACAACTCCAACAATTATTGTTAATAAACAAGGCGAATATACTGTAATTGTAGAAAACAAATCGGGTTGCACAGCCGAGCGTAAAAGCGTTGTAAGTATGTCTTATTTAGCAAGAATAAATAATATAATTGAATCAGTAAACAAAGTAATAATTGAAGTTACAAATCCAGATAGTTACCAATATATGCTTTTATTTGAAAATGGTATAACCACTCCTTTTCAGAATTCACCTATTTTCGAAAATGTACCTGGCGGAATTCACGAAGTAAAGGTTGAAAATTTGGACGGATGTGGGCAAATAAGCGAAAAATTTGCTGTTATGAGTGTGCCAAAATTTTTTACTCCAAATAATGATGGCTTCAATGATTATTGGACTATAAAGGCAATGTCTTCTAGTTTAGGAGCCAATGCTTCAATTTATATTTATGACAGATTTGGAAAACTCTTAAAACAATGGATTTTATCTTCAAATAAAGGTTGGGATGGAACTTTTAATGGGTATGAGTTGCCTTCGGATGATTATTGGTACACCATAAAATTTGAAAACAATAAAGAAGTAAAAGGACATTTTAGTTTGCAAAGATAATTTTTGTGAACTAACAGCAGGCCTTTTTTCACAATCAGATAGTTTGTTTCTATGACTAAAAAATATGTTAGACATGCATTTTTAAAAGAGCAATTTGACAATAATACCAATTACAATAATCCATTTAAAATTTTATTTTGATTGCTATCAAAGGTTGGAGCCTATAGTGTATAGACTGCTAACGAAGCTTCTGGAGTATTTACTCTAATATATTGATAATCGCTATTGCTATAAAATCACACATAACTTTCGTGAAGATTTGCACAAAAAAACCATCAGCTTTCACTGATGGTTTTAAAATATTTTTTGAAATAATTAAAATTTATCCCAGAATAATTTTGTTGTTTGTTTGTCGCCACCTATTGCAGTAGATGCCGCGTTGTAATTTACTTTATTCAAGTTCTGCTCGTTAATAGGATAAGTGTATCTCGTTGGAACTGGATCCTCTGATACAGCTGGTAAATTAAATCCAGGGAAATCATAAGTTCTCCAAGCTGTCCAAGCTTCATATCCTCTATTATACATGGCTAACCAAAGTTGAGTTCCAATTTTAACTTTCCATGTTCCTGAAGCTGTAGTATAATTTACTGCAGGATTAAGTAAATAAGCAGCTGCATTGGGAGTTCCCCAATAGTCAAATGATGCAGTAATACCTTTGTTGTAAAAACTTGCAGCAGTAGCAGGAGTTCCAGAAATAGAACGCTCTGCTGCATCTGCTAAGTAAAAGCAAACTTCTGAATAATCCAACAAAGATGCCGCATTAGTTGGGTCGATTATTCTGGCACTTACATGGGTGTATGCAGGAAAACTATTGTTATCACCATAAGGACCACCTTTAAACACTCCAGTTCCCAAATTTTCGTCAAAATAGGCTGTTCTTCTAGGATCATTAAGAGCATTCATTTTATCTACTAAAGTATTAGCTACAACAAAATCAGATCTACCAGATTGCACTAAATCAACCCAAACAGGATTGGTGTTAGGTGTTGTGCTTGCATAAGATAAACTGGCATTGTCAGCATTAGAAGTAAATACTCCTCCGCTAACTGCTGCTTTTATTGCTGCCGTAGATTTGGCTGCCAAAGTTGGAACATCAGCAACTCTTAAACCCATTCTCAATAATAATGAATTTCCGAATTTTTTCCATTTAGTAACATCTCCACCATAAATTTTATCTGCTGAACCAAAACCACTATCAGTTACATTTGGTATAGCTGCAGTAAGACGAGTTATCAAATCACCATAAATGGTTGTGGCATCATCGTACACTGGCAATACATATTTTCCCGCATTCAATGCTTGACTATAAGGAATATTACCGAAAGTCTCTACCATTTGCGCATAAGTGTAAATTGTCAATATCTCAATCTGAGCATTTTTTGTTTTTTTAGTAGCAGCAGATAAACTAACATCAGCATCGGTATAAGTTTTTGCAGTTGCTAAATCTAACAATACATCTCTGTACATTTCAGACCAATGATTTTGTGGTATATTACGAGTATTGAAATCGTAATTCGCTTCATCAACGTAGGTTGTTTCCGTCCAATGTTGCCCCAACATTCTAAAGATATTGGTGTTCACATTCGTACTAGTCATTTGATCGAATAAACTCTTGGTGGCCGAATTGTATAAAAATTCAGCACTAACCTGCGTAGGGTTTTTCGGATCTCTATTTTTATTTTCATATTGGTCGTCAGATTGACATGAGATCAATAAAGTAAAAATAGTTAAAGTTGTTAATATTACTTTTTTCATAATTTAATTTTTTTAAAACTGTAGTTTAAGACTCATTCCAATTTCTCTTATTGAAGGATAAGCACCCGATTGGTATCCTTGAACATTTCCTGAGCTTAATCCAGCCTCTGGATCTGCATAAGGAGTGCTTTTATCAATAATCCATAAGTTTCTTCCAATCAAAGACAAACCAATATTTGTAAAAGGAGTTTTACCTATGGTTTTTGTATCAAAATTGTAAGTTATAGTAGCTTCACGTAATTTTATGAATCCTGCGTCATAAACGTGAAGTTTATTAGGAGCTCTTGCATAACCCCAAGCTGTTGTATAAACACTACCATTCGCTCTAACTTGATTTGGTGTTCCATCTGGAGCTACACCTTCAAGTATAAAACCACCACTGTTAGCACCATAGTTTCCTGGAGTTCCGACAATTGGGTCTCTTACTGGATTTCCTAAATCATTATCTGCTGCTGAGAAATCATACATACCAGTAGCATAACCATACCAAGTATCAAGAGAGAATACATCTCCGCCTTTTTGCATATCAATTAAAAAGCTCAAATTGAAATTTTTGTAAGTAAAGCTGTTGAAAAGACCTGCCTTCCAATCTGGGTTGATATCTCCAATCACATTATTACTTGTAGTTGTTCTTTGATAAGTACCAATTCTTGAAGCAGTTCCGGTTTGGTTAACTATTGGTTGGCCATTGGCTGCGTAAATGAAATCACTACCTCTAATGGTACCATAAGGTTGGCCTGGAGTTGCATTGATAGAAACACCACCTTGTAAAGAGGCTAATTCCAAGTTTTCAATACCATTTAACAATTTTACAACTAAACTTTCGTTTGTTGACCAGTTAAGGTTTAAATCCCATTTGAAGTCCTTCAATTTTACAGGCGTAGCATTAAATTGCACTTCTATACCTTCATTTTGCATAGTTCCAGCATTTAGTAAGGCTGTATTATATCCTGTGGCTGTAGATAGCGGAATTCGTGTAATTTGATCGATGTTTAAATCATGGTAATAAGAAACATCAAAACCAAGACGTTTGTTGAAAAATGCCATTTCTATACCAAATTCATAGCTTTCTTGTTCCTCTGGTTTAAGTTCCAAATTGGCTTGTGCTCCCGGATTTGTAGCAGTACCAGTTCCATCAAAAGGAGTTCCAATTGCGAAGGTGTTAAAAACATTGTATGGAGTGGTATCATTACCAACTCTTGCATAGTTTGCTCTCAGTTTACCAAAGGATAGCCATTTGGCATCAATAAATTTAGAGAAAATTAAACTTCCAGCAACAGAGGGATAATAATATCTGCTGTCTGCTTTAGGTAAATTTGAAGAACGGTCTGTTCTGAAGGTACCTTCTAAATACGCAAAGCCATCATAACCTAAACTTGCTCTTATGTATTGACCATCAACCATACTGTTAGCAGAATATTCAGCAGGTGCATTAATTGGATTTACACTATTTGAAAGTGAATAAAGCCTTGCAGCGTTTAGACCGCCATTAGTGGTTGCGAAAATACTACTATTCACATTGTTTCTCAAATTCCAACCAATATTACCTTCTATATTTAATTTTTCTGTAATATTTTTATTGAAATTCAACATTAAATCATAATTGTATTCAGCTACATTATTATTGAATCTTGAATATGAAGATACATCAGAGCTTCCTACCGCTATTCTTTCTTCTTGCATTTCACTGTATGTATCGAATGAAAATCTACCCATAACAGTTAACCAATCTGTCAATTTATCTTCCAATACTGCGTTACCAAAGTATCTTGATCTTGTATCGGTCTGATAATTTTCATAGAATGTCCAATATGGATTATCTGAATAAATAGGTTTCAAGTTATCTACACTGTTTGGATTCCAAGTGATGTTTTCTCCTGTTAGAAAATAAGCATCTTTTTGTTCTTTGAAATCAACATTCATTTGATTCCATTGTCTGAACTGCTGCATTACGTTTTGCGCAGAATAACCAGTACCATTTCTACCTTTTCCGTCATTTTTGGTGAAATTCAAACTTGCAGAAGCTTTTACTCTATCGGATAAATTATGGGAAGCGGAGAAATTTAAAGTATTTCTCTTAAGGCTGCTATTAGGTAGGTTTCCCTCCTGCATTAAGTTGGTGTAACCTAATTTAAATGAACTTTTGTCAGTACCACCGTCTAATGTGAAAGTGTTTATAGCAGTAGTTGCTGTACCCCAAACATAATTAGGATTGTTTTTACCGGCTACCCAAGGAGTTGCTTTTCCATAAGTTGCAGGCAATTGAGGATAAATAGAATTCCATTGGTAAACCAATAAGTTTGGATCAAAGGCTGCTCCATAAGAAGCATCTTCTGTAAAAGGAGTTGTTAAATCATCCTTACCATCTCCGTTTACATCTGCTAAACCAAAATAACCATCTGCTGAATCATAATAAGGACCGTAACCAGCTCCATATTTGTTCTGATATTTAGGCAGCGTTTCTGCATCGGCAGTTCCAGCAGTAAAACTAGAGCTGTAGGTAACCCCGATTCCTTTCTGAGTTTTTCCTTTTTTGGTAGTAATCATGATTACACCATTAGCAGCTCTAGAACCATAAAGTGCGGTCGCTGCTGCACCTTTCAGTACATTGATGGCTTCAATATCATCAGGATTAATATCTGAGGCGGCATTACCATAGTCATACCCACCTCTACCAGTTTTCTGATTTGTTGAGTTCGAGTTGCTATTATCAATTGGAACACCATCAACAACAAATAAAGCTTGGTTGTTACCAGCTATAGAGTTGTTTCCTCTAATAATAACCTGAGTCGAACCACCCATTGTACCGGATGCTTTAATATCCAAACCTGCAATTCTTCCTGAAAGGGAGTTTACAAAATTGGAACTTTTTACATTAGATACGACTTCGCCTTTCACCTCTTGTGTAGCATATCCAAGAGACTTTTTCTCTCTTTTGATGCCCAAAGCGGTAGTTACCACAACCTCTTCAAGAATTTGTGCATCTTCCTGCATTTTAACATTTACCGTTGCCGAACTAGCTTTAACCTCTTTGGTTTCCATCCCAATAAAGCTAAATATCAAGACTTGGCTTGGTGTTGCTTTGATAGAGAATTTCCCATCAAAATCTGTTTGTGCTCCAGACTTAGTTCCTTTTACTAATACACTCACGCCTGGTAAAGGCATGCCTGCATTATCAGAAACAACTCCCGAAACAACTCTCTCTTGCGCAAAAGTGATTTGCGCTACTAGTACTAGTAATAGTACTAAGAATCCATTGAACTTTAGTTTCATTTTTTAATATTTTGAATTAGTTCAACAAAAATCTTAATAATTTGTTAACATTCCTAATATTTAGAATGTTTTTTTATACTTGCATATTTATTTTAAT
>JAIFKX010000288.1 GCA_020049335.1 Paludibacter sp. | reverse complement strand
ATTTTATCTCTTTTACTTTGAGCCGATACCGACAAATGTAATAAGAGAAAAAAAAGCATTATGAATTTTTTCATGGCAGTATATAATTCGACATTTAACATGAGTTCGAAAGTAGAAAATGTTTAGAAAATTTGATTTGATAATTTGATTTCACTTAAGTTATTAAGGAAAAGAAATCAAATACTTTAAGGAAAAAGATTCCCGTGCATTGTTTTACCCCTCTTATCCAAGTAAAAGACAAATACACGAGAATCTGAATTATACACAACTAAGCTACAAATAATATAGTTATTCAGTTATTGTAACTTTCACCACATCAGAGCGTTTTTCGGTATCTACTTTTACTAAATAGATAGTTTGTTTTACTGAAACAGGAATTGTAATTGCTCCTTGACGATTTTTGACAGAAGAAATGATTTTACCAGTAACATTATAGATAGTGACATTATAATTACCTTCGGCACGCACATTTATTCCTTCCGAATTGGTATAAACCTTCAAATTCGACGCTTCAGCTTGTTTTGTAATACTAGTTGGGGTATTGTCGATGGCTAAACTGTAAATACCTTTATTTGTTCCAATAATCAAATTCGTTGCATTTGCCACTACCGAAGTCAAGATAGTGTCGCCCACAACTGTCAATGCCGAAGTGTATGTTGCTCCTTCATCTTTGGATAAATAAATGGCCTTTTCGGCTAGTAAATACAACGAAGAGTTAAATGCCAACATTTTCTTAAATTTGTAAGTTGGGAAAGATGTTAGATTTGTATTTGGTCCATCGGTGATAGGAAATGTGCGTATGGTACTAAAACACTTCATATTGGCTGGATTGTTCCATGAAATTACGGGTCCACCACTTGTTATGCCCAATGAATCGACACGTACCACATCTTTTTGCCCACCCAGAAAATGATAAGTATGTCCGGGATTGGTAGTACTTGCCAATTTGAATATAAAGTTGGCAGGAATACCGGTAGCAATAGAATAACTAACAGGGATTCTTGCAAAAGTAAGCCCTTTGTCTAATGACCAGAAGAAAGAAGTTTGGTTGTTATTAGCTTCCGGATCTCCAACCACCTTGTATGAGTTTGGAAAATAAAAATTAGGGTCACCATCAAAAGTATTCACTCCTGTAGCCACTTTGCCAACTGTAATTTTGGTAAATGTAGCACCACCATCCTGGCTGCTATAAATATCGCCAGATGTAGTTTTTCCTGTTGGAATGACGATAGAATGTGTCAAATCGGCATTCGTCATTTGCTCAAAATTTACACCACCGGTAATAGCAACATTGTTTGGTAATGCAGTATTTTGAGTCCAAACACCTCCAATAAGTTCAAAGAGTGGTTGAAAATTGCCAGTAGTAGCGACAATTGCTAATCTTTTTACTTTAAAATTCAATAGTCTAACGTTTTGCCCTTGAAGTCCGTAAGCCACCCAATCGCCACCCAAACCCGAAGGTGAAGCCCATACGCCATCGGACGTAGCCGCAAAAAGCGAATCATTTTGTACAACCAACGCATTGATAGTTTCGCTAATTTTAACTACACTTGATTTTTGATTTAATTTAATTGGCTGCCAGCCGGCTGCACTTGCTCCAATGGCTATAGCCACAAAGAGAGCGGCTTTTTTATTCAGGCACATAGAATTTTTTGCCTTTTATAAGTATGTGTTTTTGAACTACTTGTTTATTCTTCAACGAAATGCTCTCAGGCTGTTTGCCACCGATTGACAACTGGAGTTTACCTGCCGAAACAAGTGGGATTCCATCATCATTGTAAGCAGCCATTTGTATTGGTTTTATGGTAAATGAAACTTTTTTTGTTTCGCCCGCCTTTAAATGAATGCGCTTGAAACCTTGCAACGACCGCACTGGGACAGGGAATTTGGCATCGGGCAAGGATACATAGAGTTGCACTACCTCATCGCCATCACGCCGACTTGTATTTTTGACATTTACTGCTAGTTGCAAGCTGTCACTGGTATTAATTTTGTCAGCCGATTTCAAATTGGAGTACTCAAAACTTGAATAACTGAGGCCGTAACCAAATTCGAACAGTGGCTCACCTCGGAAATAGCGATAGGTTTTGCCTGTCATATTATAATCGTCGAATGCCGGTAGTTGGTCGATAGATTTGTAGAACGTGAGTGGCAATCGGCCTGCAGGATTGTAATCGCCCCATAGTACATCGGCAATGGCCGTTCCACCGGCTTGCCCCGGATACCAAGCTTCGAGTATGGCGGGAATATTCTCTTTCTCCCAATTAAAAGCCAGTGCGCTACCGTTGAGCAAAACCAACACTGTAGGTTTGCCAAGTTTATAAATTTCTTTTATCAACTCGCTTTGTGTTTCGGGCAGTTTAATATCCAAGCGGTCACCACCGGCAAATCCCTCCACTTTCACTTTCATCTCTTCGCCTTCGAGCAGTGGGCTCAATCCCATGCACAGAATCACCACATCCGATTTTTTGGCTAACGCAATGGCTTCTTGTTTTAAATTGGCATTAGGAACAGTCCAGAGCAGTTGCATTAGGGCGTGTTCGGTGTTTTTTTGGAAATACTCCACGCGGATAGAATATTTCTTGCCTGCTTCTAAGTGCATTCGTTCATATTCTTTGTGTGGATGATGTTCCGACCGCCAGTTGGCAATTAATGAATCGTTTAGATAGAGGTTAAATCCTAAAAAGCCTTCGCCGCCAAGAGCATATTCCCCCGTTTTTTCGGGAACCAACACACCCGTCCAACGTACCGAAAAATAATCGTAATTCAAATCGGTAAAAGGAGCTTTTCCTGCCCACAAAAAATCGATATTGGGATCAATTTGAGTATGTTTCGGAGTTCCTTTGAGCAGGATATTATTAAAATACTCTGCCTTTAATCCATTTGTTTTCAGACTAGTGTCGGTATACAGAAAGCGCGAAGGAATAACTTCCAACACAGGTAATTTAGCTGCCAATTCACAACCTTGGGCATATTGAACGTTAGCATCGGGCAATTTTTCCTTTATGCCATCAAGCGGTGTTTTGGGATTCGATGGGTAGCCGTTGTAATTACCGAGGAGTACTTCCAAATCGTTAGCGTTTGGACCAATAACTGCCACATTTTTGAGATTTTTGCTCAGTGGTAATAGATTGTTTTCGTTTTTCAACAATACCATTGATTTACGAGCTGCATCCAATGCTAATTGCTGATTTTCTTTGCTATCGACAACCGAATAAGGAATTTTGCTGTATTTCACTTGTTCGTCGGCATCAAATTGTCCGAGTTTCATGCGTGCCAATAACAATCGACGGACTGAAATATCCAATTCGTTTTCTGAAATTAATCCTTGCTTTACAGCATTCACTAATGCCGGATAGCTGTCGCCACAATTCAAATCGGTACCTGCTTTTACGGCCATTGCCGCAGCTTCCTCTTTTGTTGCCACCACGTGATGGGCTGTTTTATCATAGAAATCCTTTATTGCCCAGCAATCGGAAACGATGTATCCTTTAAAACCCCATGTATTGCGAAGCAAACTTTCCAGAAATTTGTTTCCGCAGCAAGGGGCGCCCCTAAAACGTTGGTAAGCGCACATAACCGAATATACATTGGCTTCGGTAACCGTTTTTTTGAAATGGGGCGTGTACGTTTCGGCCATGTCGCGATTTGAAGGCCACACGTCAAAGGTGTGTCGGGTTGATTCGGGTCCACTGTGAACGGCAAAATGTTTGGCCGTGGCAATGAGTTTGAAGTATTTAGGGTCATTGCCTTGCAGTCCTTTAATAAATGGCACAGCCAATTCGCCTGTGAGATAGGGATCTTCGCCATAGGTTTCCATGCCACGCCCCCACCGTGGGTCGCGAAAAATATTAATATTGGGTGTCCAGTAAGTCAACCCCTGATAAATACCCCGTTTGCCTCGCAACGAAAATTCGTGGTATTTGGCGCGCGCTTCGTCGGAAATGCCATTGGCAATATTGTACATGGCATTGGTATCCCACATGGCCGACATGCCTATTGCTTGTGGAAAAACAGTAGCCACACCGGCACGTGCCACGCCATGCAAGCACTCGTTCCACCAGTTCATAGCGGGAATGCCGAGTCGCTCTACGGCAGGAGAATCGTAGCGCATTAAATCCACTTTTTCTTGTAAAGTGAGGCGAGATAGTAAATCATCGGTGCGTTGTTCAAAACTCAAGTTGGTTTGCCGATAAGGCAATTGGGCCATCAACAAGTCTATTGATTGAGTTAAAATCAATAGTAAAAAAAATAGTATATTGCTTAATTGTTTCACTAATAAAGATAGTTTAATTTTAAGGTATTATCCTCTGGAGTTTTACGTATTGCTTATGGTTTTTGTCTTATAATTGCATATTATAAGTGAATTATATAGCCGTAGAAGATGCGATTTTATTGAAAAACGCTACAAAAACCGCTTTGCAGGCTCATAGTACTCGACGATTAAATGTTTTATAAAAAAATTAACCCCGCCGCCAAGCGCGACGGGGTTAATGCAAACTACAAAAACATTAATTCGAATTATTTAGTTTTGAATCAGCACTTTTGTTGTACTTGAATTGCCTTTCGAGTCGTCGAGGCGAATTAAATACATTCCCGAGCTAAGAGTTGAAGCATCGAAGCTAATCTCATTGTTCAAGCCGTTGCCTAAGTTTTTAACCAACTTGCCATTTACATCATATAGGTTAAGTGTAGCTACTGCTCCTTTTGCCGTATTGAATTTCACAACGGCATTGCCTTTTACCGGATTAGGATAAACCTGTATAGGCGAAACAAACGAAACCGGTGAATAAATGTAAGTAGTAAATGGAGTAGTAGCAAAAGTACTTTCGTCTTGTACACATTTCAGTGCTGCTACACGGTATTCGTAAGGACCAGCAACAGCCGTATAATCATGCCATTCCTGTTTGTTCATATCCTGAATAGTAATAGGGAAACTGCGGCTGTCGATTGTACCACCACCATAGTTCGTTGCACCTGTAAGAGCCTTCGATAAAGTTGCTTCTAAAGATGTTTTTGTTTCGTTACGAGGGCGATAAGCAATAGTGTACCAGCTTGATTCACCTACTTTGCGACGATCAACACGATAAGCAGTTTCGTTATCCACATCGCTCCATGCTATTTCCACAGCACCGGTTGTAGCATTGTAGGTGCTTTTTGTGATAAGAGGTGCAATTGGGTCAAGTGTTGGGCAGGTATTCATCCAGTCTTGAGGAGCAGTCATAACAGCAGTATTTACTTTAGTTGGACCACAGTAAAAGAGAGAAGCAGCACCTGTTAACTTGTAGTTTTCGATATGCGAAATATCTTCGGCATAATTTGGTTTACCATCGCACACATTGGCTCCCACATTACCCATAATGGTATTCCATCCTTGGAAAAGACCAATTACCCAGGTATCCCATGGGCCAATGTAACCTGATTCACCTTGATTAAAATCAGCTTGTTTGTTGTTGGTAATAGCTACCGAATATACTTCAAGTCCATTATTCCGTTGAGCTAAAATACCTTCGCCATCGTTTCCGCGCGAACCGGTACCACACCAGCGGTTATCATCAAACCATACATTGTGTCCACCATAGTCGATAAAACGCGCCATTAAGTCAGCAAAACTTTCACTGGTTGAATAGGCCCAACCATCCATGGCATAATGCGTTTGCTTATTTAAATCGGAGGCCAAATATGAATAAGGATTTGAGACACCAAGATGATGACGGTAATTCACATTGTTTTTCACCACAACCCATGTACCAGCCACTTCAATGCCTTTATTTCCATGATTGTACACCCAGTTGTCGCGAATAATCACGTTTGGTTCGTAAAAACCTTCCATTTCGTTTACAACAGTACGATTGGCACACGCCGATACTAAATTTTTATTTACATCAATACCAATAGCATTGCCGTAATCGTAAATAAGCCATTTATTATTAGCAGCACTATATCCAGATGTGGTTGTATTGTAAACCGATGTAGGAGCCTGGTAGCTGAAACAAGCAGTAGGAAAATCAATCACATTGTTTGCAACAAAAACGTTTTTGGCATCGATACCAATTCGGGCACCAAAACGCCACCCTCCGTTTTCGTGACGGAAACCTTTCGAATAGATTTTTGTACGGTCGCACACATAGTTTGGTGGCGTACAGTTGGTCATTTTTACACCAAACACCAATATTTTGCTTGGTACAACAGACATTGACTGTCCCCATATTTTCGTTGCCGAAAATGGATCCATAAAGTGAGTACCATTTGGGATACGTTGCTCCCATCCATTTATTTGTTTGCCTGCTCCACCAGTATATGAAGTGAAAATTGGGGGTGCAGGAGAAACTGGCACTTCATATCCCCATGTTGATGCCCAACCATCGGAGAAATCCATACCGAAGTAGATATATCCAAATTCCATTTCAATCCAAGCCACACCCATGTGTGAGTTTTGACCTAAACTGTTTTCGTTAGTTCCTTTGGTTTGACCAATACAGTTCCACATTTTTGGAATACTGTCAGTGGCTGTATTTATAGCAAATTCGGAAATCCGACGGGTAAATTGAAATTTTGTAGGCATACTTCCTAACCCATGATTCATTAAATCAACTTGACCGGCAGCTGTATTTTTGCCTGTAACAGCTACTTTATCAGTAGTAGGAGTTTGTCCGACAATGACAACGCCTTTTTTGAGCATTAATCCTTCATCGTTTGGGCCATCAGGAATATCGAAAATATATGTTCCGGCTGGATAATACAATACACCACCACCAGCAGCGTACAGAATATCACGTTGTTTTTTGAACTCGGCAAAGTTAGCAGCACCGGAGCTTTTGTTTTCCATTGTAATTACATTGTTCCAGTTCACTTCGTTTATCCATACAGGATAACCCTCAACGCCGTTGTAGAAATCGGCAATTGGGTTGTTTGACGAAAATGCTTTACTACCAAAAATTAGGCAAAGCAAAGCAAGAAAAAATTGTTTTTTCATGATTGATTTTTTATTGATTTATAATTAGTTTTTAATAAAACGGTTGGTCGAAAGTTCACCACTGACAGAAATAACTTTTAGCACGTAAACGGAAGCGTTTAAGTTCTTGATGTTAATATTTGCTTTTGCTTGAGAAGCTACAATAGCTTTTATTAATTTACCGGTAACATTATAAATGGAAATTTTAGCTCCAGCCTCAGTATTTACAACCAATTCTGTTTGAGCAGCATTTACAAATATCGATAGCTCATTTGCGTTCGGGTTGTTTACAGCAGTTGTTAAGTCTAAAACGTAAATACCATCCGTCATAATGGCTGATACATACAGTTTAGTCGCTGATTTTACAAGATCGCTTAAATAATAATATTGCGTTGCAGGTGCCACTCTAGTACTAGGGATGGTGATTCCAGTACCAGCAGAAGCAAATGTTTCGTTATACAATCCTTCTTCTAAATCCCAACCAGCTGTAGCATTATTCAGTTGCGATACAAAAACATCGGTAATTGTGTTTAGCGTATACACTTTACCATCATCGTCGCCAATTATTTTACGAACTTCCCACTGTGGTACTCCAGCAGTTGGTGATCCCTGCCAACTTACACCAGCATCCAATGAGCACCAAACGATACCCGAACCACCATTCTGTCCACCAAAATACATATATTCAACATTATTTACTTTTCGAACAAAAAACGAATATGGATTGAAAAAATTACCAACAGCTCTATTGTTCCAAGTAACACCAAAATCGGTTGACCAAATCATGTATTGCATATTTCCACTCACTTTATCGGTGCCATACAGTGTTGTAGTACCTGGGAAACTGCGAATGCTTAATACGTTTTTGTATGCTTTTCCATCTGCAACATCTTCTTGAGCATAATTTGTCCAAGTATCACCACCATCGGCCGATCTCCATATACCATTTCCCCAAGTAGGATAAATAATTACAGTATTATTATTTCCATCTTGAATTTGAGCCATGGATGTATGTACACCATTAAAAGTTTTTAATCCAGTGGGATTAAGACTGGTTACAACCCATGAATTATCTACATATTTATATAATTTATTAGCAGTTTTAGTAACATCATCTGTTGCAGTAATAATGACATTGGCAAGCTTCATTACACCAAAACACAAATGACTGACATTTTGCCCCTGTAGCCCATAAGCTTCCCAGTCGCCACCATTAGCCGATGGCGAAACCCAAATACCGTCGTATGTAGCCGCATAAAGTTTGCCTTCAAAAAGCTCCAGTTTATTTATATTCAGATTGATAGTTCCACCACCAACTTTGGTGAGGTCTAATTTTTGCCATGCTGCAGCAAAAGTGAACATCGTGCTTATCAATAAAAGCACCATTAATAAAGTAATTTTTTTCATGATAAATTGATATTAAATTGTTGTTGATTAATAATTTACGCTATATTAGTTTTTTTTGCAAATGTATTATTAAGTGTTATCCTTGTATGACGATATTTTTAAAGAAAATCCCTAATCC
>JAIFKX010000256.1 GCA_020049335.1 Paludibacter sp. | reverse complement strand
GGAACGTATTTCTCAATGAAAACCAATGAGTTAATTAGGCGAAATGATAAGTTGTTTAAGATAGAACCCCAAACCCCTAAAGAGGCTTAAGAAAAAGTGAAACAAATTTATTTACCATTTAAATGTATTTCTGTTTTAATATTGTTATTTCAATAATATCCACTATTTTTGTTGTAAAATATTTTTTCAAAAAGAATGAAACCATATAGTTGGAACACCGAAAAAAACGATTGGCTAAAAGAAAATCGAAACATTTCTTTTGAAGAGGTTGTTTTAGCAATAGGTCAGCATCAAATAAAAGAAGTTTATGAGCACACAAATCAAGATAAATATCCAGGGCAAAAAATATATGAAATTGAAGTAAATGACTATATCTACTTAGTTCCATTTATAGATTCTGAAACAGAATATTTTTTGAAAACAATTATTCCAAGTAGAAAGGCAACCAAAAAACATAAACACAAATCACAATGAAACCACAATTTGACTCCGAAGAAATTGATATTTTACAAAAACATGAAAATAATCTTTTGAAAATATCAAAAACTAGAAAATTAGATATGAAAAACGCTATTAAGGCCGTTGATGATACAATACAATTAAAGGCTAAAATGAATTTTCTTTTAACTGAAAAAGACATGAGAAAACTTAAGTTAAAAGAAATAGAAATGGGAATTCCATCACAAAACATAGTTACTGCATTGGTACATAAATATTTAGAAAATAAAATTGAATTGACTATTTGATTATTTACCAACTAACCGCAAGTAAAAATCAATAATACCATGAAATCACTGTTTGCCCGCAACATTAATAAAGCGATTGCTATTATTAGTCCAGCTACTGATGTTAAAATTAGCACCGCAAAAGTTAATGCTACTATTACTCCTAATCAGAATGAACTAAGGTAACTTTTGAATATCAAACCACTGAATCAAGTTGGAGTAGTCAAACTTTACCAACTATTTTTGATGGTAGTAGTGCTCTAAAAGTGTGAATCAATAATTGATTCCCTTTTTTTATTGTTTAATTTTTATTTTAAACGTTGTTCCATTTCCCACTTCACTTTCTACTGTAATACTGCCACCAAGGCGGTCGATAAACTCTTTGCAAAGGATTAATCCTAAGCCAGAACCTTTTTCATTATTAGTACCTTCGCGCGATTTCAGATTTTTATCGATACGAAAAAGGTGGTTGATATCCTCGGGTTCTATACCTATTCCAGTGTCTGTAATGGCAATTATCACAGCATCCGAATCCAATTTTGCATTAAGTGTAACCAAACCACCTTCGAGCGTAAATTTAATTGCATTTGTAAGTAAATTTCGCAAAATTGTATTCAACATATCTTTGTCGGTCTCTACAAAAATAGTATCGGAAATGGTATACTCCAAACGAATATTTTTGTTATTAGCCTGCGTAGATAATAACTCACAACAATTATTTATTTCGTCGGCAATACATAATTTTTCTATATTAATTTCGATTGAATTTGTTTGCGAGCGAGCCCATTTAAGCAAATTTTCGAGCAATTCGTGCCCGTGCTGCGCAGTGGTATTAATGGTACGAAACTGGTTTTCAATCTCTTCTGGCTTGTAATTTTTGCAACGCGTAACAATTTTTATGTAATTCTGAATTCCTACAAATGGGTTACGCAAATCGTGTGCAATAATCGAAAAAAATTTGTCTTTTGTATCAATAAGTTCTTCGAGCTGAATAGCATAGTTGTTAATTTGTTCGTTTTTAAAACGAATAAGAAGATGGGTATTTACGCGCGCCTGAAGTTCAATTAAATCGAAAGGCTTAGTCAAAAAGTCGCACGCTCCCGATTGAAGTGCGCGGCGCTTCGTTTCGAGTGTGGCATCGGCGGTGAGCACCAAAATAGGTAAATAGGATGCAGGATCGACAATAGCTTTGAGCTGTTCCATTACCTCAAAACCAGTCATAAAAGGCATCGACAAATCGAGCAGAATAATATCAGGCTTAAAATCGACCAACAAGCCAGCAACGGTACGTGGATCGGTTGTTGCGCACATATTCGTGTAACCTTGAATTTCGAGAAAATCGTGGAGCACATCTATGTTATCCTGCTGATCGTCGACAATCAGTATATGTGCATTTTTTATAGTATAATCAGCCATAACGAATAGAATTAAGATTAACAAGAGAGATAAAAAAGCATTTTATAAAATTAATTCGTCAATTACACGCAAAAAATCTGGTACATCCAATGGTTTTGTAAGATAATGATTAGCCCCCAATTGAAGTACTGTTTTAATTTGATTTTGCATGGCATCGGCACTTACTACAACTACTGGGATAGCTTTTGTTATTGGATTTGTTTTGAGCATGGTAAGCACTTCACTTCCATGTATATCGGGTAAATTAAGATCGAGTAAAATTAAGTTAGGTTTAAATTCAATGGCCAACACCACAGCTTGTCTTCCATTCATATTGCTTATTAGTTGCACTTCGGTGCGTTGAAAGTGGAGAATTTGTTCTACCAATTCGATATTGGAACTATTATCTTCGATATACAAAATTTTACCTCGTTTGGTATTTGTTGTTTGATTAGATTCATTTATTAAATCATTATTTATAAGAATATTAAGTTGATTTTCTACTCGCTGCAATTGAATCCAAAAAGTACTTCCTTCGCCCAATTTACTATCAACGCCAATTACACCTCCCATAGTATCCATTAATTTTTTTACAACAGCCAAGCCCAAACCTGTTCCTTCAATATCTGTTTGTTGTGCTCCTATACGTTCGAAAGGAGTAAATATTTTTGGAATATCATGTTCAGATATTCCTATACCCGTATCGGTAATAGAAATACGAACGGTTTCATTTTCGGGAAGCTCGGCTGGAATTTTGTACGCTTCGAGAGTTATACTACCCAAAGGTTTATTGTATTTAACCGCATTATTGAGCAAATTCAATAATATTTGTTTCAATCGCTGTTTATCCGAGCGTACAAACAACTCTTCTTTCGTTTCGTAATTGGATATAATTTTAATGGAATTGGCTGTGGCAATTGGGCGAATAGTATCAATCATTTCGTCCAAAATACTACGCACATTTATTGGTTCAATAGAAATAGACAATCTTCCAGCTTCGATGCGCGAAATATCCAATACTTCGTTTATAAGTCCTAACAAATGTTTTCCACTTTTCAAAATATGATTCACGCTTTTTTTCTGGCCTGCAGTCAGTTCACCCATTTCCAAAATTTGAGCAAAACCAAGTATCGAATTCATAGGAGTGCGTAACTCATGACTCATACGCGACAGAAATTCGCTTTTTGCAACACTAGCTTCATGCAAATTGATATTTAGCAATTCTAGTTCAGCTGTACGTTCAGTTATTTTACGTTCTAAGTTTGCATTTAAGTCAATTATTTTCTGTTCATTAACTTTACGTTCAGTAATATCTATAGCTGAAGCCGAAAAATATAAGGGTTCGTTGCGATTGTTACGAATCATGCTCGCGTTCATTAATGTTGGAAATACGCTACCATTTTTGCGTGTATGCCACACCTCCTGCGATAGAAATTCGCCCGTTTCGAAAAGCGACGAAATTAACTTCTGTACAGAAGCTATTTGGTCTTTGTTATGAAATATGGCTAAATTTTGCCCCATCAATTCCGCAACTTCATAGCCATGCATGTGTGCAAACTCCTCGTTAATAAATAGAATTTGACCGTAGGTAGTAGTAATACAAGTACCATAATTTGCATTTTCGGCAATAGTGCGAAATTTACGTAAATCCTCATCGGCTTTTTTCCTATCTGTTATGTCATCTTTTACAGCTATATAGCTTATAATCTGCCCATTACTATTCGTAACTGGTGTAATAGTTGACGATTCCCAAAACAAATCGCCATTTTTCCGTTTATTATGAAAAATACCATGCCAAGATGCACCCGAAGTTATAGTCTGCCATAATTCCTCATACTCATATTTATCGGTTTCGCCCGATTGCAAAACGCGTGGATTTTGACCAAGTAATTCCTCTTTCGAATAACCTGTTGTATAACAAGTCATAGGATTCGCGTATTCGATAATACCTTCTAAATTGGTAATTACAATGCTAACAGGCGTTTGCTCTATGGCTAACAAGAGTTTACGAAGTTCATTTTCGGACTGTATTCGCTTACTTTCCATTTCGAAACTCTCGAGCCCAAAACCTATATTATCTATTACCTGAATAAGAAGATTAATTTCGTCGGTGGTAAAAAAATTAGATTGGTCGGAATAAATATTAATCACTCCTACAGAATTTCCAAAACATTTTATTGGCAAAGCTATAATGGAATGATAATTACGTAATAAGGCTTCTTTGCGCCAAATTGCCATTATAGAATCGGTTTCAATATCATTCACAACAAAAACTTTTCCCTCACGCATAGCGCTGCCTGAAGGTCCACAACCTTCGGGTGTATTTATATCAACCGAAATTTGATTAATAACAGCTAAATAATCCTCTTCGAAGCCAGCTTTAAAAACGGGAAGTATTTTTTTAGTTTCCAAGTCTACCATTCCAATCCATGCCATTCGAAATTTACCTTCGTCGATAACGATATTGCAAACTTGTTCTAATAAATTATTTCTATTTTTATCCTTGA
This sequence comes from Paludibacter sp., assembly GCA_020049335.1. Classification (GTDB taxonomy): domain Bacteria; phylum Bacteroidota; class Bacteroidia; order Bacteroidales; family Paludibacteraceae; genus Paludibacter. The sequence goes on along the minus strand of JAIFKX010000256.1, from coordinate 3,875 downwards.
TAATTGCCTGATTAATAGCATTCGTTAAAGAAAGAATACGATTTAATTTATTAATTTTATTCTCTGATTCCTTTCGTTGAGTTATTTCGCGAATTATAAAAATTAAACGCATTGGTTCTCCAGCATCATTGCGAATAAAATCTCCCTTAATTTCTATATCAATAATCGAATTATCAAAGCGATAACCTTGATATTCGACCGACAATAGAAAACTACGTTCGAACATTTCGTGCAAACGGTTTATAGCAAGAATTTTGGATTCGGGGGTTAAAAATTCAAATATCGTTTTATTAATAAAAAAATCAATATTATCAAACCCATACATAGTTTTTGCCTGATCGGACACAAATTCAATTATTCCTTCCAAATTAGCAATCACGATAACATCAGGCGACGATGCTAAAATAGATTTGTACAAAGATTCGCTTTCGAAAAGCTTTTGCTTCCAATCAATATTCATCTTTTCTTTACTTTCAAGTAAAGAAATAAGCTCTTCTTTCGATAATTTATGATAATCCATAATAGCAAAATAAAATGATAGTATTGGAATAAACGAAATAAAAAAGTATAAAAATTTAATAAATATACATTAAAACTATTGTTAAAAAAAATGTATTGGCAAAGATAGAAAATAGTTTGAATTAAACAACAGTAATTCTAAAAATAATGAAGTAAACTGTAAAACTACTTTTACCGATTAAGAAAAACTCAACATCTCTTCAGCGAATAATCATAAAAATAAACCCCATAATTCTCATCATAACATTTATACCAATTTATAGATAAACAATGGCATCGAACCCAATGGATTTTTCAATGTAAAAAACGAAGTTAGTAAGTGGAATTAAATAATCTCGCATTATTTAATTTGTTGCAGACCGCTGTTCTCTCTCTTGCTCCCCTCTCCTAAAGGAGAGGGGCTGGGGGTGAGGTGGAGAGGGTTAAGGTGAGGTAAATATTAAAATTAGTATATTATATTTGTCCTAAAACTTTAATGCCAATAAATAAAAGAAATTAGATTATACATGGAAAATAATTTATTATAAAAATTTGAATTAGTGTTGTATTATCATATAACATTTACTATCTTTGCAGCATGATTAGGAAAATTGTATTATACAAAAATTATTATCTTGATTTTCTAAAAAAACTTACTATAAATGAGAAAGTTAAATTAGAAAAATCAATTTTATTATTGGAAACAGAAGATAGAATACCACATCATTATATAAGATATATTCGTGATGGAATTTATGAATACAGAGTAAATTATGGTAATAACGAATTTAGAGTATTTTTTATCTATGATGGAAACACAATAGTTGTTTTATTCAATGGATTCAAAAAGAAAACTCAAAAAACACCACAAAACGAAATAGAAAAAGCATTAAAACTAAAAAATGAATATTATGAGCAAAAATGAAAATATACTAACTGATTATAGCGCTATTCTTGCAAAAGAATTTGGTGAAATTGGCTCTGCAACTCGAAATAAAGCCATAGAAGAAGCATGGGAAGACTATAATGCTCAAATACTGCATGATGCACGAAAAAATTCTCGTTTGTCGCAAGCGCAATTAGCCGAACGAATTGGAGCTGATAAAGGATATATTTCGCGCATCGAACGCGGATTAATTGTTCCTTCTATTGCTACATTCTATAAAATTGCTGCTGCTATGGGATTAAGTGTGGAATTGCGTCCGCATAATTAATCTCAACTCATTTCCAACATTCTCAAAATTGGTTTTACGGCTTTAATTCGTACTTCTTCGTCAACTAAAATCTCGGGCGATTCATTCTTTAAACACTGATACAATTTTTCGAGAGTATTCAGGCGCATAAAATTACATTCGTTGCAGGCGCAAGTGCTGTCGTTTGGGGGTACTGGAATAAACTCTTTTTGAGGACTTTTCTTTTGCATTTCGTGCAAAATACCACTTTCGGTAGCAACCAAAAATGAATTTTTATCAGAATTTATGGTATAATTAAGCAATGCTTGTGTGCTACCAATAAAATCGGCCATCAACAACAATGGACGTTTACATTCCGGGTGAGCCAGCACTTCAGCTTGGGGATGTTCAGCTTTTAGTTTCACCAACTTTTCAACCGAGAATTGCTCGTGTACATGGCATGCTCCGTCCCATAGTAACATCTCTCGACCGGTTACACTGTTGATATAATTTCCTAAGTTTCTGTCGGGACCAAAAATTAATTTCGCATCTTTGGGGAACTGATCTACAATTTTCTTGGCATTGGTCGAAGTTACCACCACATCGGTAAGCGCTTTAACGGCCGCTGTGGTATTTACGTACGAAATAACAGTATGATCGGGATGAGCCTTACAAAATGCCTCAAACGCGTCGGCAGGACAGCTATCGGCCAACGAACAACCGGCATTCAAATCAGGTACGAGTACTTTTTTGGTAGGCGACAGGATTTTGGCTGTTTCGCCCATAAAATGAACGCCACAAAGCACTATAATATCAGCATTGGTTTTGGCAGCTTGTTGTGCCAGTGCTAAGCTATCGCCAACCACATCGGCTATATCCTGTATATCGCCCGTTTGGTAGTAGTGAGCCATGATTACAGCGTTCTTTTCGGCTTTGAGGCGATTGATTTCTACCCCTAACCCCTGAAGGGGAATTAAGTTAGTATCGTTTATTTCTAATTTATTATTATTCATTTATATTTAAAATTAAATTTTTATAATGTCCCATAAAGAATAAGTCTTACTCCCCGCAATTTATCCCGCTATTGGCGGGAGGGGTTGGGGGCAGGTTTTCATTCACTTTTCAAACAAACTATTATAAATATTCTTTTTTATTTTTTACAAAAAACTTTTATAAAGATAATAATACGGTGTTAGTTTGGTTGATAAAATATTTCGAAAAAGTTTGTATAATTTGATATTAAAATAATGCTGCTTTCTATCAACAATAATTTATTTAAAATAGTTCTGAAAATAACCATTTTACAAACTTTATCAACAGCTTGTTAATAACTGCAAAGTTAGAAACTTTTCCTGAAACATGATGCTCATAACTGTATAAAAGCGGTTAAAAAGTGCGATAAAAAAAAGGACTAACTTATGAGGTTAATCCAATTTTTAATGTAATAGGTTTGTAATATGAAACTTGCAACTAAAGTTGTAATATTTTTGTCATAATGTTATAAACAGTTTTCAACAACTTTCAACAGGTATTAAATCTCATTATTCCATAGCATTTTCAAAAATTCATTCACCGGAATTATTTCTATTCCACTCATTATTCGTTTATTAATATCCATCGAAACTACAATTTTTCGAGCTTCAGGAAAATCATCGCTAAAAGCTTTTAAGCCTTTTAAATGTCTGCTATTTACTTCTTTACTGGATTTTATTTCGATGGCAACTCTTCCATGTCCTATGATAGCATCCACTTCGAAACCGCCACTGGTTCTCCAATAACTTAATTTTTCGTCGGATTGTGTATAACTTAAGTACGCTATTATTTCCTGGATAATAAAATGTTCAAAAGCATGACCAAAATCAACAGTTCCATTTACTAAATTTTTTCGATTCAACAAATAATTAGCAATTCCAACATCAAAATAATAAAATTTTGGTGCTAAAATAGCTCTCCGTTTTTGTGTGGCAGTAAAGCCTGGAATTAAATACCCAATTAAAGTATCTTGAAGAATTTCAAAATACTCTTTCACTGTTCGGTGGTCAATTCCACAATCTTGAGCTATGTTTTTGTATACTATCATTTCGCCATTACTCATAGCTGCCACTTCTAAAAATCGCGTAAACGAATTTAAGTTTCTCGAAATTGCCTCTTCACGAATCTCTTCGTTTAAATAAACGCCAATATAAGCACGTAGTCTTTCCCAAG
>JAIFKX010000277.1 GCA_020049335.1 Paludibacter sp. | reverse complement strand
CAGGGTCTTATAAAATTGAAGACTTGGATGGCGATGGCAAGATTACCAGCGATAAAGACCGTCAGTTTTTGGGTAACACAAAGGAAAATTTCAGATGGAGTATGACCAATACTTTTCAGTATAAAGATTTTCAGTTGATGGTTTATTTGTATTCTATTTGGGGAGGCAACGGTTATTATAGTACTTTAAATAATAATCCAATTCAAGGTACATACGCATATAATCCGGAGATAAATTCAACTAAATTTGAATATTGGACACCGGAGAATCCAAATGCCTATTTTATGGGAGTAGCCAATGGTGCTATATATCGTACTACTGCCAGCCGTATCATGGACAGAAGTTTTATCAAACTTCAAAAAATATCGTTGAGCTACGATTTAACACGCATTGTAAAACCTATTGGCTTTACTAAAGTTTTGGCTTCTGTAAGTGCTGACAATTTATTTACCTGGGCGCCATATTGGTTAGGTTTAGATCCAGAAACGGGAGCTGGTATAAAAGATACAGCTATTCCATCGTTACGCACAGTAATGTTTTCGATTAATGTCGGTTTTTAATACATAATTCATAAAAAGTAACACCCAATACAAAACAAACCCTGTATTTATATTTGAGTTTGTTTTATGTATCAACAAAAAAATAGTAACGTATGAAAACAATCGTATATTTCTTTTTAAGTTTAATGACTTTTGGATTAACATCATGTAATGAAGATAATCTTATTGAAGTTCCAAAAGACTTTTATTCCCCTGAAAATTCTTTTGTAACCGAAGCAGATTTTGAGTCTGCGCTGGCTTACAATTATCTTGCTTTTCGAACAGATTTGTATGCACCTAAAGATAATCACCGAAATTATACATGGATGGGATATGGTTTGGATTTGGCAGGTTGGAAAGCAACTTATAACACCTATAGCCAAATTTGGGGGTTTGCAACAATAACTGCCGACAATGGTACTACTGGAGGATTTTACACCATGTACTACAAATGGATATTTTATGCTAACAGTATTATCAACAGAGCAGAAAAACCAGAAGTAAAATGGACTTCTGTTGACAGTAAAAACCAAATTATTGGCGAAGCAAAATTTCTCCGGGCTTACAGCTATAATATTCTTGCCAATATGTTTGGTGGCGTACCATTGGTATTAGACGAAACTCAACATGCAAAATTTGACTATGTAAGAGCTACTCGTACTCAAGTTTACGAGCAATGTGTGGAAGATTTGAAATTTGCCACAACATATATGCGAACTGTTAATCAACAGAAGTCAGGAAGAGCTCCACGAGCAGCTGCATTTCACGTGCTAACTGAAGTGTATATTTCTTTAGGCGAATATGACAAAGCTATTGCAGCTGCCAATTCGGTTATAAATGACCCAAATTTCGCATTGATGACCGAACGTTTCGGGGTTCTTAAAAATTTTAAATTTTCGGGATACGATTATCGAGGTACGGCTGAGTCATGGGGTGATGTATATTGGGATTTATTTCAAAAAGGAAATATGAATTGGAAAGAAGGAAACAAAGAATGTATCTGGAATGTACAATTTGACATGTATAAAGTTGGCGGTGGTGGACTTGATGTAAATTCAGGGGGAGGAAACTTCGTGTTGGAAAGATATTGGGGTACCAATTTATGGCAACAAACAGACAAAAACGGCTTACCTTTGTTTTTACAGGATACTTGCGCCGGAAGAAGTATTGGGCAATACTTCCCATCAGATTATTTGGGAATAAAAATATGGGAATATAAAGGTGATTTCGACAGAGATATCCGCAACTCTCAATTCAATGTACAGCGTGAATTTTATCACACAAATCCTAAAAGTGCATTTTATGGACAAAAAATAAGTCCTGAAAATTTCCGAAGTCCGAATGAATTTACCAAGAACTATGCTCCAGCATTTAAGAAGGTGAATGTAACTGTTCCTTATGGAATTGCAATTGATCCAACCAGCAAAAAGAAAAATGATGGTGGGCGTACGTTGAAAGATTGGTATATAATCCGTCTACCTGAGACTTTGTTGTTGAGAGCTGAAGCATATATGCGTAAGGGAGATAATGACGCTGCTGCCAACGATATAAATGTAATAAGAAACAGAGCTAAAGCAACCCCGGTTACAGCTGCTGAAGTAACATTGGATTTAATTCTTGATGAACGAGCACGCGAATTGTGTATCGAAGAAAATCGTATAAGTACCCTTACTCGTACAGGGAAATTAGTAGAATACTTAAAGAAATATAATCAGTTTTATATTGATAATCCACAATATAATTTAGGTGACCATTTGAATTTATTGCCAATTCCTCGCTCCGAAATACAACGGAATAGTGGAGCTATATTGGAGCAAAATCCCGGTTACAATTAATTAAGAATATCATTCTACAACCGATTTCTTTTAAGGTTGTAGAATGATATTACAACAAACAAAAAATAGAATGAAAATTCAATACCTAATTATAATTTGTATATTGTTTGTAAACTGTGGGTGTAAAGAACCCATAGTGGAAGAAACACCCATAGTTCAGGATACTCCTGAAATGAAATTTTCAAATTTGACAACAACCAATCACCCAAGACTATTTATGTCTGAAGCTGATTTTACAAGTCTTAAACAGAAAATTAATGCAGGAGGTGAAACGCCTATTGTAAAACTTCACAATGCCATAATGCAGATATGCAATACAAATGGAATGAGTAGTTCTGTATTGACCTACACACTCGATGCCAGTGGAAAAAGAATTTTAGCTGTATCTAGAAATGCTCTACTCCGTATTTCAACTTGTGCTTATGCCTTTAAGATAACAGGAGATGAAAAGTATTTGAAACAAGCAGAAACAGACATTAATACAGTTTGCAGTTTTAAAGATTGGAATGTCGGGCATTTCCTAGATGTAGCTGAAATGGCAACAGCTGTAGCTATCGGTTACGATTGGCTATACAATAATCTTAGTCAAACCACAAAAAACAAGGCAGAAAAAGCCCTAAGTTTATTTGCGTTACAACCTGCTAATAATTTATCACAAACCGGTTCTAACTTTTATACTTGGCAAAGTAATTGGAATCAGGTATGTAATGCTGGGGTAGTTTGCGCAGCTCTAGCTGGCTTTGAGAAATATCCTCTTTTAGCAAAAAGCATTATCGACAAAGCAGTTTCAACAAATTCGCCAGTTGTTGCATCATTATATAATCCTGATGGGAATTACTCTGAAGGGAGAGGTTATTGGGACTATGGAACATCTTATCAAGTGGTTTTGTTGTCAGCTTTAAACTCAACTGTAGGTTATGATGGTGAGCTAAATAGAATTGAAGGATTAACAAAAACTCCTGAATTTATGCTATTCACTTCTGGGCTTAATTACAAATCATTCAATTTTGCAGACGCAACCGAGGGACCTGAAATAGCCTTAGGTATTTGGTGGTTTGCCTACAAACAAAACCGACCTGATTTGCTTTTCAATGAAATCAATTTACTGAATCAAGGGAAATATGCCACGTTAAAAGAGGAAGCAAGATTATTACCAGTATTTATGTCGTTTGCTGCTAAAATGAGTATTACAAATGTAGATAAACCTACAAAAAAAATATGGTCAGGTAACGGCATAACACCAGTAATAATGGTTCGAACCAACTGGAATAACGACGAAACAGATAAATATTTGGGGTTTGTGGGTGGTCAGGCAAGTACAAGTCATTCGCACATGGATGCAGGTTCGTTTGTGTACGATGCTTACGGAGTGCGATGGGCTTCAGATCTTGGAATGCAAATGTATTCAACATTAGAAACCACACTTAAAGCTCTGGGGGGTGATTTGTGGAATACTGGACAAAATTCCTTGCGCTGGACAATACTGCGTTTGAATAATTTTGGACACGGTACGCTTACTGTAAACGATCAATTACATGATGTATTTGGCAAAGGCACCATCACCAAAATAATTGAAACATCGAATGAATTGGGTGGTACAATGGACTTGACGCCTGTATTCAAGAATCAGCTTTCAAAGTCTTCGCGAACAGTAAAAATCATTAATGATAGGGATTTGATTGTAATTGATTCAATTAGTGTAACTAGCACAGCCAGTGCCAAAATACGCTGGCAAATTGTTACTAAAACAGCACCTTCTATTGAAGGAGGAAAAATAGTATTGACATCGAATGAGAAAAAAATGTATTTATCGGCTACAGGTGTTTCTGATATAAAATACGTAACAGCTCCTGCTAGTAAACAAAAGGATTATGATGAATCCAATCCAAATACCTATTTTGTTGGTTTCGAGACTACTCTCGCAGCAGGTAGCTCGGCAGTAATAATCTCAAAACTTAGTCCTGATAATTAATAAAATTATTAACAAAAGAAACAGATGAAATCCATTTCCAAAATCATATTACTTATTTTATTGACGAATAGCAGCAATTTGTTTTCGCAGGAAAAGCTATCAGTGGTAATAGATAGTGCTTTGAATTTTTCTCAAAAGCAAAGTTTGTTAATGGCTTTGAAATACAAAGACGACCCAATGGCATTGCCACGCACTTTTGAAAAGGGACAATCATTAAAATCCAATTCAAGATGGTGGACTAGTGGTTTTTATCCTGGCGTATTGTGGTATTTGTATGAGGCAAATCACAACGATTCCATTTTGCAATTTGCTCAGGTTTACACAAAACGTGTTGAACGAGAAAAATTCACAACTGACAATCACGATGTTGGTTTTATGCTCTATTGTAGTTTTGGGAACGGATATCGTCTATTAAAATCACCAGATTATAAAGATGTTCTTCTTACCGGAGCTAAATCACTTTCCAAAAGATACAACCCGAAAGTAGGACTTATCCGATCATGGGATTTCAAAAAAGATAAATGGCAATTTCCTGTTATTATTGACAATATGATGAATTTGGAATTGATGATGTGGACTTCGAAAAACGGTGGTGGTGATTATTATAAAAAAATTGCTGTTTCGCATGCCAACAAAACCATGAAATATCATTTTCGCAAAGATTATTCTTCCTTTCACGTAGTTTCGTATGACACCATTACAGGTACACCTCACAAACGACAGACATGGCAAGGACATAACGACTCTTCATCGTGGGCAAGAGGGCAATCATGGGCTTTGTATGGTTTTACCATGATGTATCGCGAAACCAAAGACAAAAAATATTTGAAACATGCCGTAGGTGTTGCAAAATACTTAATCAATCACGAAAACATGCCATCCGACTTTATACCCTACTGGGATTATAATGCACCAAATATACCCAACGAATTACGCGATGCATCTTCTGCTGCTTTAATGGCAAGTGCATTGATCGAACTAAGTCAGTACGTAAACAAAGATTTACGAAAAAATTATTTATCAGTAGCCGAAACACAAATCCGCACGTTAGCATCGCCCGAGTATACCGCTCAATTAGGTGAAAACGGATGTTTTATTTTGAAACATTCGGTAGGTGGTTACCCTACTAAAAGTGAAGTTGATGTTCCGCTCGCCTATGCCGATTATTATTATGTTGAAGCTCTTTTAAGAATGAAGAAATTGCAAGAGAATGTCGATTAATTCTGTATTTTAAAAATCTACTTATATGCGTATTAAAACAACATTTATTTTATTACTATTAACTGTTGCTAACCTTTTCGCGGTGTCAGAGGTGGTAAAAATGAGCTCACCCGATGGTAAATATATGCTCATTTTGGACAACGAAAACACGTTAAGCTATCAACTCGTATTCAACAATCAAGAAGTTATTAAATCTTCACGTTTGGGAATAATATCAGAGGTAAAATGGGATTCAAATTTAACTATAAGCACTATTGAAAATCATACAGTTGACACGGTTTGGAATCCAGTATATGGCGAACGGTCACGGATTGTTGATAACTATAACGCATGGAATATAAAAATTGCCAAGACAAATTCAAAAGACACGCTCGAATTGCAATTCAGAATTTATAATGAAGGTGCTGCCTTCCGCTATTCTTTTTTAGGCAATAAATATTTAAGCATTACCGACGAGCTTACTGAATTTTCGATGCCCAAGGGTACAATGGCGTATTTTACGCCTAAAGCACAAACACTGCATACATTTATCCCTCTTTTAAATTGGAAAGAAGAGTGTGAACGTCCTTTGTTGATGGAATTACCATCAGGACAATATGTCTGTTTGACCGAAGCACGAGTTTTAGATTATGTTCGCACAAAATTTAAACTAAAATCAGAGCATATACTTACCACATCGATGTATGGCAAGGTGGATGAAATAGCACCCTATTGTACTCCGTGGAGAGTGATTATGTGTGGTTCAAAGCCAACGGAAATACTTCAGAATAATGATCTCGTTCTGAACTTAAACGAGCCTTCAAGGTTGAATAACACGCAATGGATCAGACCAGGTAAAATAATGCGTGAAACAACCTTAACAACTAAAGGAGCTAAAGAATTAGTCGATTTTGCAGAAAAACGGAAAATACAATATATACATTTCGATGCCGGCTGGTACGGATATGAATACACAAAGGAGTCGGACGCTACAACCGTTACATTAGATCCACGTCGCAATCCTAACCCAAATGCACTTGATTTGCAGGAAGTAATACGCTATGCAAAAGATAAGGGTATTGGCGTATTTTTGTATGTCAATCAACGCGCCTTGCAGGCTCAGTTGGATGAAATTTTACCTTTGTACAAATCGTGGGGTATATCGGGTATTAAATTTGGATTTGTGCAGGTAGGTTCACAAGTATGGACAAAATGGGTGCATGAGGCTGTTAAAAAATGCGCTCAGTATGAATTAATGGTTGATATACACGACGAATATCGCCCTACGGGAATAAACCGCACTTATCCAAATTTATTAACACAAGAAGGTGTACGAGGAAACGAAGAATTTCCAGATGCGAATAATAATACAATATTGCCATTTACACGATTTGTTGCGGGTGCAGCCGACTATACAATATGCTATTACAAACAGGATTTTGACAAATTATCAGGTATTGAAAATAACAAACCAGGGAAACGGCTACATACAACTCCTTCACACCAATTGGCACTTTCTATGATTTATTACAGTCCGCTCCAATTTCTTTATTGGTACGATAAGCCCTCAGAATATGAAAACGAACCGGAGATTAAATTTTTTGACGACTTGTACACAACCTGGGATGATACGCAAATTTTAGATGGAAATGTGGGTGAGTTTATTTCAGTAGCACGCCGAAAAGGCGATGAATGGTTTGTAGGTGCCATTACCAATAATGACCAAAGAGCACTAAAAATTGAAATGAGATTTTTGCCAGAAAATAAAAAATACTTAGCAGAAATTTATACTGACGGCAACCCAACAATAAAAACGAAAACTAAAGTCAGGGTTTCGACTTATGTTGTTCATTCAGCAAGTCTATTGAATGTTCAATTGAAAAATTCAGGAGGTATTGCTATTCGACTTGTACCTTACACAGAAAAAGACACTAAAGTCAAAAAATACAAAAATCAAATCCTTTAATAATTAAACACTTAATAAGATGAGATTTAAATCACATTTGCTAATACTCCTTTTCACCTGCTCTTTGACTCATAGTAGCGCTGTGAATGAAATAGTACTTTCGTTCGATAGCACAAGTAAAATTAAAATAGTACCTGTTTCATCAAAAATTGTCCGTGTTCAGTTGAGCAACAATAAGGGCGAGTTTCAGGATAATCTAATGCATCGATACAGCATTTTAAATTCAGATTGGGAGCCTGTAGATTATTCTTTGACTACCAAAAGCAACTTGAAAGTTATTAGCACATCGGATTACATCATTGAGATAGATACTGTTGTTCAAAAAATTCGCCTATTGAAAAGAAATGGCACGGAACTTATCCGTGAAATAAATTTACACAACGCGACCTCATCTCTAACAAATGAGTTGGGGGTAAGCCTCAACAAGGAATTTTCAAAACTTAAAAAGGGTGGTGGCATTATCGGCTCTGACGGATTTACGGGAGAAACTTTTACCGAAGCTGATATTAAAAATTACACTCAATCAAATGTAATTCAATTAAGTCTCGACAAAGCGGAGCGACTTTATGGTGGTGGGGCTTCGAGCCGAAACAATATTCAGCACAGAGGAGAAGTACTTCGGATGTGGGCAACCTATCAAAAAACTGAAATTATTACTCCATATCTGATGAGCTCAAAAGGTTGGGGCATTTTTGTAAATACCACAACAAAAAATTATTTTGATGTAGGACGTTTTCAATCTGACAATCTACTGGTATACGATACGCAGCCTAATGTAGATTTCTATTTAATGATTGGCGATGATTACTATGATATTCTTCAACAATATGTAACTATTACCGGTAAACCATATTTAATGCCTAAATGGGCGTATGGATTGGCTTTCGGTGGAAATATCATGGAAAATCAGATGAATATGATGGAAAATGCGGTGCATTTCAGGGAAAAAAATATCCCCTGCGATATTTTTTGGATAGAACCGCAATGGATGGATAAACATTATGATTTT
>JAIFKX010000239.1 GCA_020049335.1 Paludibacter sp. | reverse complement strand
ACTTTTTGAAAACAGCAAAGCCTAATATTGGAAACAATTAAGCCTTGCTGTTTTTTTTATTCATCCAATTTCTTCAAAAGCAATTCCACCCCTTTTTCCACATCATTCGTTTCTTGAAGCGCTTTAATAAATGCCGAACCAATAATAGCTCCTGATGAATAACGATTTACCATATCGCGGGTGGATTTATTTGATATGCCAAAACCAATCAGACGTGGATTTTTCAGATTCATGGCATTGATGCGATTGAAATAATCCACTTTATTGTCGAACGAACTTTGCGTACCCGTAACGGCTGCCGACGAAACCATGTAGATAAAACCATTGGTATGGCTGTCAATTTCGCGAATGCGAGCTTCGGAAGTTTCGGGTGTAATCAGGAAAATAAATTCCAATTCGTATTTTTCGGCAATATCCTTATATTCAGCCAAAAAATCGGACATTGGCAGATCGGGAATAATCATTCCATCCACCCCTACCCGACTACACTCTTCACAAAATGCTTCGAAACCAAATTGCATAATCGGGTTCAGATAACCCATCATAACCAACGGAATATGAATGTGTTCGCGCACATTGGTAAGTTGCTCAAACAGTTTGCGTATGCTCATGCCATTTTGCAATGCCTGCTGACTGCTATTCTGAATAACTATACCATCGGCCATTGGGTCGGAAAAAGGCACGCCAATTTCTACCAAATCCACACCATTTTCCTGCAAACACTTCAATGTAGGTACGGTATCGTCCAATTTTGGAAAACCAGCCGTAAAATAAACCGAAAGGATATTTTCCTTTTTGCGGTCGAATAAAAGATTGATACGATTAACTACCCCTAACCCCTGAAGGGGAAATGAATTAGTTTCGTCTGGCATATTGTTTTTGTAATTCATCGCTACTTCTATTTTAATTATCTTGTTATAATTATAAAAACTATTTTCTGATCCCATTCAGGGGTTAGGGGTTCTTTTCTTATTCCCCTTTAGGGGTTAGGGGCAGTCTTATTTCTTTTATAAATTGTCTTAAAACCTCCACATTTTTCAAACCAGGCTTCACTTCAAACTTACTATTTAAATCAATTCCTGCAAATTTGGGGTGCTCAATTGCGAGAATTGCTTCTGCATCGTCGGGAGCAATGCCTCCACTTAATAAAAATGGTGTTTCACCCTTATATTCATTTAAAATTTGCCAATCGAACTTCACACCTGAGCCGCCATAAGCTTCTGTTTTAGTATCGAAAAGAAAAAAATCGCACGCACCTTCGTAGGTTTTAGTTACCCTGAAATTAGACTCATCGGCAATCGGAAATGCTTTTAAAACCAGTAAACCTGTATCCTTTAATTTGCGGCAAATTTCTACGTTTTCACTGCCGTGAAGTTGTACACCATCCAATTTGTATTTGTAAACAATTGTAAGTATATTCTCCAAATTTTCGTTTACAAAAACACCAATTTTTTTAATCGATTTGGGTAGCAATTGTAAGATTTCCTCATCCAACGGTTCAGCATAGCGGGGCGATTTTGGGTAAAAAATAAAACCCATAAAATCGGGTTGTAATGCCGCCACAGCTTGAATATTTTCAGGGAATTTCATTCCGCAAATTTTGATAACACCTAACCTGCCCCCCAACCCCCTAAAGGGGGAGTTGAAGTTAGTATCGTTAGGTATATTTTGTATGTTTTCCATGATATTGTTGTAAAAATCATTACTAATATTTCTTTCTTATTCCCCCTTTAGGGGGTTAGGGGGCGGATAAATCTACGCAACGCCTCCGCTGGATTTTCCTCTTTCATAAAATTTTCACCCATCAGGAAGCCCTTGTACCCTACTTTGCGGAGTTCTTTTACCGTTTCAGTTTTAGAAATGCCGCTTTCACTCACTTTTACAAACTTATCTGGAATCAAAGCTGCCAAATCAAACGAAGTCTGAATGCTTTGCTCAAAGGTTTTCAGATTGCGATTATTTACTCCCAACATATCCACAAAGTCGTTGGCATGACCGAGTTCTTCGGCATTATGCACTTCGAGCAATACTTCCAGCCCTAATTCTTTCGCTTTTTGCGCCAACTCTACTGTTTGTTCCACTGTCAAGGCAGCCGCAATAAGCAACACCACATCGGCACCCATGGCTTTCGCTTCATAAAGCTGGTATTCGTCAATCACAAAATCCTTCCGCAATACGGGGCAGGTAATAAACTGCCGTGCAGCCATCAAATCCATCGGCGTTCCTCCAAAATACTCTTCGTCCGTCAGAATTGAAATCCCCGATGCACCAGCCGCACTATAACCCGCCGTAACATCCACCACATCGGCATCCTCATGTATCCAACCCAGCGAAGGCGATTTGCGCTTAAACTCCGAAATAATTCCTGATTCGGAGTTTAATAAGCTTTGCTTCATCGATAAGCATTTACGTGAGAAAGCGGGAGCTTTTTCTAAAGCCGAAACGGGTATTGAGATCTTACGGGAAGCAACTTCCAGTTTTTTACTTGCTATTATTTTATCTAAAATTGTCATATTAAATCAAGTTGAAATAGATTTCGAAGATTTTTATTGACTAAAACCATATCTGCATTACTAATACTCCCTAATTTACCTAAAGCGAGATTTTTATCAATTGTCGCTAATTTTGATAAACGCAACAATGAATCTTTTTTCAGACCGTTTGCGGAACTTGGTTTTAATTCAACATCATTTTTCTCTTTCCATTTTAACTGCGTGGAGATAAATGAAACTGTAATATCCAATTCACTACTGATTAGAACTAACGCTGGTCGATTTTTATTACCCTTTAAATCCGTAAAAGGAAATGGTATAAGAACAATTTCACCCTTTTCCATTGTATTTTTCCTTTAAATCAGAAACAGTGTATAAATCTTCTTCCTCTTCCAAAAATTGATAAGATTTTGATTTGGAAGTCAGTAGTTGAATTCCCTTTTGCAAAATACTCTCTTCGTGTTTTTTTAGAATAAATTCGATATAATCCGAAACCTCTACCACTTTTTCATCAGGTAGTTTGGCCAGATTATTCATCGTTTGGGTTATTAAAGTTGATCGTAACATTTTAATTTTCAATTTATAAATTCATTTATTCCATAATTGCATCATTAAAACAAATCCTCCATTTTTATTTCGCTTTGAATTAATCCGGCATATTCGTTTTGTTTCACACCATAAGTCGTAATCATTATATAATGGATTGCTTTACGGGTTTTCGATTCAGCGCGAAATGCGGCAGCCTTATTCCGAAGTTGCAAGTCGTATTTTTTATCAATAATGAACTCTTCCGTTGCATATTTTATTTCACACAGGTTTATAATCTGATCTTTACGATCAATCAATAAATCTATTTGTGCTCCTTTGTCGACCGTTTTACTGCGCCACGAAGCTATTTTTGTTTGAATGCCCGAAATGCCGAGTTTTTGTTTTATCTGATCGATATGAGCAAAACAAACTTGCTCGAAAGCGTATCCTGTCCACGATCTGTGCTGCGCACTGTCGATTGAATTCGACCAAAAATGAGCATCGTTATATTCGTTTTTTTGTATAAATTTAAAATAAAACAAGCTATAAAAATCGGTTAGTTGGTACAATCCATCTTTCGTTTTTTTATCAAACGAATTGTATTTTCTGATAAATTTACACTCTTCCAATTCTTGTAATATCTTCGAAAAACCACCTCCGTCCGACAGTTTTGTTTGCGCTAATATCTCTTCACGGGTTATTCCTATACTTTTTTTAGCAAGAGCCTCAATTACTTTTTCGTAATTCTCATGATTTTTAAATAAGGATGCATACAAATTTTTAAATTCGCTTTTCAATTCAGCATCGGGACTAAATAACAGATTATCTACATTTTGCGCTAAGCTGTTCCCTTTTTCAAACAAACTCAAATAGTAAGGAATTCCACCAAAAATCATATAGCTTTCAACTAATTGATAGCGATTAAAAACTATATTTTTCGAATTAAAGTATTCTTCTGTTTCTTTCAGTGTAAATGGCAATATCGACATACGTCGCGTAACCCTATTATGTAGACCACCCTTGTTATTTAATAATTTATTTGTAATCCACGAAGTAGCCGAGCCACATACAATAAGCAGAATATCGTTTCGAACCGAAGCCCAATCGTTCCAAAAATGTTCAAAAGCACTTAAAAAGCCTGATTTCGGTGAATCTAACCACGGCAGCTCATCAATAAAAATTATTTTGCGCTTCGAAGTCGATTTTTCCAATACATTTATTAGTTGCTGAAAAGCTTTATACCATGTATCACTAAAAGGTACAATCTCAGAGCTAAATTTTTGAATAGAAGCATGAAAATTTATCAGTTGCTCATTCATATCAGCATTTGCCAATCCTGTCATCTGAAAATCAAATTTTCCTTTCAGATATTCTCTTATCAAAAATGTTTTTCCTACTCGTCGTCTTCCATAAACCACTACAAATTCGGAGTAATTGCTTGTTATATAGGAGTCTAATTTAGACTTATGCTCCATTCTTCCAACTAATCTTTCCATATTTTGCCAATTTATAATTGGCTGCAAATATATAAATTTATATCGATTCCGCCAAATATAAACACTATAACTAGCGAAAACTACTATAAATATGTACGATTCCGCCAATTATAAGTGCTATAATCAGCGGAATCTACCAAATAAATATACGATTCCGCCAATTATAAATCAATAAATCTCCATAAATTTCACAAAAGCCCGCTTCGCATTTCCACTTTCGAGCGATTCTGTGGCCTCTGCTTTGCATTGCTCCAACGGTTTGCCTGTTCGCGTCTGAATGGCAAATGCAGTATTTATGATTACAGCATTGCGCTGCGCTTCGGTGGCTTTATTATCAAGCACGTTCATAAATATCTGAGCTGCTTCATCAACGGTATTGCCACCCCAAAGTTCTTCTTGTTTCAAAGCTTTAAATCCCAACTGCTCAGGCGTATATACAAATTCGCCCCTATTGTTCATTACTTTGCAAGTATCAGTGAGCGAAACCTCATCGTAGCCATCCAATGAATGAACTATACTGTATTGCACACCCAGATTTTGATAAATATAATTGTAAAGGCGCATCATTTTCAGATTATAAACGCCAAGACACTGATAGTTTGGTTGCGCTGGGCTAATAAGAGGACCGAGCACATTGAAAAAGGTACGAACACCCAAACCTTTTCGCACCGGTGCTACGTTTTTCATGGCCGGATTACAAAATGGAGCGTGCAAATATGCAAAACCCGCAGCTTCCAACGAACGTTTAATCACATTACTATCCGTAGTAAACTTTGCACCAAAATACTCCAGCACATTCGACGAACCACTCACCGAAGTTGCGCCATAGTTTCCATGCTTGGCGACTTTATAGCCCGCACCCGCCACTACAAAACAGCTACAAGTGGAAATATTGAACGTATTTTTGCCATCACCACCAGTACCCACAATATCGAGCACATCAAATTCCGACAAATCCATCGGTATAGCCAATTCGAGCAACGCATTGCGAAATCCAATGACCTCGTCGAGTTCGATACTGCGCATCAGATACACCGAAATAAAGGCAGCAATCTGCGCATCGTTGTATTTTCCGGCAGCTATGTTTGTCATCACTTCGGCAGCCTCTTGTTGCGTTAGCGACTGGTGATTAAAAAGTTGATTAAGTATTTGTTTCATGTGCTTATATATATTTTTTTCGGGTCATACGGAAATCACAAAACAAAATTTATCCCGACAACTATCGGGAAGATTAAATTTTGTCGTGTTCGTTTCATAAAGTTTTTTTGTAGATGGTTGCCAATTTTTTGAAGCCCCAAAATTACAAAAAAAAAATGATTCATTTTCCGCATTGATTATTTGAAAATATTTGCTCGGACAATAAACCTTTTCAAATTCCGTTTGTTATGTTTAATATAAATTATTTAAAAAGTAAAATAACATTCAATTAACAAGATATTAATAACAAAAAAAGAAAAAAAATTATGGCAGATGATCCAGTAATTTGTACATGTTTAGACATGACGAAAAGTGAAATTTTAGAAGGAATACGCACACACAAGTGTAAAACGTTAGAAGAAGTAGGCGATGCGATTGAAGCAGGAGCAGTTTGTGGAAGTTGTAACGACGACATTCAGGAAATACTTGACGAAGAAAATGCTTAATTAATATTACAGCATAAAAAAGGGAAATACAATGTTGTGTTTCCCTTTTTTATGCGTTATTTTTTGATGTTTATAGACGATTTGCGGATATTCATCTTAGCTATTAACTTTACAGTTCGAGAAGGAGTAACCACACAATCGTTTAATTGTTCCATAAGCAGGCTGGCTGCCGTAACGCCAATTTCGAAAGTGGGTTGTTCGATGCTGGTAAGCGGCGGTTCCACCAATTGCGCTATTTCCGTTTCAGAAAAACCAACCAAAGCCACATCGTCGGGGCATTTCAGGCCAGCTTCTTTAATTGCTTTTAATGCTCCAAGCGCTGTGGGGTCGTTAAAACAGAAAATAGCATCGGGCAAATCGTTTTTGGCAATTAGGTTTTGCATAGCAATGTACCCTTTTTCGCTAAAAACTCCAGCAGTATGAATTATTTTTTCAGAAACTTCGCGGTGATGCTTTTTCATAGCATCAATAAAACCTCTTTTGCGCTCTTTGGATACCGAAAGGTTTACAGGACCTTCGAAGTGGTAAATTTTCTTAAACCCATTGTAAATAAGATGTTCGGTAGCAAAAAAGGCTAGTCGATAATCGTCGATAATCACTTTTGGTGCATCTACTTTCGACGATACCCGATTGAAAAATACAACAGGGATACCACTATCAATAAGCCTTTGGTAATATTCATCATTCTCGCCCTCGCGGGTTATCGAAATAAGTATGCCTTCCACCATATTACTTTCGAGTAATTTCAGGTTTTTCTCCTCAATTTCCTTTGATTCTTGCGATTGTGTAATCAATAAATTGTAACCAGCATCGTCAATAACTTTCTGTATTCCTGAAATAACATTTGGAAAAAAAGCGCTTTTAAACTCCGGAACAACCAACCCAATTGTTTTGGTACGTTTGTTTTGAAGACGAGTGGCCATTGGATTTGGGCGGTAGTTTTGGCGTTTTGCTTCTTCCTGAACTAATTTCTTTGTTTCGCAACTCACATCCCAGCGATCGGCCAACGCTCGCGAAACCGTAGCAGTGGAAATATTCAGAGCTTTGGCAATATCTTTTAGCGTGGCGTATTTTTTCATAATATGTAAATGAAATAATTTATGCGGAAATTGATAAAATAAAATTTATTCTCTGTATCACAAAAATTTGACCTGAATAGGAAAACAAAAATAATACAAAGGACTCAATTGAATATGCTATAAAAATAAACAATTTATGTATGTAATAAAAATAAATTCACTTATTTAATTTGAAAAAAAATTGCTTTGTGCTTTGTAATAAAAATGATTAGTTGAAACGATGCTAAATCATACGAAGGAGTTAAATTCAGCTTTAATGTAATCGTTTACGACGATTTTTTAGCCGTTTCAAAGCTGTTTTTGAGTTTTTTTTCAAAACTATTATCTAAGTTTCAGAATTGGAATATATATTTGCAACGTTAAAATCTTAATAAAATACAAATCCTATGACAAAATTATTACTGTCCAAAATCCTTTTTTTTATACAAAATAAGAGATTAAAGAAAACATTTCGAACTTGAAAATAAAATCGAGTTTGATATGTTTTTTTTTCATCTTAATTCTAATCATCAATACAATAAATCAATATTATAATTTTTACTTAACATTTTATATTTAATAATTTTAAAAAAACAATTTATGAGAAGATCATTTTTTTTATTTGTGCTGTTTTTTTCCTATTCCATTGTGTTTTCACAGGGAAAAACAGTAAGTGGAACAATTTCGGATGAAGCTTTGGAGCTTCTTACAGGTGTGAATGTGGTGGTCAAAGGGACTAATGTTGGTACTATTAGCGACGTTAATGGTAAGTTTAGTATTAATGTTCCGGAAGGTAAAACTATCTTACTTTTTTCGTTTATTGGTTTTGAACCTCAAGAGATTAATCTCTCTGGAAAAACCAGTATTAATGTCCAACTGAAAACTTCGAGCATTAGTTTAGATGAGGTTGTGGCTGTAGGTTATGGTACTCAAAAAAAAGTAAACCTAACAGGTTCTATCGAATCGCTGAAGGGGGAGTCGTTGTCAAAACGAAACACCATGCAAACTTCGCAAGCATTGCAAGGAATGGCAGCAGGTGTAACCCTAACATCGACGAGTGGAAAGCCTGGAAATGAGGGTACTACTATTCGCATTCGTGGTATTGGAACAGTGAATGATAATAATCCACTTGTGCTTATTGATGGAGTTTCATCGACGGTCGACGCTATTGACCCGAACGATATCGAAAGTATGTCAATTTTAAAAGATGCTGCTTCTTCGGCAATTTATGGTTCGCGTGCTGCAAATGGCGTAATACTTATAACTACTAAACGTGGAAAGTCGGAGAAAGTAAGTGTTACTTACAAAGGCTCTGTTAGCTTAACTAAGCCATTAGCAATACCAAAAAATGCTTCGTCGTGGGATTATATGACTTTGTACGATGAGGCAAATGGAAATGATTTACGCAACGATTTGGGTGTTCCAGGTGGTTCTGTTTATGGAGTAGATAAAATTGAAGCATCGAGAACAGCAACTGATCGCGACGCATTTCCAAACTCGGATATGATGCGCGAAACTTGGTCGAAAACAGCTGCTCAAACACAGCACTATTTAGGGTTTTCTGTTGGTAGCGATAAAGTTCGTTCGAACACATCCATAAATTATTCGTGGCAAGATGCTCACGTTCCAAACTCAGATTACAAACGATATGGTATTCGTTCAAACAACAGTTATACGGTAAATAAATATATTGAATTTGGTTTTGATATTTCATCTCGAAATACTTCAACCAAGGATGCTGCTTCGGGAACAGCCGTTGAGCAACTTATGCGACAGCCAGCAATTTACCAAACACGTTATTCGAATGGTGTATGGGGACCCAGCTATGCAGGAACTACACATGCAATGCAATCTATTTTTGAAGGAAATAACATGAAATACGATAACTGGCAAGAAACATTAGTAAAACTTAATGCGTCTATTAAACCATTTAAAGGTATGTCGATAGATTTCTCGTACACTCCAAAAATTGCAACTACAACATCAAAAACAGTAAGTAAAACATCATCTCTTTTTGATTATAAAACAGGTGCAGTGTTATGGAAATCAACAGCTTTAGCCACTGTTACAGAAACAAGAGAAAGAACAAGAGAAGATGACATTAATATTTTAGCCAATTACAATCAGTCTTTAGGCAAACATGATATTGGTGTTTTGGGTGGATTTCAGTATTTGACAAATTCATTCAATAACTTGTATGCTTTCAGGCAAGGTAATAATTTTCAACAATTCGAAGAGATTAATTCTTTTGACCCCACTGGAATGACAAATAGCGGATATTCCAACGAGTGGGCATTGATGTCGTACTTTGGTCGATTAAACTATGCTTTTGATGGAAAATACTTGTTGGAAGCCAATGTGCGATACGATGGTTCTTCACGCTTTGCAAACGGGTACAAATGGGGTTTATTCCCTTCTTTTTCAGGAGCTTGGCGTTTTTCTTCAGAGTCATTTCTCGAAAATGTCGATTGGTTGTCGAATGGAAAATTGCGTGCATCGTGGGGTGAATTAGGAAACCAAGCAGGGCTTGGAAGCAATTATCCTTTTGCTCTGAATGTGGCCACAAGCCAATATACGGTTTTTGGAGGAGTACTTAATCCTGGTTATGCTCCAGTTGATTATGCTTTGAGTAATATTACTTGGGAGTCAACAAAAATGATTGACTTTGGGGTTGATTTATCATTCTTTAAAAGCAAATTGGATGTTACTTTCGACTGGTATAAAAAAGATACACGCGATATTCTTTTGAATATTGCTATTCCAGGAGTGTTGGGTTATAATAATTCGCCAAAGCAGAATGCGGGTTCGGTTGAAAATAAGGGATGGGATTTAAGTATTTCTCACAACAATAAAGTGGGCGATTTTCACTACAAAGTAACAGGTATTTTGTCGGATGTTCAAAACAAAATTACCGATTTTGGAGGTCTTGCTCCACAAGTAAATGGAGTACATGTGCGGCAGGTTGGCGACCCGATTGATGCCTTGTATGGTTATGTAGATAATGGTTTGTTTAGCTCGTTTACCGAAGCACGTGGTTATACAGTAACTCAATTTGGTAAATTACAAGGTGGTGATATTCGTTATGTAGATCAGTTGACAGTTGACACCGATGGTGATGGAATTATGGATGCAGGAGATAATAAAATTACAGGAGCCGACCGTGTTATACTAGGCAATCCTATACCACGTTATACTTTTTCGCTTGATCTTTATACTTCATACAAAGGATTCGACTTAACATTGTTTTTACAGGGTGTTGCAAAACGCGATGGTTATGTTTCGGGTTGGTATGCATATCCTTTTTCAAATGCATCAACATTGTTAGAACAACATTTAGATCGCTGGAATGAAGCAAATCCGAATCCGAATGCAGCTTATCCACGTTTGTCGATTAACCAGCATACCAATAACACACAATCGTCTTCATTCTGGCAGGTAAGTGCAGCATATTTGCGATTGAAAAATGTTCAATTAGGTTATTCGTTACCAACAAATTTTGTTAAAAGCAAGAAAATTCAAGGCGTACGTTTTTATGCTAATGCAAATAACTTATTCACTATTAGCAAAATGCCTTTAGGCATGGATCCAGAATCGCCCGAAACAGTTCAAAATAGTTATCCTTTAATCGCAACTTATACATTTGGAGTGGAAGTGAAATTTTAATTAATTAATTTACAAGAAAAAATTTAAAAAAAATGAAGAAATTTATTATAAATATTGGCTTAATGGCAATGTTGTTATTAACTGCCTGTGATTCTGCGATTGAACGCTATCCACTTGATGTGCCCGATGCATCAACCTTTTACACCAATGAAACTGAAATTCAAGGGGGTGTTAATGCTTGTTATTCGTTTATTGTTTCACCCGGAAATGGTTATCTGTCGCCCGAATATAGTTGGGATGCATTATCAGATGTTGTCTTTATTCGTGGTGGTGGTTTTGCACAAAACAATTTGATGTCGGTGCTCGATTACAAAGAAGGTTATTTTAGAACCTTGTGGTTAAGTATGTATCAAGGTATTGGTCGTTGCAACTTAATGCTTGAGAAAATTGAAGCGAATAAAGGTAATATAACCGCTGATAAAGTAAAACAGTTTCAGGGCGAAGTTTATTTTTTGCGTGCCTATTATTATTTACGCTTAATCAATATGTTTGGCGATGTGGTGTATCTTGATAAGCCAGTTACATCTGTATCGGAGGGAAAAACTGTAACACGTTCGCCAAAGGCCGATGTGTTGCAAAAAATATATGCCGATTTTGATAAATCCGCTGATTTATTGTCAACATCAACAATTAAAACGCTTGGCAGAGTTACCTCTGGTGCTGCTTTATCGTATAAAGCACGTGCAGCATTGCAAAACAACGATTGGGCAACAGCGGCAACTGCTGCGAAATCAGTTATTGACTCGAGGAAATATAGCTTAATGCCAAGTTATGCAACCTTGTTTACCGAAACTGTTGTTAATAGCACAACAAATACAGAGCAAATTTTCACTCAAGGTCATCTTGTAACAGCTAATAATCAAACGGCTTTTGTGCAATATACAGGTAGTCGCGCGGCAGGTGGTTGGTCGGTAATTGTTCCTACACAAAATATGATCGACTCATATCACTGTACGGATGGTAAAGATATTAGTGCTTCACCTTTGTACGATAAGAATGAACCATATAAAAAACGCGACCCTCGTATGCGTTTCTCTTTAGTACTTCCAGGTGATTTGTGGGGCGATTATGTGTATGAAACACGTAAAGATAAGCCTACAACTTTAAACAGTTTAAATGTTTCAGTAAAAAATTTAGACAGCTATGCCACAACAGAATTTACTTCGTTTACTGGATATTTGATTCGTAAGTATTACGATTACAAATACAAAAGTAATCAAGCTAAATGTGAAAATCCATTTATGTTGTGTCGTTATGCCGAAGTTTTGTTGACTTACGCGGAAGCTAAAATTGAATTGGGTCAGATTGATGCCGACTGCCTTAAAGCAATAAATGATGTACGTGCACGTGCCGATGTGAATATGCCTACAGTTGCATCAGGTTTAAGCAAAGATGAAATGACGAAAATTGTTCGTTATGAGAGAAAAGTAGAACTATTTAACGAAAATTTGAGATGGCAAGATTTACTTCGTTGGAAACGTGCAGAGGTGGTTTTAGCTCGTCCAATTTTCGGCAGACCCGTTTTAGGCGAATTTAGTGTATATCCAGCTGTTACTTTTGATGAATCGGGCGACCCTGTATATTCCGATGCTGCTTATGTGCCACACCCATCTACCGATTATCGTGTGTTAATTAGAACCAACTTCAATAAAAATCGCGATTATTTGTGGCCAATACCTGAAACTGAATTAAGTTTAAATCCTAGTTTAGGTCAAAATGCAGGCTGGGAGTAAGTCTGAATAAATATTGATGAGTGTATTATAATGAAGCTATTCAAATTGAATAGCTTCATTTTTATTAAATTTTTATTGGTGTGTTAAAATGTAATCGTTTACGATGATTTTTTATGGAATGTAATCGTTTACAATGATTTTTTTTCAAAGTAGAATTATATTTTATCAGTTTATACCATACATTTGCAATGTAAATACTTAAAAAAATCGCAAATCTTATGGCAATTTTAGATTACATTACCATCTTTATTTTTACCGCAGGAATTTTAGTAGCCGGCATGTCGTTTGCTAAAACAGGCTCTAGTATGAAAAGTTTTTTTGCCGCAGGTGGCGATGTGCCCTGGTGGATAAGCGGCCTTTCGCTGTTTATGGGATTCTTCTCGGCAGGCACTTTCGTAGTTTGGGGCTCTATAGCTTACAGTTACGGTTGGGTGGCCATTACCATTCAACTTACCATGAGTTTAGCGGGTTTTTTGGTAGGTGCATTTTTAGCTCCCCGATGGAAAAACACCAATGTGCTCACCGCAGCCGAATACATTACCAACCGACTTGGTCTGAAGGTTCAAAAAGCTTATACCTATATTTTCCTTTTTATTTCGCTGTTCACTACGGGAGCATTTTTGTATCCTGTGGCTAAAATTGTGGAAGTAACTACGGGCTTTCCATTGCAATCGAGCATTTTGTTGCTCGGCGCAATCTGTATTATTTACGTTACAGTAGGCGGTTTGCGTGCTGTGGTTGTAACCGATGTGCTTCAATTTGTGATACTTACCGCTGCAGTATTAATTGTAGTGCCATTATCGTTTCAGAAAACCGGTGGCGTAGCTGCTTTTATTGACAAAACGCCCGAAGGTTTCTTCTCTATTTTTGCCGGTGAATTTACACCGCTTTTTATTGTGGCTTTTGCCATTTATAATATGTTCTTTTTGGGTGGAAACTGGTCGTATATACAACGCTACACTACCGTTCGCAACAAAAAAGATGCACGCAAAGTAGGTTTGCTTTTTGGGTCGTTGTATCTTATTTCGCCCATACTTTGGATGTTACCTCCTATGATTTATCGCACTATCAATCCCGAACTTTCGGGCTTAGCCGACGAAGGCGCATACCTGATGATGTGTAAATTAGCACTTCCACAAGGTTTACTCGGACTTATGCTTGGCGGGATGATTTTTGCTACGGCCAGCTCGTTGAATGGTTCGCTTAATATTGCCGCAGGCGTATTTACAAATGATATTTTCAAATTGCTTCGTCCCAATACTCCTAACGATAAATTAATGAAAGTGGCGCGCTATTCCACCATTGGTTTTGGTTTGTTGGCTATTGTTGTGGCACTGCTTATTCCGCTAATGGGTGGTATTGTGAATGTGGTGATTAGTGTGGCGGCTTTGACAGGAGTTCCTCTTTATTTACCAATTATCTGGACGTTATTTTCGAAACGTCAGAATGCTACCAGCGTACTTTCGGCTACACTTATCAGTTTAAGTATCAATGCCTTTTTCAAATTTCTTTCGCCGGCATTGTTTGGTTTTGGTTTCGACAGAGCTACCGAAATGCTCGTTGGTGGATTGGTTCCTATTGCATTGATGACCATTTTTGAAATTTATTTTATATCAAAAAACAAACGTGATGCTAAATACGACGAATACAAAGTATGGCGTCAGCAGCGAGAAAATGAGGTAAATGCCGAAATGGCTCTAAATGATGCGAAAGGCAGCGAAGCAAACTCCGACAACAAACAAAGCTACAAAGTGATTGGTATCGGTATAAGCCTTACGGGTATAGCCATTTTTATTATGGGCTTATTGGCTAGCGGTTTTCCGCAAGCTGTGGTGCTCGGCTTAGCTTCGGTTTTGATTGGATTTGGAGGGTGGATATTTGTGAAAACGAGGAAATGACCCCAAATCCGTCAGCTGACGGAGCTTAAAGAGTGGTATTCGAAGTGATTTACACTTAATTAAATGATTAAAATTTTAGAGACAAAAGTAACTACACATCCCCTTTAGGGGCTTGGGGCAAATGAATAAATAGATGATAATACAAGATTTTACATCAAAGAGAGAGTTAACCAAAATTGAAAAAACATTCGATTTGGTGGTGGTTGGTGGTGGAATGGCCGGTGTTTGTTGTGCTATAACCGCAGCCCGACAAGGGATTAAAGTGGCGCTGATTCAGGACAGACCGGTACTAGGAGGCAATGCTTCGAGCGAAGTACGACTTTGGGTGCTTGGTGCAACTTCGCACATGGGCAATAATAACCGTTGGAGTCGCGAGGGCGGTGTGATTGATGAGATATTGGTAGAGAACACGTTCCGCAACAAAGAAGGAAACCCGGTTTTGTTCGATATGGTGTTGGTTGACAAAGTATTGGCCGAAAAAAATATTGAATTATTTTTGAATACCATTGTTCTGGATGTCGAAAAATCATCGGAAAAAGTAATTTCGCAGGTAACTGCTTTTAATCCACAAAATCAGACTGAGTTTACCTTTAAAGCTGAACTTTTTGCCGACTGTTCGGGCGACGGAATTGTGTCGTATTTGGCTGGTGCAGCTTTCCGAATTGGTGCTGAGGATAAAGAAGAACATCTCGAACTTTTTGCGCCTGATAAAAATGAATACGGTGAATTATTGGGACACAGCATATTTTTCTATATGAAAGATACCGGAAAGCCGGTAAGTTATGTGGCGCCCGATTTTGCATTAAAAGATATAGAATCGACCATACCCAAAGTTATGAAACCCGAGTATTTCAGCACGGGGCATCACGGCTGTAAATACTGGTGGTTAGAGTATGGTGGTCGTATTGATACAATTCACGATACCGAAGCCATTAAATACGAATTGTGGAAAGTGGTGTACGGAATTTGGGATTATATTAAAAACTCAGGCAAATACCCCGAAGCCATTAATTATACGTTGGAGTGGGTGGGCGTAATTCCGGGCAAACGCGAAAGTCGCCGCTTCAAAGGCCATTATATGCTTACGCAACAAGATGTTATCGAGCAACGCAATCATTACGATTCGGTGGCTTTTGGCGGTTGGTCAATCGATTTGCATCCTGCCGATGGCGTTTACAGCGCCAAAAACGGTTGTAACCAGTGGCATTCCAAGGGCGTTTATCCAATTCCGTATCGCAGTTATGTGAGTTATGATATTGACAATCTGTTTATTGGTGGCCGACTGATGAGTGCTTCGCATGTGGCATTTGGTTCGAGCAGGGTAATGTGTACTTCGGCACATGGCGGACAAGCAATAGGTATGTCAGCAGCACTTTGTAAAAAAGACAAAAAAAAACCAGCCGATTTTATTTTACCCGAAGAAGTAAAAAAAATTCAGCGTGCATTGATTGCTACCGGTCAGTACATTCCGCAACTCAAACTCAACGAATTTGGAGGTTTGGCTGCCAAAGCAGAAATTTCAACTTCGAGCGAACTGAAATTGTCCGAAATTAAAAAAGGTGATAGTTACTTTCAATTGAATTATCCGGTGGCAATGCTTTTACCTTTAAAAGATAAAGTTCCTCATATTCAATTCATTGCAAAGAGCGAAGAAGAAACAACTATTGATATTCAAATTCGCACCAGCTTAAAGAAATTCAATTTTACCCCCGATGCCATTTTGTTCCAAAAAACATACAATATTGCCAAAGGCGAACATACCATTGATGTGGAGTTTGATGAATTAGGTATCGAAAAAGGCTATTATTTTATATGCATCATGAAAAATCCGGCAGTGCAAATAGCCGAAAGTAATGAGCTTATTACAGGTGTGATGTCGGTTTTCAATTATCAAAATCCTGCCGTTTCAAACTACGGAAAACAAACACCACCCGAAAATATAGGTGTAGATACCTTTGAACTTTGGTGCCCTATTCGTAGGCCTAAAGGCAAAAACTTAGCCATGAAATTTAATCCAGCATTGGAATCGTTTTCTTCGGTCAATTTACGTTCCGAATTATTCCGTCCGGTAGTTGAAAGCAATGCTTGGGTAGCCGATATGAATGATGCAAATCCAACCATCACATTGCAATGGGAAAATGCACAATGGATAAAAGAAATCACTTTGTTTTTTGATACCGACTCCGATCATGCCATGGAAAATGTGCAAATGGGACATCACGATTCGGCTATGCCATTTTGTGTGAAAGAGTATCAGATACTTGACAATCAGGGAAATATAATTTTTGAAACAGATGCGAATCATCAAACAGTAAACATTATTAAGCTCTCGAATCCTATTCTACTTAACAGGCTTATTCTGAATTTGAAGCATCCTTCGGCTCATACACCGGCTTCGTTGTTTGGTATTATAATCAACTGAAAGTTTTAGAAATACTGCTTTTATTGGTTCTTTCTGCTTCAAGTTACTCATCTAAAATTTATTTTTTATCAGAAAACAAATATACATATTCTTCTTAGAGCTCTGAACGGTATTTAATTGGCTGTTTGGTTGTTTGTTTTGATTTTATACCCCAAAAAGTATTTTTTAATACACATTTTGTGTGATTATATACATTTATTTTGTACTGTAATAATATATGAATTACGGAAATTTTTCATAAAAACTAATTTATAAATCAATCACAAATGAGAAAAATCATTTTATTAATTTTTCTATTTATTCCCAGTTTACTACTTTATTCTCAGGATTTTCTGATAAAAGGTACAGTATTCGATGAGACAAATACCCCTGCACCGGGTGTTAGTGTTGTTATAAAGGGAACTACAATAGGAACATCAACCGATTTAAATGGTGCCTATTCGATTAAAGCTACATCTAAAAATGTAGTGCTTGTGTATTCGTACATTGGTTACACTACCAAAGAAGTGAAGTTTACGGGTAATTCGTCGGTAAATGTACAGCTCGAACCCAATGTAATAAGCCTGAAGGAACAAGTTGTAGTTGCTGTAGGTTATGGCTCGCAAAAGAAAAACCTTATGACATCAGCCGTGTCAACGGTTAGTTCAAAGGAGTTACTCAAAACACCGGTTGCCAACTTAGCTACAGCTTTAATTGGTAGAACACCTGGTTTGACAACCGTGCAAACAAGTGGTCAGCCCGGCGCCGATGGAATAACGTTAAGAATCAGGGGTATAGAATCACCCAATGGTTCGAGTCCTTTAGTGCTTGTGGATGGGGTTGAGCGTGATTTTACGCAATTAGACCCGAATGAAATAGAGTCGATTTCGGTATTAAAGGATGCCGCATCAACTGCTGTTTTTGGTATTCGTGGTGCCAATGGTGTTATGATTGTAACGACCAAAAAAGGAGAAGAAGGGCCGGCAAGAATTAGTGTTACTTCAAACTTCTCTATTCAGGAACCAACGAGGCTCCCGAACATGATTGATGCTGAAACATTTTGCCGTATGTATAACGAAGCACTTATCAACGATACGCCTACTGCAACAGCGCGCTTCTCTGAAGACGATATTATGAAATTTGCCAGCGGCGAAAATCCGTTGGAGTATCCTAATAATGACTGGTTTAAGATAATTTTAAAACCATCAGCATTGCAACAACAGCATAATATTACAATAGGTGGAGGAACAAAAACAACCAAATATTATACTTCCATAGGATATTTAACACAGGATGGTTTGATGAATGATTATTCAGATGTTCTGGGTCGTAATTTGGATAATAATTACCGTTACAACCGGTTTAATTTGCGTTCGAATATTGATGTGGATGTAACCCCTACAACCAAAGTAGGTGTAATGGTAAATGGAATTATTTCGGCTACAAACGATCCTCAATTTAATTTTAATGGTAACAGTTCAGGTTTATTGGCTGCTTCGCCCATTAGTTATCCATTTATTTACGATAATAAATTAATAGGCTCAACCGTAAATTTTGCGCCCAGTCCAATGCCTCTTGCTGTTGGTCAGAAACTGATTGAGAAAAACGGAAATACCATTTCGCTTACGCTAAATTTAAATCAGAAACTCGATTTTTTATTAAAAGGTCTGAACTTCAGAGGTATGGCCTCTTACGATAGCTACTATTCGCATAATATTAGCCGCACACAAGGCTATGTTTTGTATTATATCAATTATTATCCCGACGAGAATGGCGATGTTGTTCGTCAGTTTAGTCCACAGGGTGAAAATAGCTTAGTTACCGACCCTGACGATACATGGGGCAGAAACAGAAAAATTCATGGTGAAGCAGCATTGGAATACCGCAATAAATTTGGCAATCACAATGTGTATGGGCTTGTACTCGGTACTTTAGATAAAAAATGGTATACTGCAAGCCAGCTAAGTTATATTCCGAATGCATATCAGGGTATTGTGGGTCGCTTTAGTTACAATTACCTCTCAAAATACTTAGCGGAATTTAATATTGGATATAATGGTTCCGAAAATTTCCCTGCTAACAAACGTTTTGCGTGGTTTCCTGCTTATTCGTTAGGTTGGAATGTGGCTGAAGAAGAAGTTGTGAAGAAATTAATCGGCGAGGATATTCTGAATAAATTCAAATTAAGAGCTTCGTATGGTGTTGTGGGTAATGATGCTTCGCCAGGAGGAGTAAGGTTTCTTTACAATAATAACGAATATTTTTCGGGAGGTGGTGCCTATTTTGGTGATGCTACCACGCCAAAAATTGTTACAGGTTATCAGGAAGGAAAAATGGGTAATGCCAATGTTACCTGGGAAACAGCTACTAAACGCAACTTTGGTGTAGAGCTTACCATGTTTAAAAACAAATTAAGCTTAACGGCCGATGTATTCCAAAGTAACAGAAAAAACATTTTGATGGCAAATCAATTGATGCCTACACATGTGGTTATTTACAGCCCCACAGATATTTTTAATATCGGCGAAACCGAAAATCACGGATACGAATTTGAGGCTAAGTGGAACCATACCATTGGTAAGTTCAATTATTATGTAGGTGGAAATTATTCGTTTGCCCGAAATAAATGGATTTACAATGGCGAAATTAAAGACATGAATAACCCTAACCTTTGGACTACCGATCGTAGATTAGGTCAGACTTTTGGTTTGATTTGGGATGGATTCTATAACGATGCCGATGAGTTGGCACAAGGTCCGCTAATCGGAACACCCAAAGTGGGAAATGCCCGCTATATTGATGTAAATGGCGATGGTGTGGTGGATACTAAAGACTATACGCCAATTGGCAATCCTACATTCCCCGAAATAAACTATGGATTAAATGCCGGTATCTCTTATGGTGGATTCGAGTTTTCAGTATTACTGCAGGGAGCTGCCAATGTAAGTAAATTTTTATCGGGTAAATTTCAAAAACCATTTGACCAAAATGGTGGTATGATGGATTTTGTGGTCGACGAGCGCTGGTCGCCCGATAATATGGCTAATGCCATTCGTCCGCGTTTGACTCTGAATTACGCCAATCCGAACGATTATTTATCTTCAACCATGTGGTTGAGAGATGGCTCGTATCTGAAACTCCGAAATGTAGAGCTTTCGTATCGTATAAATCCGAGATTTGTTAAAAAAATACTTGGCATTAATGGTATCCGCGTTTATGCCAACGGTCAAAATCTTTACACTTGGGATAAGCTGAAAGTTATTGATCCTGAAGGAAATACAGGCGATGATTGGACATACCCTCAATTGAAAGTTTATAACATCGGAACTAAAATTGATTTCTAACTTTAATGCAATACTCAAAATGAATAAAATTAAAATTATATTAATTAGCACAGTTGTAGGTCTGTTGTTATCATTAAGTTCGTGTAATGATTTTATGGAATTTCCACCAACAGCCAAATTTAATGCCGATTCAGTATTTTCAAAATACACAAGCGCCTATCGTTTATTGTCGGATATGTATCGGTTTCCTATACCACTGAATTTTGACACACGCTATTTTGGTACGGGTGGCACGAATACCGACCCCGGCACACGTATGGCAGGTGGCTCGTTTGCAAGTGCTCTGACGGATGAAGGTCAGTCATTTGATGTTCAGCAGGGATATCAGGTTCAGCGATATTATTACGGAAATGTGGAGCCATCAACCTGTGCTTCGTGGAATTCGTCGTTTAAAGGCGAGGATGATTATGCCGTAAAATGGAGAACCATTCGGCGGGCATATCTTATTCTCAATAATATCGACCGTGTGCCCGATGCCACTTTCCCTACAAATCAAAACATTGCTCCTCAGGTTCAAAAAGAAAGGATAAAAGCGGAATGTAAATTAATGATTGGTTTGGTGTATTTCGAAATGTGGAAACGATATGGAGGTGTACCTATCCTCAAACGCGAATTTAAAGCAGATGATGATGTAACTTCGTTCGAACTTCCAAGAGCAACGCTCGAAGAAACCTATACCTTTATTTCGGATATGCTAAACGATGTGATGACAAATTATGAAGGTATTTTACCTGCAAAAATTTCGGTTGCCGACGAGTTTGGACGTTTCCCGATGGCATTTGCTTATGCCCTGAAAGCACGACTCGAATTGTATGCGGCCAGTCCGTTGTATAATACCGATAACCCGTATTCTAAAGCTTTAGGCGATAAATCGAACCTGATTTGCTTTATGAATTACGACAGGGAAAGATGGAAAAAAGCTGCTGATGCTGCCACAGCAGCCATAACGTACTGTACAAATAATGGATATGCACTAATTGATGAACCTGCAAACCGCGAAAATGGTATGAATTATACCAAAGCGAATATTGAATATCCAAACAAAGGAAACACAGAATTGATTTGGGGTATCATCGAAGCGCCTTATTCTCCTAACTGGCAGTCGTTTACATTTATGAGAGGGCTGGCATCTCCTTATGGTTTTGCAGCCAACTTAGTTCCTGTTAATCAGATTGAAAGATATGAGATTGATTCAACCGTTGCAGGGCAATTCCGGTCGTGGAATACACAAAAATCGATTCCTGTGCCAGCAGTTCCATCAGGCACCGCGGAGAATGACGCAGGCAAGATTGTTGCTTCAGCAGCCAGAACTCCATATCTTGGTCTCGATCCTCGTTTTTATGCTTCTATTGTTTACAACGGCGTACCCGATTATGGTTCGCAACCTTTTGTAGATATGGCTGATGCTTGGGTTGACACTTCGAAAGGAGGAGCAGCTTATAGCGCAAAGAACGGAACATTCTCCAGTGGCAAAAATAAAACAACCATTCTCCATTACGTTCGTAAATTTACTCGCGGATATGAGTTTAACGAAAAATCGATGTATCCGATAAATATTTACATGCGAATGGCTGAATTGTATTTGATTCGTGCTGAAGCATTAAATGAATATAACGCTTCACCGGTTCAACAGGTTTACGACGACTTGGAGGATATCAGAACTCGCTCAGGAATGGTGAATGTGTTAGCAGGACAAGACCAGGCAGCGATGAGAAATACCATTGCTCACGAACGGAATATTGAGATGTATTATGAAGATCAACGATGGTTCGATTTGCGCAGAACATTGATGTCGGCAACAAAAATTCCGGTTGATATTTACAAAATAAATATTCGGAAATGGTATACAAAAACATCGAGTCCGTGGCCATACAAAATTACTTACGACAAAGAGTTATATGCCACCAGAGTTTGGTTTAATAAGTGGTATATGAATCCATTCCCTACTCAGGAAGTAAATAAAGGCTATGGTTTGTTACAAAATCCTGAATGGTAAGGACTGTCAATATTAATTCTTAAAAAAATCTTTATGAAAATCAACCATAAATTAAGTATAAATTATAGCAATCGCAGATTATACACTACTGTGTGTCTTGTTTTTGTTTTTGCATATATGTTTTCCCAATCAAATAATACAAAGGGAAATGGTGCCGATATGAAAGGCAAACGTGTGGAAGGGGCTG
The DNA here is from genome assembly GCA_020049335.1 of Paludibacter sp. Taxonomy (GTDB): domain Bacteria; phylum Bacteroidota; class Bacteroidia; order Bacteroidales; family Paludibacteraceae; genus Paludibacter. The sequence continues at coordinate 3,002 of JAIFKX010000239.1, read as the reverse complement.
AAGCTATACAAGTTGCAAAGAACGATTCAGCAAAGTTTATAACAAAATATTTGTTTGAAACTTCTCTTGTTAACGGCTTATATTACACAACTACTAATAAAGAGCTTACTGCTTCTGTTTCATCAATCAGCGGTGCGGAATTAGAAAAAAACTCGGTTTTTGCTTTTAGCAATACTTTGTATGGTCGCCTTGCGGGCTTGAATGTAAAACAATCGAATGGTGACCCGGGCGATGATTATGCTTCGCTTCTGATTAGGGGTAAACATACATTTACCGGTTCGAATACGCCGTTGGTTTTGGTGGATGGCTTTGAACGCGATTTTAATACACTGAGTACAGATGAAGTTGAAAGTGTGTCGGTGCTCAAAGATGCTGCTTCCACAGCATTGTATGGTATGGATGGCGCTAACGGTATACTAATGGTTACTACCAAACGTGGAATAGCGGGTAAAGCCTCCGTTGAATTAAAAGTTGAAACAGGTCAGATGGCTCCAACACGTATTCCGGAATTTTATGGCTCGTACGATTATGCACGGTACTATCAGATGGCTCAGTTGAATGATGGGGTATTACCTACCGATCCGAAATTTTTATACAGCGATGCAAAATTGCAGGGATATAAAGATAATCCACATAGCAAAGCCTATCCGAATGTGAATTGGATGAACGAAACTATTCGCGATTATGCGCCATCGGCTAAGTATATTTTGAATTTCAGAGGTGGAAATAATATTGCAAAATACTTTGTAAATGTAGGATACGAATCAGCCGAAGGAATTTTCAAAAATACTGATCATCAAGCGGCTGGAGACGATTCAAAATCGTACAGTACGAACCGCGATTTAAGCAGAATAAATTTCAGATCGAATATCGACATCAATATTACAAAGCGATTTACTGTGCAAGTGGATTTATCTGGTCGCATGGTAGATATAAATGCACCCACCAAATCGTCGACTGATATTTTTAATAATTTATATGTATTTCATCCAAATGTAAGTGAAGTAAATACCGAACCGGGCGTGTACGGAGGTACAAATTCGTACAGAAACAATCCCGTGGCTTATATCAATGAATTGGGATATAAAACCATACATAAGCGTTTTTTCCAATCGAATGTGGTTGGAAAATATGATTTGTCGGATTTAATTCAGGGACTTGAAGTGGGAATGCGTGCAACCTTTGATAATTTTTACACTATTACCGATGGGTTTACAAAATCGTATGCAGTTGTCGATACCTTAGGAACTATCTATGGAACTAATACGGCGCTCACTAATCTGTCGTCAAGTAGTTATAATGAAAGTGAGCTTCGTTCGAATAATTTGGAGTTTTTTGCAGACTATTCAAAAGTAGTTGGATTAAATAAAATCGGGGCGATGGTGATGTATCATCAGGACAATTATATAACTTCTAATGCTTTTCCGGATAGAAGGCAAACATTTTCGGGAAAATTATCGTACTCAAACAGCGACAAATACTTTGTAAATTTTGCAGCTCAATACGGTGCTACCGAAAATTTTATGAAGGGCAAACGATATGGTTTTTTTCCGGCAGTTTCGGGCGCCTGGATTCTTTCCGGCGAGCAGTTTATGAAAGATGTGAAGGCAATTAATTATCTGAAATTACGGGCTTCGACCGGCTTGGTTGGTAATCAAAACATTGGAGGTACGCGCTTTGGATACCTGACATTATACAATACCAACGGAACCGAAAAACCAATTGGAAATGCTGATTTAACCTGGGAAAAGGCATATAAAACGGATATTGCTGTTGATGTAACCATGTTAAACAATATAAATGTTGGCTTATGTTACTTTAATGAGTTCAGATACGACATTCTGAATGATGCTTCAACTTTTATTCCTTCATTTGTTGGAAATACACTAAGTAGTACTAATTACGGTCAGGTTAACTCTAAAGGTTTGGAAGCAACAATTGCTACCCAGCAACAATACAATGATTGGGGATACTATGCCGCTGCAAATTTTACATGGCTCACAAATAAGGTGGTTCGAATGAAAGAGGCTACTCGTGCGTGGGATTATTTATATGCTCAGGGGCATCCTGTAGGTCAACGATTCGGTCTCGAGGCTATGGGATTATTCCAAACTCAGGATGAAATTAACACTGCTCCTGTACAAACATTTGGAAAAGTTATTCAGGGTAGTATTCGTTACAAAGATCAGAATGATGACAAAGTAATTAATTCGGACGATTATGTGGCAATAGGTAAAGATGCTACGGTGCCCGATTTAAATATGGGTTTCAATATCGGCGCAAACTACAAAGGAATTTATGTGGATGCAAACTTTCAGGCGGCTGTTGGTAGAGATGTTAATTTAAGAGACGACACCGAAGGTGCTTTATATACAGTTTCAGCATTGTACAACGATAAAAATGTATCTACCTTTATTACAAACCCTTGGACTCCGGCCACTGCTGCCACAGCTAACTATCCGTCGTTAAGTATTGAAAATGCTGCCAATAATTTCCAAACTTCTACTTATTGGTTGCGAAATGGTAATTTCTTGCGATTACGCACCCTCGAAATTGGATATAAACTGCCCTCGAAATTGATTTCGGGTTTGAAGTTGTCGTCTGTAAATGTCTATTTACGAGGCATGAATGTATTTACGCTGGATAATATCAAATATTTCGACCCCGAAGTGATGGAGGGTTATCCGGTAATGAAATCGTATAATGTAGGTTTAAGTGTTAAATTATAATCTAATAAAATCATGAAAATTAAAAGTATATTAATCATAACATTATTTTCGGTCTTAACTTTTTCATGCTCCGATTTTCTCGACCCATGGGATTATTCATTAGCAACCGAAAAAAAAGCATTCGAGCTCACTTCTTACTTAAATAATATGGCAAGTAGTGCGTACAGTTATTTGCCAGGCGGTTTTAACAGAATTGAAAATTCATATATGACTGCAGCCACCGATGAATCGGAAGAGGTCGACGACATGGAAAGAATTCAATTGTTCAACAAC
>JAIFKX010000023.1 GCA_020049335.1 Paludibacter sp. | reverse complement strand
TACGAATCGGAAGTAGAGCAGGCTTTGATCGAACATTTACAGGATTTTATTCTTGAGCTGGGACATGGGTTTTGCTTTGAAGCACGCCAAAAGCGAATTCTTATTGGTAGCAAATATTATTTTTGCGATTTAGTTTTTTACCACCGTATTTTGAAATGTCATGTGCTTATCGATTTAAAAGTAGACGAGTTTTCGCACGAACACTTCGGACAATTAAAAACATACATTAATTACTACAAAAAGGAAATTATGCGTCCGGATGATAATCCTCCTGTAGGTATTTTATTGGTAACGGATAAAGATAATGCCTTAGTGGAATTTGCAACTGCCGATAGCGACCAAGAAATTTTTGTTTCGAAATATCTGTTGGAACTTCCGAGCAAAGAAAAGCTGATTAATTTTATCAAATCCGAAATTTCAAAACTATAATGCTTAAAACTCCCATTCAAACCCAAGGCATAAAATACGCCGGTTCCAAGCTGAAAATAATTCCGTATATTATGGAAGTATTGGCAGAGTTGGGCGATGTGCATTCTGTTTTGGATGGGTTTAGCGGGTCAACTCGTGTGGCGCAGGCTTTTGCACAACAAGGGTATGATACTACGGCAAACGATGTGTCGGTGTGGTCGGAGGTGTTTGCAACTTGTTATTTAAAATCGGAAAAACCAGATGCTTTTTACAAAGAAATACTTGAGCATTTGAATGGGTTGAATGGTTACGATGGTTGGTTTACCGAACATTATGGTGGCGAAGAAGCACAACTAAAACGCCCTTTTCAGGCAAAAAACACTCGAAAATTAGATGCAATCCGCGACGAAATTGACCGACTGAATTTGAGTTGGGAAGATAAAAGTGTGTTGCTCACCAGTTTGATGCTCGCATTGGATAAGGTGGATAGTACACTGGGGCATTTTGTGGCATACCTTTCGGATTGGTCACCTCGCTCGTACAAGGATTTGAAACTTGAATTACCTATGCGTTTTCCGCACAATGGAAATAATACGGTAATCAAAGCGGATATTTTCGATACCATTTCGAAAAACGAATACGATTTTGTGTATTTCGACCCGCCTTATGGGTCGAACAACGAAAAAATGCCGCCAAGTCGTGTGCGCTATAATTCGTATTACCATATTTGGACTACTGTAATTCAAAACGATAAACCTACTATTTTTGGCAAAGCCAATCGCCGCGAAGATTCACGCGATGGAGTTCAGGGATCAGTTTTCGAAGAATTTAGAAAAGATTCGGATGGGCATTTTATTGCTATGAAAGCTTTGGATGATTTAATCCGAAAAACTCGGTCGCATTACATTTTGCTTTCGTATAGTTCGGGCGGAAAAGCTACAAAATCAGAATTGAATGATATTATTTCCCGTTCGGGTAAATTGCTGAAAGCCATTGAAATAGATTACAAAAAAAATGTAATGGGTACTATGCGCTGGACAAACGAATGGATTAATAGCGACGGCAAATATCAGGAATATTTGTTTTTAATGGAAAAATATTAGAAATCAAGGGTCAAGCGACTTCCAGTCGCTTAAAGAAAATATCAAGCGGTTAGGAAACCGCTTGTCCCATACGAAATCTATCTAATTAAAAAAGTGAAATGAATTATTATTCCGAAAACAATACAAAGGAAACAAACCCCGACGAGTACTTTATGCGTCAGGCGCTAATCGAAGCACAAAAAGCAGGTGAGCGCAACGAAGTGCCTATTGGAGCAGTGATAGTTTGTCAGGGTCGAATTATTGCGCGTGGGCATAACCTTACTGAGACGCTAACTGACGTAACTGCACACGCCGAAATGCAAGCCATAACGGCCGCTGCCGGATTTTTGGGTGGTAAATACTTAGTTGATTGTACGTTGTATGTTACGGTAGAGCCTTGTGTAATGTGTGCCGGAGCATTGGGCTGGTCGCAAATAACACGTATTGTGTATGGTGCTCCCGACGAAAAACGTGGTTTCGTGCGATTTGCTCCACAGGCTTTACATCCCAAAACCGAAGTTGTTTCGGGTGTTTTGGAAGAGGAATGTAGCAGGTTGGTGAAAGATTTTTTTAAGAAAAAGAGATGATTTAGTGATGTGATGATTTGTCCCGAAAGCTTTCGGGAGTGATGATGTGGTAATGATATTAAAGATAATTGTAAATAATATAAAATGAATTTTAACAAAAAAAAATAGAAAAATGAAAGCACATGAAATTGATTATTGCATTTACGGCGAAGAGATGCAATATGTTGAAATTGAATTAGATCCACAGGAAATTGTGGTGGCCGAGTCGGGCAGTTTTATGATGATGGATGCGGGTATTAAAATGGAAACTATTTTTGGCGATGGGTCGCAACAACAATCTGGCGTGTTAGGCAAGTTGCTCTCGGCAGGTAAACGCATGCTTACGGGCGAAAGCTTGTTTATGACCGCTTATCAAAATCAAAACTATGGCAAAAGTAAAGTCTGTTTTGCGGCTCCTTATCCAGGCAAGATTGTAGCCATCGACCTCACGCAGTATCAAGGAAAATTTATTTGTCAGAAAGATGCATTCCTTTGTGCTGCCAAAGGTGTTTCGGTAGGCATTGAGTTTCAGCGTAAATTAGGTACAGGACTTTTTGGAGGCGAAGGTTTTATTATGCAAAAAATTGAAGGCGATGGTATGGCTTTCGTTCATGCGGGAGGCACGCTAGCTCGAAAAGAATTGCGCGCAGGCGAAGTTCTGAAAGTTGACACAGGTTGTATTGTGGGCTTCAGCAATACCGTAGAGTACGATATTGAATTTGTGGGAGGCATAAAAAACAGTATTTTTGGTGGTGAAGGTTTGTTTTTTGCTACCTTGCGTGGCCCTGGCATTGTCTATGTTCAGTCCTTGCCATTCAGTCGTTTAGCCTCTCGAATTATCGCTTCGGCGCCTCGTGCAGGTGGTCGTGGTCGCGACGAAGGCAGCTTGCTTGGCGGACTTGGTAATATGCTCGACGGCGATAACCGTTTCTAACAAAAAACTATTTCGTGCGTAAATCTATTGCAAACATAATGTGGATATCCATTTTGGCCTCGATACTTACTATCGGGCTGAAATGGTATGCTTTTTCGGTAACCAGATCTGTTGGATTTTTGTCGGATGCGCTTGAGTCGGGGATAAACCTGATAGCTGGTATTGTGGCGTTTTATTCGCTTACAGTAGCTGCTCGTCCTGCCGACAAAGAACATCCGTTCGGACACGATAAAGCGGAGTATTTTTCGAGCCTTGCCGAAGGTGTGTTGATTGTAATTGCTGCATTCGGAATTGCTTATGCCGCCATCAACCGCATGTACCATCCACAACCATTGGAGTCCTTGGATTATGGTATGTTATTGTCGGTTGTAGCTACAATCATAAACTTTGCTACTTCTCGTATATTGTTGTATTTCAGCAAAAAACATAATTCAATTACCATCGAGGCAGATGCACATCACCTAATGACCGATGTATGGACTACAGTGGGAATTATAGCTGGGATTTTTTTAGTAAAAATGACTGGTTGGCAAGTTCTCGACCCCATTATGGCTATTTTGGTAGCAATAAGTATTGTTTATACCGGAATAAAATTGATTATCCGATCGATGGATGGATTAATGGATTCGCGACTTTCGGAAAAAGAGATGGTACTTATTCGAGAAGTGCTCGACCGCTACAAATCGGAGGAAATTGATTATCATGCGCTTTATACACGTCGTGCTTCGGCAAAGCAGTTCATCACGTTTCATTTACTCTTCCCAGGCGATTTTACGGTAAATAGAGCCCACGATATGACTAAGCAAATAGAATCAGAACTAAAATTACTACTTCCTTATTCCGATATATTTATACACATTGAGCCTATGAACGATCCTGATGCGTTCGAAGACTGCTTAAAATCAGAGAATTGAAATTTTAAATATTAACATTTTTCACCCAATAGAAATGTGTATATTTGCACCCTTATATATTCACTTGAACATTTTTATAAAAATATGAAATTAACTGGTCTTTTTTTTGTCGTAATGAGCTTTTTGTTGGTTGGATGTAGCGACCATATTGTACCTGACTTTAGTTTTTCGCCTGCCATGCCCAAATGCGGACAAACTGTAACTTTTACAAACCTAACTACTGGCGATGCCGATTGGGAAGTAAGTAGTTGGAATTGGGAGTTTGGAGACGAAGGAACAAGCGTTGCTAAATCGCCAACACACATTTATCGCAAAGCGGGAATTTATACTGTTACACTCAAAGTAGATTCGAGCAAAAACGATATTAAAAATATGAATATTACGGTTTACGATAGTATTCCAACCATTATTGGCAATGTGGATTCTGTCAAGTTTTTTCAGGACGTAACCTTTAGTGCTCTCATTTACAACCCTACTGGAGCAACAATTACCTACGAATGGACGTTTTCGAATAATGCGGTAAGCACTGCAATTACGAATAACAAATCAACGACTGCAACGGTAACTGCTTTTTTCAATAAATTTGATTTAGAAGAAGAGGTAAAACTAAAAGTTACAGTGGGCGATTCGATTTATAATGTTAGCAACAAGTTTTATGTGCATAATTACAAAGCAAAAAGCTTACTGATGGCTAAAAAAGATGGTAATATTCTACGGAAACGCATTTTTATAAATGGAATGGAAGAGGCTATCGAATTACCTGTTTCGGCAGGCAAACATCCATTTAATTTAATTACCGTATCAGATAAATTGTACATTTTCGATGCTGGTAGTTCAGTAACTTACAAATCGAATTGGTTGACAGATACAAGCGGCGATGGCAGCATAAAAGCCGTAAATTTAAAAGATTTTGTGCCAACAGAAATTGCCAATAATCGAAATTCGAGTTCGCATTTTGGCTTTTACAATGGCTATGCCGATAATGATAATATATATTGGACTGATTATAGCGAATTTGTATACAGCTCGCCAATTACAAAAACCATTGGAAATTTTGACTGGAAAGGAAGTGTCGATGCCCAAACAGCTTCGGAGTATTACAAAGTAAAAACTGATCGACTTGGTTATTTTGGCAAAGGATTGTCATCCAATCAGTTTAGTGGTGGAATTCGCATTTACGACAATGCTTACTATTGGGCTAAAGGCGGTGAAACAGGGCGTGGCATTTATCGCTTTTTACCAACCGATATTTTAACAGCCAATGCCAATTCGAGCACACCAATACCAACTTTAGGTGCAATTCTCACCGATTTTGCTATACGCGCTTTTGTGTTCGATGAAATATATGCTAAAATTTATTTTTCGGTAACAGCACCTGCCGACAAAGTTGGTTTGTGGGTTTCGAACCTCAATGGAACCAATCCAAAACTAATTGAAGCAGCTCCAATGGACGATGCATCGTTGTATATCACAGGAATAGCTGTCGACAATGAATCGAATCGCTTGTATTGGGCATATCGCGCGCCACAATCGGGCGGTGTAGCTGCGCCTAGAAAAACAAATAAGACAACAAATAGCCAACAAAATACGACTTCAAAATCGGGTGTGAAAATGATACCATTGGTAACCAACGACTTGAATATTCCAACGGGAAATGTAACGTATTTTCTGGAAGGAGTTGATGTTTATGGAATTGCAGTAGATAAAATAAGAAGATAGGAAAGTAAGAATCAAAATATTTATGGCAAAAATTCTGATTATCGACGATGAGCGAAGTATTCGCAATACGATGAAAGATATTCTCGAATTCGAAAAGCATCAAGTAGTGTTAGCCGAAAACGGGAAATTAGGTCTTGAAACTGCACTTTCCGCTCCATTCGATGTTATTTTTTCGGATATTAAAATGCCCGAAATGGATGGTATTGAGCTACTTACTGCACTCAAAGAACAAGAAGTGGAAGCGCCTGTGGTTATGATTTCGGGACATGGAAATATTGATACGGCGGTGGAATGTATCAAAAAGGGAGCATTTGATTTTATTGAAAAACCCATCGACCTCAATCGCCTCTTAATAACCATTCGGAATGCGTTGGACAAAAATAATTTGGTTGTTGAAACTAAAAATCTAAAAAAGAAAATTGCCAAACGACATCTAATGATTGGAGCTTCGGCTCCACTCGAAAAAGTACGATTGATGATTGAGCGTGTTGCGCCAACCGATGCTCGTGTGCTTATTACTGGCGAAAATGGAACTGGAAAAGAAGTAGTGGCTCGCCTGCTTTACGAACAAAGCAACCGTGTAAATGCACCTTTTGTGGAAGTGAACTGCGCAGCTATCCCTACGGAATTGATTGAAAGTGAATTGTTTGGACACGAAAAAGGTGCTTTTACATCGGCTATAAAACAACGTATAGGTAAATTTGAACAAGCGGATACAGGAACAATATTCTTAGACGAAATTGGCGACATGAGCCTTTCGGCACAAACAAAAGTGCTTCGCGTTCTGCAAGAAAGCGAACTGACACGCGTAGGTAGCGACAAAAGTATAAAAGTAAATGTACGCGTGCTGGCTGCTACCAACAAAAACCTGAAAAAAGAGATTGAAGCTGGAAATTTTCGCGAAGATTTATTTCATCGCTTAAATGTTATTCCAATTCATGTGCCATCATTGGACGATCGTAAAGAAGATATACCACTGTTAATTAGCCATTTTTGCGAACTTATTTGCAGCGAACAAGGAACACAATTGAAAAATTTTGATGCAAAAGCTATTGAAAAGCTACAAGCTCGTGCTTGGACAGGAAATATCCGCGAACTTCGAAATGTGGTGGAGCGTTTGATCATTCTTGGTGGATTATCTATTAGCGCCGACGATGTTGAAATGTTTGCGTAAAATTAAACCCTACCCCGTTCGGCTGAGCTCACGTCGAAGCCTAAATGGGGATAAAACATATTGATTTATGAAACACATTGATGAATTGAGTATTGCTATATGTGCCGACCATGCTGGTTTTGAATTAAAAAAAACAGTGATTGAACACTTACAATCAAAAAATGTAAAATCATTTAAAGATTTTGGAACGTATTCGACCGAAAGTTGCGATTACGCCGATTTTGCACATCCTATGGCTTCGGCTGTGGAAAGTGGCGAGTTCGATTTCGGCATTTCTATATGCGGTAGCGGAAATGGCATAAGTATGACCGTAAACAAACATCAAGGAATACGCGCGGCACTATGCTGGAACGAAGAAATTGTGGCATTAGCCCGTCAGCACAACAATGCAAATGTGCTGTCGCTCCCTGCTCGTTTTGTATCGGTCGAACAGGCTTTGAAAATGGTAGATGTGTTTTTCGCAACCGATTTCGAAGGAGGAAGACATCAAGGACGAATTGATAAAATACCGCAGTGTTGAAGATGGACGACGGACGACGGACAACGGTCGACTGAAAGTCAAAGGTCGAAGATCAAAAGTCTCAGTAAATAACCATTAATAACGCCGTAGGCAAATAACCATTAATAACAGGCGAATGGAACATCCCTTATCAAACGAGAGCAAAATAACGCCGAAGGCAAATAACCATTAATAACGCGAAGCAAATAACGCCGTAGGCAAATAACGGCAAAGCCAAAATAACAAAAAGAATGCAACGAACAGAAATAGCTGAATATGGCGAATTTGGTTTAATTAAACATTTAACCGAAAAGTTTAAAACACAAAACGCTTCGACCCTCAAAGGTGTGGGCGACGATGCCGCTGTGCTCGATTACAAAGACAAACAGATACTTGTAACCACCGATTTACTGCTCGAAGGCGTACATTTCGATTTGGTGTATGTGCCGCTTAAACATTTGGGCTACAAGGCTGCTGTGGTAAATTTTTCGGATATTTATGCCATGAATGGGCAGCCCAAACAAATAACAGTATCGCTTGGTGTTTCCAAACGTTTTTCGGTTGAAGATTTGGAAGAACTGTATGCAGGGCTCGAATTGGCTTGCAAAGTATATGGCGTAGATTTAATTGGCGGCGACACTTCGGCATCGCTTACAGGTTTAGCCATTAGCATTACTTGCATTGGCGAAGCCGAAAAAGATAAAATTGTATACCGAAATGGAGCCAAAGTAAACGATTTGATTTGTGTAACGGGTGATTTGGGCTCGGCTTATATGGGCTTGCAACTGCTTGAACGTGAGAAGATAGTTTTTTCAACAAGTAGTGATGCGCAACCCGATTTCGAAGATAAAGATTATATTTTGCAACGCCAGTTAAAACCCGAAGCTCGCAAAGATGTGATTCAGGCTTTAGCCCAAAATGGAATTGTTCCAACGTCGATGATGGATATTTCGGACGGACTTTCGTCGGAATTAATCCATATTTGCACGCAAAGCAATGTGGGATGCCGCGTGTACGAAGACAAGATACCTATTAATTATCAGGCAGTTGTAATGGCCGAAGAGCTCAATATGAGTATTGTAACCGCTGCACTTAATGGTGGTGAAGACTACGAATTACTTTTTACTGCAAGCATACGCTCGACAATGTTGGCATCGTTGGACATATTACGAAACCCGAACTCGGACTGAATCTCGTTGGTCGCGAAGGCGAAGAAATTTCGCTCAAGGCACAAGGCTGGAATTCGCTGAAATAATTTTTTTTCAAAAATATTCGTATCTTTGCAGCCCAATTTGTGGCATGTTGCTGCAAAACGTGTGCTTGAATACCACGTAAAAAACAAGAAAAAATGAAAAAACAAGTCTCCGTCGCCTTTATGGTGGCTGGTATGCTATTCACAGTATGCCTTATTGTTGCCAACATTGTTGAGCAAAAATTAATTCAGATTGGTCCCATCGAAGCTACTGCCGGACTTCTGATATTCCCCGTATCGTACATTGTAAACGACCTGATAGCCGAAGTTTGGGGCTATCGCAAGGTGCGTCTGATAATCTGGAACGGGTTTTTGATGAACTTTCTGGCCGTGTTTATTTTTAAATTCAGCATTCTGGCACCCGGTTCGGCAAACTTTACGCATCAAACCGAGTTTGCAATGGTGCTTGGCAATACCGAACGGATTGTATTTGCCAGTTTTATTGCTTTTCTGTTCGGTGCATTTCTCAATGCCTTTGTAATGAGCAAGATGAAAATTATGCAACGCGGACGCGGGTTTTCCATTCGTGCCATCGTTTCCACTTTGGTGGGCGAAGGAGCCGATTCGCTGGTGTTTTTCTTTATTGCCTTTAGCGGCGTTATTCCGCTCAACGATTTGTGGATGCTTATTTTCACACAAACAGCCATGAAAACAGGCTACGAAATTATTGCCCTGCCGCTTACAAATT
>JAIFKX010000211.1 GCA_020049335.1 Paludibacter sp. | reverse complement strand
GTAACGCAGGCGTAAATCGCCGAATGTTAACACAATACATCAAGGAGTTGGATATGGATTTGATACTGAATACGAATTTGAAAGCACCGGTTCAATTAATGAAACAGCTATTGAAAGCAAAAAAAATAAATTTAGGTGCTTCGGTGGTCTTTATTTCGTCTATTGCAGCTTTTCATTCTTCGATAGGTGATGGTATTTATAGTGCTTCCAAAGGTGGTTTATCGTCGTTTGCTAAGGTTTTGGCTTTGGAATTGGCTTCGAAAAAAATTCGTGTAAACACAGTGCAACCAGGAATGGTACGTACAGGGTTGACTGAAAAAAGTCCGTTGAGCGACGATGATTATGCCAAAGACGAACAGCGCTATCCTTTGGGTCGGTACGGAAAACCCGAAGATGTTGCTTTTTCGGCCATTTACTTACTTTCGGATGCGTCGCAATGGGTAACAGGAACAGATATAGTGGTTGATGGTGGAATTTCATTAATTTGATGATTTAATGGCACTGATTACATTTGAGAATATAGGAATAAGCGCAATGAGCGCAGCATTGCCTCGCAATGTGATAAAAAATTACGAATATACAGAATTTTTTACTTCGGAGGAAGTAAAAGAAGTGGTTGACAAAATTGGAATTTTTGAACGTCGATTTACGGATGCAGACACCTGTTCGTCGGATTTGTGTTTTGCAGCAGCCGAAAAACTTATTGCCGACAATAATATAGACCGTTCGGAAATTGATTTATTGGTATTTATTTCGCAAACACCTGATTATCGGATGCCTGCAACATCAATTATCCTTCAGGAGCGTCTGAAATTATCGACAACGACAATGGCTTTTGACATTACGCTGGGCTGCTCGGCTTTTATTTATGGACTGAGTGTGGTGTATGGTTTAATGCAAACAGGAAGCTTTCGCAAAGCTTTGATTTTGGATGGTGAAACACGATCGAAGGTGTATTCGAAAAAAGACCGCCGCACAGCTTTTATTTTTGGTGATGCTGGCGTAGCGGCTTTAATAGAACGGAATGATAAAGTTGGAAAAAGTTATTTTTCTTTTAATTCCGACGGTTCGCGAGAAGATTTGATAAAAGTGAATGCGGGAGGTTATCGCCACCCATCGAGTTCCGAAACGGTAATTGAAAAAGTGGTTGATGAATTTGGAAATATCCGCAGTGAAGAGCAAGGTTATATGAACGGGGGCGATGTATTTAACTTCGTAATTCGGGAAATACCAAAAGATTACAAGCGAATTTTCGAATATGCTGGTATTGAAATAGATACAATTGATTATTTTGTTTTTCATCAAGCAAACAGTTTTATCAATTCGTATTTAGCTAAAAAATTAAAATTGGAAGCCGATAAGTTGCCATCAACTTTAGAAAAGTTTGGAAACACTTCGTCGGTTTCGGTTCCCTTAACAATTGTAAGCGAGTTGAAAGACAAACTTGATTCGCCTAAAACATTGTTTCTGAGTGCGTTTGGTGTAGGAATGACATGGGCTTCGGCTATCATTAATTTATCTGACTGTGTTATTAGTGAGTTGGTTGAGATTTAAGTTTTTAATTTATTAAAAAAACACGGGTTATGAAAAGAGACAAAATTTGGTTATCCTTGGCTCAAATGAGCGGATACGAAATGCAATTTATACAAAGTGCATTTGATACGAATTGGATAGTTCCCCTGGGACCCAATGTAACTGACTTCGAAGACAGGTTAAAAAACTTTGTAACCCCCGATTCGGATAGTTGTAAAAGCATTGTAGCGTTAAATACTGGAACTGCTGCATTGCATTTAGCATTGTTGCAATTGGGCGTAAGTGCCGGCGATGAAGTACTTTGCCAAACATTTACCTTTGCAGCTACAGCCAACGTAATTACCTATTTGGGTGCAACACCCGTATTTGTAGATAGCGAGAATGTCAGCTGGAATATGTGTCCTATAATGTTAGAAGAAGCCATTTGCTCGCGCTTAGCCATTACCGGCAAACTTCCCAAAGCAGTCCTTTTTGTGGATTTATATGGTATGCCCGCACAAGCAGATAAAATTGTAGCTGTAGCCGATAAATATGGTATCAAAGTAGTGGAAGATGCTTGCGAAGCACTTGGTTCGCGCTACAAAAATAAAAGCTGCGGAACATTTGGAAATTTTGGTGCACTATCGTTTAATGGCAACAAGATTATCACCACTTCGGGCGGCGGAGCTCTTATTTGCCCATCCGAAGAAACTGCAAAAAAAACATTGTTTTATGCCACTCAGGCACGCGAAAATGAAATTTATTATCAACACAACGAAGTAGGATATAATTACCGCATGAGCAATGTAAGTGCAGGTATTGGATGCGGACAAATGATGGCTTTAGAGGGTTTTATTGATGCTCGTCGCCGCAATCATGCATTGTATTCGAAACTACTTAAGGATGTGCAAGGCATTACTGTTCAGGATAATGCTACTGAAGACTTTGATTCAAACTTTTGGCTTACTTGTATATTAATTGACGAACGAAAATTTGGTAAAAATGCCGATGAAATAAGAATACTTCTCGAAAAAAATAATGTAGAAACTCGCCCGTTGTGGAAACCCATGCATTTGCAACCTGTATTTGCACATTTACCTTTTTATGGTAATAATATATCCGAAAACATATTTAAAAATGGCTTGTGTTTGCCATCGGGAGTGGGATTAACCGTTGAAGATATTTATTTTATTGTGGATTTGATTTTGACCGATTATCCGCCAATTAAGAAAAACGAATATGCTCGTATTAAAAGCAAAGATTTACGCTATCGACCAAATTTGTTTGAAAAAGCACCAAGTGTTCTCTATAATTTACGAAACGAAAATAATTGATAGAGTAATTTAAAAATTTGAAAATATGTCAATTTGAAAATTCTATTCAGCAATAATCTAAGATGAAAATAGTACTTGATTTTTAGTAACATAAGAATAAAATAGAGAGAAGAAAGAACTGAGTTGAAAATTATTTGAAAAAAAACGAAAATGAATAACAATCAAACAAATAGCGACGAAAAAAACGAAATAAACGACAAATATCCTTACGGCGAATATCATAAAAACCAACAGGATTTGAATGGCTTTGTTACGCGCTTTTTTAGAATTGTGCTTATTCACAAGTGGATATTTTTATCTGTATTTGTGGCTGTTGTGCTTTTAGTATTGCTATATGCCCTTAAACAACCTAAAGTTTACCAATCGAACTACGAAGTTTTTTACAACGAAACCATGCGCGAATACATGAGTATGGATAATTCTCCAGTGGTAAAATCTGATTTCGACAAAAATTATTGGCTTACGGCAATGAAATCGAATGAAGTTTTAAAAGCCACAATTAATAATTCAGGTTTAACTTATTCGATATCAGAATTAAAATCGATGATGTTTGTAGGGATTATTGATAAACGTAAAGAAGACCGCGTTCCAGTGTATTTGGTAAGTATATCGTCAAAATTCAACGAGCACATACCCATTTTAATTCGGGCTTATGTAAAAGCGTTAAACGAATTATTGCTACTAAATCAAATTACAAACTCCGAACGCTTGATAGTTTATTTGCGTGGTCAGATAAATCAAAACAACCAAAAACTGAATCAGATTGATTTGTCGATTATGCATTCGGGCGCTTCGAAAGGTGCCGAAATAATCGATTTTGATAAAATCAGCACCACTTTAGACCAGTTCAGAGCAGATTTGCTCAATGCTCGCGTCAATTTAGCATCCATTGTTGCTGCACGAGCTCGCACCGAAAATGAGTTGAAAAACTTAGATGGTACTATTATTAATGAGTCGGCATTTTCCGAGCCATTAAAAGTGCAACTAATGAACCTCGAAGTGGATTTAGCTCGTTCGCTAACACGCAACAAAGAAGACCACCCTGAAGTAAAGCAACTACGCCGTAATATTGAGCAGATAAGCACCATGATTCGCGACACCCTGCAACAGCGTATGGAAATTAGAAGTCTTATTCAAAATCCTATAAAAAGCCAACTTGTAAGTAAGCTTATGGATTATAAAATACAGGAAGTATCGGAAGAAACAAAGGTAAAATCGCTCGAACAAATTATTGCCGAATTAGAACGCAAAACATTGCCGGGAGCTATTAACGAAGAACAACAACAAACCTTGCGCAATCGCGAATTGGTAGGTTTAACAATTAAACAATTGAATGACAAGCTTATCGAATCGCAATCGACCTCGCAGGGAAGCCTTAGCCGTTTTGTTTTTGTCGACGACCCAAGTTCTGTTTTTATAGCCAACAAAGGTTTGCTATTTTATCTCATTTTAGCATTGTTGCTTGGTTTGCTTTTGGCATCGCTTATTGTATTTATTTACGATATGTTGGACGATCGCATTATGCTAATCGACGACTACGAGCGATTCTATTCAGCGCCATTGCTTGGGGTAGTGAAGCATTACTCCGATAATGAAAACGGATTGGTTACAACTAACCCAATTACTGGTGCTAAATATCGGTCGGTAAGCGATATGAGTAACCTCATTATTCATCTGCGCCAAATACAGAAGCTGAAAGAGCTAAAGACATTTGTAATTTCGAGTCCCGACCGCTTAGATGGCAAATCGCTCGTAAGTATGAAGTTGGCTGCTGCAGTTGCCAATAAAACGCAGAAAGTATTGTTGGTTGATATGGACTTTTTCTCGCCAAAGTTAAGTAATAGAGTTGAGCCCGAATTCGTATCGGGATTGAGTAACTACTTAATGGACGAATGCACATTGGAAAGTATTATCAGACCAACCGAAATTGAAACCTTACATTTTGTAAATGCCGGCAACTCCGAAGGACAGAAAGAAATGTATTACAACAACAAACGATTGGTAGAATTTATAGCTTGGGCTCGCGAAAATTACGACATGGTGATTTTTGACACGCCAGCAGCAATTTATATTCCCGATATAGTTGATTTCTTCGAATACATCGACGGCATTTTGGTAATCGTACGCTTGCGCCGCACAACACGCTCTATGCTCAACCGCTTATTTAAGGTACTAAATGTATTTAGCTCGAAGCATATTACGACTATTTTGAACGATTTCGACGAGAAACAAGGTAAAGGATACGGCGATTATGGTTATACATCAAATAGTTATTACGAAAATTCATCTGATGATTCTAACAATTCAAATCTAAAAAAGAAACGTCCTCGTAGGTCTATTCTTTTTATTATTATTTTCGCCATATTATCGGTGTTAATGTTAGGCTATTTTTGGAAATCGAGTTTATTTTCACATAATTCGAAATCAAAATCAGGACAAACAGTAAGCAATGTTATTGACAAAAAATTAGTTCAGTAAATCTGTAATTTAAAACAAATCTGTTTGTTAAAACATGAGCACGCACCAAAAACATAAACGTAGTATTTATGCAAAGCGCAAAATGTGGTTTTGGATAATTCTTTTAATCTTATTGATTTTAGGTATAATACTCTATTTTTTGCTAAATAAAAAAACGACCGAACACAGATTAATACGCGTTGCATCCTGCGGATGTGTGAATCATAGAGCTGTTTACACCATGCGCGAAGGATCAGATTTGGGAATGTTGATTCGATTATCAAAAGGATTTTCGATAAATGCAGATGTGTTACATGTAAATTTAGACAAAATAGTATTGAACGATTCGGTGTATCATATTCCTTGCCAAGGAGCAGCGGGAAATAAACAACGAGGCGAATTTATTAGGCAACTTAACCAATCCATAAAGCTGTCTTACAAAGATTTAAGTAAAGAAGTTGTAGCAGAGGCACAACAAAAAGACATTGAATGTTATACAATTTTATATGTAGGAATTCCGGCGGTATATGTACTTATTAGTTACTATCCCGAATTTCACCGAATAAACTTTGTACATATTCCACATAGCGCTTTGTTTTTGAATACCGAATATCGTTTGATAGACTTATTTTTCACACTCGATATTTATCCAACAATGCGCATATTGGAACATTCGTTGCAACAAAAAATTGATTATTATTTAATTCAAGATCGTTTTAATTTTATCGATTTAATAGATTTGTTAGGGGGGGTTGATATAAATCTTGATAAACCTTATGCCGACGAATATAATTTGAAAGCAGGAAAAAACCGAATTGATGGCTTTTACTCGTGGGAATACATTCGATTTTTGGATTGGCGCAACATAAAAATGACTGTTAAAAGTGAAAAGAAAAAAGATTTGGTACGGCAAGATAATTTTGTAATGGATCCACGAACGATGGAAATGACTTACGAAATGCGTAATCAACGACAAAGACATGTACTGGAAGGTATGCGTCAATCATTTAAAGGGCTATCAGCAACCGATCAACTTTATGTAATTGAGAATTTTAAAAATGTTTTTAGAACAGATATGAAAGTTGAATTATTAAACTTGCTATACAAAGATATTTTGAGTACTCCTAGTTTTTCGTATGGAAATATTCCAGGATATTACAGTACTGAAGGTTCGAAATTATTCTTTTATCCCGATTTACCTTCGTTCGAAATGCTTCGAAAACGCGAAATTAGAACGTATTTAGAAAAACGGAAAGATAAGAATCAGGTTATATATTAATAGTAAGTAAGAAGGTAAGAGGTAAGAGGTAAGAAAGTAAGAGGGTAAGAAAGTAAGAATTAAAGTAATTATAAAATACAAATTATGAGCAGGTTAAAAATTAAATTTTCGCTATTAGTTTTGTTGTTAACGGGATTTCTCCCTTTTGCAACAAATACGATTAACGCTCAGGATACCGATTATATTATCAAAAAAGGCGATGTACTTACGATAGCCGTAATGGGACATCCTGAGTTCAGTTTGGAGCGAATAATAGTACTGCCCGATGGATTTATTCAATTTCCGGGCTTAGGAAGCATTCAAGCTTCGGGCATGTCGGTAAAATCGTTTACAAAATTGGTAACCGACAATGTAAGTAAATTCGTTCTAAACCCTATTGTAACAGTATTTATTTACGCACTGCCAAGCCAAGTTATAAATGTAATTGGCTATGTAAACCGACCAGGACAAATACCAATATTCGAAAAAATAAGTGTTATGGATGCTATAAGCCGAGCCGGTGGAATAAAATTTATTAAAAAAGCAAAGAAAATTATTGTTATACGCGCTGACCAATCGTACGAAGAGATTTCGGTAAAAAATATTTATAGCAACGACACCGAAAAACGAACTATTAAACTCTTGGATATTGGCGATACGGTTTATGTGGTGGAACCGAAAGAAATTAATTGGTCGCAACTATCGTTTTTCACCACACTTGGATATGTAATAATAAGTCTTATCAATATATTAAATTAAAAATAATAAAAAAAAATAATCGTTGAAATTATACTAAAAAAAGTTCAAACAAATAAAAAAAACGCCTTATGAAACAGAAAATCTTTTCACAAAAAATTAAGTTGCTCTTTGTAATGGCATTTGCTATGCTGGCGGGGCAACATGTGTTCGCAGACAATGTAGTTAGTTATAATTTAACTACTAATGAAAACAGTACTCTTGGACAAGCCGGTACATTTTCAGTGTCGGCTAGTTTAACTGCACCTTCCTTTTCAGGTGATGGTGCTCAGTCGAGTGGATGGGATGCTGCAAATCAGTATTGGACAATTTCTTCGTTCAATACAACAGGTTTGCACACTATCACCGTGGGTGCAATGATGAATACTGATGATGCGGGACCAAGAGATTTCCAATTACAATACAAGCTTGCGGGTGGTAATTGGATAAATGCTGGTGCTGCCATAAGTTTGACAGGCACACTAACAACTAATAACAGAACACTTCCCGACGAGTGTTCCAATGTTACGGGTTTGTCTGTAAGATGGTTAAATACAAGCAGCACATCGTTAGATGGTGGTACAATTCAGAATTATGCATCCAGTTATATTAAAGCAATATCTATTTTAGGATCTCTACCAGTATATCCCGAAACACAATACACAGATATAACATTTACTTCAATCACTCCAACTACTATTAAACTTGACGGTACAATTGGTAATGGAGATCATCGCATAATTTACATAGTAAAAAAAGTAGATGGTGTTGAAACTGCGCCTACCTTCCCTGACCCAGGTGATGATGACACATTCACAGCAAATGCGGATTATTCAACAGGGAATCCAACTGGTTTTCAAGTAATTTACAATGGCACAGAATCAACTGTAACAGTAACCGTTCCAAGTTCTACAAACGAGTATTGGTTTAGAGTATATGAGTACAAACAGAATGGAACTATGCCGAGATACTATACTCCAACAGATACTAAGAATCCTTACCTTTGTGCGCTTCCAGTAATTGTAACCAACCCTGCCACTTTAGTAAGATTGACCACAGCTACAATAGGGGCTAATATTACTTATTCGAAGACAGCAGTGTCTGCAAGAGGAACACAAATAAAAACTGGAAGTTCGTTGGGCACAAGTACTACAAGTAAAGTTCCTGCTGGTACAGGAACCGGTTCTTTTACCAGAAACATTACAGGACAAGTCCGAGGATCAGTATTCTATTTTAGAGGATATGCAACTAACGAATGTGG
>JAIFKX010000030.1 GCA_020049335.1 Paludibacter sp. | reverse complement strand
TTGGTAATGTAATGGAAGTAAGTGAAGTTTTTGATTTACCGTAGTTGGGATTTGAAATACGAGTATAACCGCCGTAACTACTACTATAAGTACTACTTAAATTATATTGAACCCCGTCAAAAAATGCGTAAATTGGAATTTCATTGGCTAGATAAGAGCTGATTGTAGAATTAGAATAAACATATGCAGAGTTTGTAAGTTCATAATTTGTACCATCATATCCACTATACGCTTTAATACTCACCGCGCTCATATTCAGCACTGCCAGCTCAGGCATATTATCCCGCAATGTTTTAAAATCTCGGGCATCCAGATTACCAATAATAGTAAGGTTGGTAACAGTGCTTAATTCTGTACTGGTAAGTGTTGTGCCAAGTGTGCCCGCTGTGGCTATTGTTACAGATTTAGATACTTGTGCTTGTAAAATGCTGCAAATTAGCACCATTAATAGAAATATATTAAGTTTTTTCATTTTGATAAATTTTATAAATTCAATTTAATAATAGTTTTGTATTTAAAAATCGCTTAGAAAAAGTTAGTTTTTTACTTTTTCGTCATTTTATATATTCTTACTAACTTGTGTTTTCGGAATATGCTCCGTTATTAACGTGGTTTCTGCCTCCACGTCTTGATATTTTTTTCATATTGGTTGGTTAGGCCAGTTTTTAACCTTAGATAAGTTTTAAATAGTTGATTATAATAATTGGTTGATTAAATGTTCACTTTCAGGCACAAAAAAAGCGTGGTACTCCAACTGTATCACGCACCTGAGGTCTTAGACTACCCGTATAAGTAATAAGTTAAAGCCCACGCCGTTTGGCGCAGGCGTTTACTAACTTATTCCGATATACGTTTGAAAGTGTCTAAGTTTCAGGTACGGGAATAAAAGCTAACGCTTTTGATAATATGTAATGCCGCTGTCGCTACAGCGGGCGAGAAATTAAACTTATGCTTTTGGCATATTATATTCTATCATTCCTTTTTTTAAATAATCTAATAACTGAGCTGATGACATTTTAGAAATTTCTTGATTAACTTCTTTCCGAATGTCGCGCATCATTTTTACGCAATCAAATTTTTTATTTGTCTTCATATTCTATTATGTCTTTTGGTGAACGGATTTCTAAATGCGAATAACCATTTTTAATGTTTATAGCATTATATCCTCTTATCCGGTGTATGTTTACAATGTGTTTAAAGTTCCAACTTACTAAAATATCAATTTCATTAACGGTAGCTAAGGCAATATGAATACAATCTTCGAAGCTGGTTTGACCTACTACATTTTCACGTATATATTCCTTAGCTAAATCTAGAACTTCATCGTTTACAAGTAAAATAGAATGACTAATTTGTTTGCTCTTCAGTAAATTTCTTACATTATCAGGAGCTTTAATTAGTTCACGAATTGTTAAGTCAGATATTGAAAGTGTATATTTATTTTCAATTACTTCATTGAAAATAATTTGAGTTTCCTTTTCGAATTCTTTATCATAAAAGCCACCAATAACCGATGTATCGAAGTAAACTTTGATTTTTTTCACAATGTATTTATTTTAAATGTCTAACTTTGATATTTATCAAACATACCGATTTGCAAAAATAGAGATATTTTTTTAATAAAAGAGATAAATACTGAAAAAAATCAGCAATTAGCTAACCTGTCAGTGAGAGTGCAACTTAAAGTCGCGCTCTCACTTTATTTACACATCATCACTCCTGAAAGCTTTCGGGACACATCACCACATCAAATTCATTTCCCTCTAATAATCCGCTTAATATCATTCAATTTATTCAATGCTTCAACTGGAGTTAAATTATTGATGTCTAGATTCTTAATTTCATCGCGAATTTGTTCGAGCACAGGGTCGTCTAATTGGAAGAAGCTGAGTTGTAAGCCTTCGCGGTGTTCGGCAATTTCGCCAATGGGTTTCGAAACGCCTGTTTGGCGATTTTCCGATTCTAAATCTTTGAGAATTTGCTCCGAACGCTTTACAATGCTTTGAGGCATTCCGGCCATTTTGGCTACATGAATACCAAAACTGTGCTCGCTGCCACCTTTAACTAATTTACGCAGGAAAATTACTTTTTTGTCGACTTCTTTTACCGAAACATTGTAGTTTTTGATGCGTGGAAACGATTTTTCCATCTCGTTCAGCTCATGATAATGCGTGGCAAAAAGTGTTTTGGCTTTGCAGCTCGGATGTTCGTGAATGTATTCCACAATAGCCCAAGCAATAGAAATACCATCGTAAGTACTCGTACCGCGTCCAAGCTCATCAAATAAAATCAGACTGCGATTCGAGAGGTTGTTCATTATGCTGGCTGCCTCATTCATTTCCACCATAAAGGTCGATTCGCCCTGCGAAATATTATCGCTTGCTCCCACACGCGTAAAAATTTTATCTACCACACCAATGCGAGCACTTTGCACGGGTACAAAACAGCCAATTTGTGCCATTAATGTAATCAATGCCGTTTGACGAAGCAGGGCAGACTTACCGGCCATATTCGGGCCCGTAATGATAATGATTTGCTGCGTTTCGCTATCGAGATACACATCGTTGGCAATGTAACTTTCGCCAATTGGGAGTTGTTTTTCGATAACGGGATGGCGTCCTTGTTTGATTTCCAAAACGTCGCTATCGACCACTTCTGGGCGCACATATTTATTCTCGGCCGACACTTTGGTAAATGAAAGTAGGCAGTCGATTTGAGCTATTAGGTTGGAATTCAATTGAACAGCCGTAATGTATTCGCCAAGGGCAATAACCAACTCGCTAAAAAGGCGGGTTTCGATAGCTAAAATTTTTTCCTCAGCTCCCAAAATTTTCTCTTCGTACACTTTCAATTCTTGCGTAATGTAGCGCTCTGCATTTACCAGCGTTTGTTTGCGAATCCATGTTTCGGGCACTTTATCTTTGTGTGCATTTCGCACTTCTATGTAGTAGCCAAACACATTGTTGAAGTGAATTTTAAGACTTGGAATGCCAGTAGCTTCACTTTCGCGCTCTTGTATACGTTGCAAAAATTCTTTTCCCGAATGTGCCAACATGCGCAATTCGTCTAAATCGGCATCAATGCCATGGCGAATAATATTGCCACGGTTGATAAGTACTGGCGGGTCGTTATTTATTTCTTTTTCTATTTTTTCGGAAATGACATGACAGGCATTTAACTGGTCTCCAATGCGTTGCAAAGTTACATTCTCTGTTGCTGCACAGGCGGCTTTTATTGGTTCGATGGCTTTAAGTGCTACTTTGAGTTGCACCACCTCGCGTGGGTTGATGCGCCCGACAGCGACTTTGGAAATAATACGCTCCAAATCGCCAATAAGCGAAATGTTTTGTTCCAATAATTCTTTTAATTCTGGATTTTTAAAGAAAAATTCTACCACACTCAATCGTTCGTTGATGGGTTTTACATTTTTGAGCGGAAAGGCAATCCAGCGTTTCAGCAAGCGAGCACCCATCGGGCTAATGGTTTTGTCCAACACATCGGCCAAGGTGCGAGCGCCTTCGTTTATAGAACCGTAAAGCTCCAAGTTTCGAACAGTAAACCGGTCGAGCCACACGTATCTATCTTCTTCAATACGCGAAAGTTGTGTGATATGCCCTGTTTGTTGGTGATGCGTTAAATCCAAATAATGCAAAATAGAACCCGCAGCTACAATGGCATTGGGCAAATTTTCTACACCAAAGCCTTTCAGATTTTTTGTTTCGAAATGTTTGAGTAGTCGCTCATTAGCCGATTCGGGCGTGTAAGCCCAATCTTCCAAAGCGTAAGTAAAAAACTTTGTACCAAACTGATTTTCAAAGTCTTTGCGTTTCGAGCGGTCGAAAAGTACCTCTTTGGGACCAAAACTGTTGAGTAGTTTATCCACATATTCGCCATTTCCTTCGGCAACTAAAAATTCGCCTGTCGAAATATCCAAAAACGAAACGCCCACCTGATTTTTATTAATGTAAACGCTTGCCAAAAAGTTGTTTTCTTTGTGATTCAAGGTGGTGTCGCTGTACGAGACGCCTGGCGTAACTAATTCGGTAACACCACGTTTTACAATTTTTTTTGTCAGCTTGGGGTCTTCAAGTTGGTCGCAAATAGCCACGCGTTTGCCTGCACGAACCAATTTTGGCAAATAGGTATCGAGCGCATGATGCGGAAAGCCAGCCAATTCAACTGTTTTTGCAGACCCATTTGCGCGGCGCGTAAGTGTAATACCTAAAATTTCCGAGGCTTCGATAGCGTCCTGCGAAAAAGTTTCGTAAAAATCGCCACATCGGAACAACAAAATCGCATCGGGATGTTTCGATTTGATTTCGAAGTATTGCTTCATCAACGGAGTTTCTACTATTTCGTTTGCCATTCTATTCTTTGTTATTTTGCCCTGCGGGCGTTATTTACTTCGTGTTATTTGCCTTTGGCGTTATTTCGCTACGCTGTTATTTCGCTACGCTGTTATTTGCCTTTGGCGTTATTTGCTACGCTGTTATTTACTTCGTGTTATTTCTGCTTTGCACGTTATTTAATAACGCCCGCAGGGCAAATGACAATTAAACGCTTAGCTAATAACAATTTAATAACGCGCAGCAAATAACAATTTAATAACGCGTAGCAAATAACCACTAATAACGCCCAAAGGGCAAATAACGCCAAGGGCAAATAACTATATCTTCAAATTTTGTATCGCCGCTGTCATTTTCGACCAAGCGTATTTTTGTTTTTCAATTTTTATGTTTTGCACAAATTCGTCGGAGCGTTTGTTGGTGAAAAAATCGAACAGCGAATTGGCAATTTGAATTGGTTCCACATCTACTACATAACCCACTTTTCCGTGCGGAACAATTTCGGCTAAACCACCAACGTTCGTAACCAACATAGGTTTTTCGAAATGGTAAGCAATCTGACTTACACCACTTTGCGTAGCTGTACGGTAAGGTTGTGCCACAATGTCGGCAATACTAAAATAATAGCGCACTTCATTGTCGGGGATAAAAATGGTGCGAAGTTCTACATAACTTTCTAGTTTCAGTTTGTAAATCAATTGCAAATAAGGCTCTGGATTTTCGTAAAATTCGCCGGCAACAATCAATTTCAGTGGAAATTTGCGCAAGCGTTTATCGGCAAATGCTTCGAGCAATAAATCCAAGCCTTTGTATTCGCGAATAAAGCCAAAAAACAGGATGTAAGAAATTTTTTCGTGTAAGCCAAGTCGCATCGCTGCATTCGATTTTTCGAGTGGGTCGCCGTAGTGGTCGTAAATAGGATGAGGCGAAACTGCAATTGGTTTGTTCGTTTTGTCGAATTGTTTAATATCATCAACCACCGATTCGGCCATTGCTACAAAGCTATCCATAGCGCTCACAAAATATTTAGGGAAAAGAGTATCCAAAATAGTTGGTTCGTGCGGAATCATATTGTGAATCAGCCCAATAGTCTTCGTGTTTTCATTTCGAACTATGCGGGCAATAGTCCCGAAACAAGGAGCCATAAAAGCCATCCAGTAGCAGAAAATCACTTTGTCGGCTTTTTTATTTTTAATTTCTCGTCCGGCTTTTATCCATGATAAAGGGTTCATCGAATTGATAATTCGAGTGATTTTCAAATCGGATGGCTGCGGTTCGTCCGAAAATTGTGATTTTCCAGGAAATAATATTTTAGGATATTGAACGGTAAATGTAATGATTTCGACCTCGTGTCCTTCGCTCACAAACTGACGCGCCAGCCGCTCGTTATAGGCTGCTAATCCACCGCGGTAGGGATAGGCAGTTCCGACAATAATTATTTTCATGTTTAACTATCTGTATTTCAAATAAAACGGCTTGCAATTGGATGAGAAATTTGCATTTTATTTTTTTTGTTATTCTAATTTGCAAACTTACATAAAAAATTGCGATTTATAAGCGGGAAGTTCAAAAATCGTTTTATTGCTTCTTTTTATACCAGAATGCTAAACCAAAGCAATTTTCTTATGTTATCTTTGTAAAAAAATAAGCGTGTTATGGAAATGAATAGTAGTTTGAATTTGGAACAGGTATTAAATTTTCGTCGGTCTGTACGCAATTTTTCGAAAGAAAATTTGCCGGAAGTGGAAAAAGTGAAGCATTGTATTGAGATGGCAGCGCTGGCTCCAAATAGCTCTAATATGCAGCTTTGGGAGTTTTATCATATTACCAATCCGGAATTGTTAAAAAAAATGGGTGATGCCTGTTTGTCTCAAAGTGCGGTTACAACTGCCCCGCAAGTGGTAGTTTTCGTCGTTAGGCAGGATTTGCATCGCAAGCGTGCCAAACAGGTTTTAAATCTCACGCGCGATAATATTCTTCGGACTAGCCCTGCCGAAAAACAGCAAAAGCGAATTAAAATTCAGGAGTTGTACTACGGTAAAGTGATTCCTTTTCTTTACAGTCGCTTTTTTGGCATTTTGGGTATTTTTCGCAAATTGCTCACTTCGGCTATCAGTTTGTTTCGCCCCATGACCACTTTTGTATCCGAAAGTGATGCGCGCGTAGTGGCTCATAAAAGCTGTGCACTTGCCGCTCAAACCTTTATGATTGCTATGGCTGCCGAGGGGTACGATACGTGTCCGCTCGAGGGTTTCGATGGGCGACGGGTGAAAAAGTTACTCAATTTACCTCACGGAGCCGAAGTAAATATGGTTATTCCGTGTGGCATTCGCAATGGTAATGTGGGTATATGGGGCGATAGAATGCGAATTCCTTTCGAAGAGGTGTACAAAAAAATCTAAGTATAGAGAAATTAAAAATAGCAGCTGGGCTTTTTTGTAGCGCAGCTGCTATTAATTCATTTGTTATGCTTCTGAAAGTAACTTTTTCAAGTATTGAGCTTCGCTCGACGAAAGTTTAACGGGCTCAGTAAGAGGTCTATCCTCAAAAGGGATATAACCAATAACTTGAGAATAACAGATACTCAAATCGGATGTTGTCATAAAATTTAATCTCAGTCCGTTGCTTGTAGCTCTTTTTAAATTGTGAATCTGATCAATTTTACCACTATTACACAATCGTATTAGATTTTCCTTTTCAACAACGTCAAAGTTTAAATCAAAACTTTTTAGCCTTTGATTATTTGAAGTTGCTACAAAATAATTTTTTCGATAAAATGTTTTAAAAATACCAACTACTGTACTAATTATTCCCGAAATTAATAGAGATGATGAAATTATACTATTCGTAAATAAAGAAACTGCGTTTGGTAAAATTAGTAGTAATAATCCGATTATCAGCAATATAATTCCTGAAATTGGGGATGTTTTTGTTTTAGTAACTATGCTTTTATTCAAGTTTTCGAGAACTTGTTCTATTGTATTGTAATTTTCCATTTGGATTTGTATATGTATATGGGCGAACACAGCAAGCCCGCCTATTAATTTTATAATAAGTAGAATTATTCGAAAATCATACAAAATTTAGTGTATGAAAAGTAGGAAGTAAAATTAAATCAGGAGTTTGCGTAGATGATAAAGATAATAGCCATCGAGTTGATTAGATGCCTTGAATAAGTTTTCCAACTGGTTTATAAAATCAATCTTTTTAATAACCAACTGTTTGAAATTTCGAATTCTATAAATGTGTTCTGAACCAAAATTTATACGTTGAGGTAGTTTGAGTAAGTTAAAACCAAAGTTTACAACATTTATTTCAGCCCCTAAAATAAAATGGGAATTTGAGAGGAAAAAGGAGGTTGGTTGACTTTTATGGGATGTAGTTTGTTGATTATTCTCACATGAAATGTTACGCTCACTAAAGGTCGACTTATTACCAATGCTTAACGAATAAGAACTATACGCATGTATAATAACTAATAATATGATTGTAATGGTTCGTTTCACAGTACAAAATTAGTAAAATTAATTTGATATGAAAATTATTCAATCACATTCTTTATCAGTTACTTACAACTTGGCTTTCGAGGAGTATTTGTTTACCGAATTTCAAGAGGATTTTTTATTGTTTTACGTCAACGACAAAAGCGTAGTGCTTGGTTCCAATCAGTCGGTACGCAACGAAGTGAATGTGGATTTTTGTAAAGCGAATAATATTCAACTTGTTCGCCGCAAATCGGGTGGGGGAGCCGTTTTTCACGACTTGGGAAATTTGAATTTTAGTTTTATTGGGACTAAAAATGAGCATAAAAATTTACTCTCGGGTGATTTTCTGCTTCCAGTAATAACTTGGCTTAACGAATTGGGTGTAGTAGCGAAAATGGGTGAACGCAAAGATTTGTGGCTACCGGATGGCTATAAAATTACGGGAACGGCGTCGCATATTAGCAAAAACCGTGAGTTGCATCATGGTACATTATTGGTGGACGCTAATTTAGAATTATTACAGCAAGCTTTGTTTGTACAGACAGTTGATAATTCGGTAAAAGCGACCGCTTCGGTTCGAAGTAAGACAAAAAATATAATCGCTTATTTACAGGAAAATGAGTTGGTGAGTTTTTCGGCAGCACTTTTTGTAAAAAAAATAATTTATACTGCCGAAAAATACTACCATACAACCGCTTTGTCAAGCGCCGACTTTGATCAAGAGGAAATTTTAAAACTTGAAAAGAATTATAAATCAGATGTTTGGACCTTTAAAAAATAAGAAATTATTTTTTCTCTTCGGCGTAAACATCTGTAAGGTAAACGCTTCCTGCTTTAGTTGCAATTAGCCTTAATTTTAGAGGACTATCGCTCTTAATATTATTTGGAAACCAAAAAATACATTTTTGCTTCGCATCAATGGTTGTTTCGTCTACCGTTTTCCACTCTTCGTTTTGCAATTGCTGAATGGCAATTCCGCAAATTTTCTTTTTGTCGCCCGCTTGAATTCCTAACTTTAGAATACTGCAAGATGGAAATTCGGGAAATTCGAAATAAGGTATGTATTTTCCTTTGCTTGCTTCAATCTGAACTAGCCCTCTGGAACATTCAGTAGGTTTTGTTGGCTTAGCACCCGAAAAATACATGCACTGATAAGCCGAAAAGCGTGCCTCTCGGTCTTTGAGTTTGGTTGGCATGTCGAAATTTGTCCATCCAATGTTCAAATCCATCATTTTTTGATAAAAATCTTCATTTATCATAACTGATTGTTGCGCAGAAGCAAAACCAAAGGAGAATAATAACAGTGTAATAAGTGCTTGTTTCATTTTTATAATTTTATTTCACTTCCACGCCATTTGTTACCACGGCACTTGGGCGAATGAGTACTAATTTTCCATCGGCATTTTCGGCCGAAAGTATCATACCTTCGCTCATTATACCGCGCAATTTGCGGGGTTCGAAGTTGGCAATAAAGCATACTTGTGTACCAATCAGTTCTTCGGGATTTGGGTACGAAGCGGCAATTCCAGATAGAATTGTTCGTTCGCCCATACCGTCGTCTAATTTAAACTGAAGTAGTTTGTCGGCTTTAGGCACTTTTTGGCAATCTAACACGGTCGCCACACGAATATCCATTTTCATAAAATCGTCGAACGCCACATTTTCTTTTACCGCATTGGGTTTGTAGGCAGCCGCTTCGTTGGCGAGTTTTGTATCTTGCAATTTTTGAACCTGCGCAGCAATGGTTTCGTCTTCAATTTTTTCGAACAATAATTCGGGAGTTCCCAATTGTGCACCCTCTACCAACAAATCAATTTTGCCCAAATCAGCCCAATTGAAATGATTCATACCCAACATTACGCGTAGTTTTTCGGAGGTAAATGGCAAAAATGGTTCGAAAGCAATAGCCAGATTGGCAGCAATTTGCAAACTGAGATGCATAATGGTTGCCACACGATTCATATCAGTTTTTGCTACTTTCCATGGTTCGGTATCAGCCAAATATTTGTTTCCAATTCGTGCCAATGTCATAGCTTCTTTTTGCGCATCGCGAAAGCGGAAATTATTGAGAAGTTTCTCTACATCGGCTTTTACGTTTACAAATTCGTCGAGCGTTTGTTTGTCATAATCAGTCAATTCGCCCAAAGCTGGCACTTTGCCGTCATAATATTTCTGGGTAAGCACCAAGGCTCTGTTTATAAAATTACCAAAAATAGCTACTAATTCGCTATTGTTGCGTTGTTGAAAATCTTTCCACGTAAAATCGTTGTCTTTTGTTTCGGGTGCATTAGCTGTTAATACATAGCGCAATACATCTTGTTTCCCAGGAAAATCTTCTAAGTATTCGTGCAACCACACTGCCCAATTGCGCGAAGTAGAAATTTTGTCACCTTCGAGATTTAGAAATTCGTTAGCAGGCACATTATCGGGCAAAATATACGACCCTTCGGCTTTTAAAACTGCTGGAAAAACAATGCAATGGAACACGATATTATCTTTTCCAATGAAATGGAGCAAGCGCGTATCTTCATCTTTCCACCATTTTTCCCATTTTCCGTATTTTTCGGGCTCGCTGTCGCAAAGTTCTTTGGTGTTCGAAATATAACCAATGGGCGCATCAAACCATACATAGAGCACTTTACCTTCGGCGTTGGGAACAGGTACGGGAATTCCCCAATCCAAATCGCGACTCACGGCGCGAGGCTGTAAGCCCATATCCAACCAGCTTTTGCATTGTCCGTACACGTTTGCTTTCCATTCTTTGTGATCCTCGAGTATCCATTTTCGCAACCAAGCTTCGTGTTGGTCGAGTGGCAAATACCAGTGTTTTGTTTCGCGCATCACGGGAGCTGCACCACTGATAGCCGATTTTGGGTTAATCAAATCCGTTGGGTTCAACGACGTTCCGCAGGCTTCGCATTGGTCGCCGTACGCATTTTCGTTGCCGCAATGTGGACATTTACCCGTAATATAACGGTCAGCCAAGAATTGTTGCGCTGTTTCGTCGTAATATTGTTCGTTTGTTTTTTCAACAAAACCACCTTTATCATTTATTGTTTTAAAAATGTCGGATGCCACTTCGCGATGCGTAGCCGATGTGGTACGCGAATAAATATCGAACGAAATTCCAAAATCGGCAAACGATTTTTTGATAATTCCGTGATAGCGATCTACAATATCTTGTGGTGTAACGCCCTCTTTTTTAGCCTTTAATGTTATGGGCACACCATGCTCGTCCGAACCTCCAATAAAAAGTACCTCTTCGCCTTTGAGCCTTAGGTAGCGTACGTAAATATCGGCTGGAACATATACACCGGCCAAATGTCCGATATGAACTGGGCCGTTGGCATAAGGTAGTGCGGATGTTACGGTTGTGCGTTTGAAATTTGTCATTTTGTTGTTTCGTTAATTGGTTGATTGGTTTATCAGTTGATTTGTTCATCAGTTGATTTGTTCATTCGTTCATCAGTTGATTTGTTCATCAGTTCATTTGAAAATACTTTGTTTTGGTATAAAAATCAATTAACTGAATAATAATTTTCCTAAATGAATTAAACCGAAAAAGAGTGCAAATATACGAATTTTGTTATAAATTATAAGCTAAAACATCTTCACACGCCTTTTCGTAATCGTCGGGTCGACCAATATCGAGCCAATAGCCCGAATGGACTTTTACAGCGGCTGGGTTGTTGGCCTTTATGAGGTCGAGCATTAGGTGGTCGAAACCGTAAAACTGATTTTCGGGAATGTAGTTCAAAATTTCTTTATTTGCCATATATACGCCCATGCTTACTTTATAGGTCGACGTTGGTTTCTCGATAAAATTCACCAATTTATCATCAATTCCTGTTTCTAACACGCCATAATCCACTTTTTGCTCGCGCGTGTAAGCCGAAACGGTAAAGATATTTCCGGCACTAATATGGTTTTGGTAAAACGCATCAAAATCCAAATCAGTTAATACATCGCCATTCATTATCAGAAAGTTATCAGGTAAGTCATCAATTAATTTCAATGGTCCCATCGTGCTTAAAGGCTTGTCTTCGAGCGAGTAATCAATGTTAATTCCCCATTTGCTGCCATCGCCACAAAAAGCGCGAATAATATCGGCCATGTGGTTTACGGTGATGGTAACTCGTTCGAAACCACTTTTAGCCAATTTGCGTAAAATGATTTCGATAATGGGCATTTCGCCTATTGGCACCAATGGTTTTGGAAGACTTATGGTGTATGGTTTTAGTCTGGTTCCCTTTCCGCCTGCGAGAATTACGGCACGTTTACACATTGTAAATGTCTGTTTTAAAATATGATAGATTATTTTTTATCCACTCAATAGTTTCGGTTAATCCACTTTCGAGCGTGTAATTCGGTTTCCAAAGTGTATTAGCAATAATTTTTGAATTATTACAAAATAGTCGTTCTACTTCGCTTTTGTCGGGGCGAATACGTTGTTCGTCGGAGCGAATTTCCACGTCTGTACCAATTAGTTTGGCAATCAGTTTTACCAAATTGCCAATGGTAATTTCTTCGCTCATGCCAATGTTTGTAATTTCGCCAAAAAGGCCTTCGGCCAATGCAATTTGTAAAAAACCATTAGCAGTATCTTTTACAAATGTCAAATCGCGGGTAGGAGTGAGGTTGCCCAAATTTAATTCTCTTTTGCCACTTAAAATTTGAGAAATAACCGTTGGAATAATGGCACGAGCCGACTGGCGTGGACCGTAAGTATTAAATGGACGGACAATTTTTACAGGCAAATCGAATGATTTATAATAACTTATAGCCAACTGGTCGGCGCCAATTTTGGTGGCCGAATAAGGCGATTGTCCCACCATGGGGTGATTTTCGTCGATAGGTACATATTGAGCAGTGCCATAAGTTTCGCTGGTGGAAGTTACCATGATTTTTTCGACACCCAACTGGCGAGCCGATTGCAAAATATTGTATGTTCCGTCGATATTTGTTTTGATATAAGCCTGTGGCGAAACGTACGAATACGGAATACCAATAAGCGCTGCCAAATGAAAAACGCTATCGCAGCCCTGCATGGCAGCAAAAACCGAATCCATATCGCGTATGTCGCCGGTAATTACCTCAACATCGTTTTTTACAGTAGAGCTATCGAGCCAGCCCCATTTGTTCGACGAGTTATAATGCACAAAAGCCTTTACTTCAAAGCCTTTCTGTACCAACAACTCCGTAAGATGTGAGCCTATAAAACCACCGGCTCCGGTTACTAGTATTTTTTTCATAAACTAAGTAATTTGCCCCAAACCCCTAAAGGGGCTTTAAGAAAAGATACCATTCGGTACTAATTCACATCCCTCCCGATAGCTATCGGGAGGGCTTGGGGCAGTATTTTGCTATAAACTATTAACTAACTCTTTTATTCCTTCTTCCAGCGAAATGGTTGGCTGCCAGCCAATTTCGTCTTTTATTTTCGAAATGTCGGCAATTGTATCCATAACTTCATTTTGGCGAACTTCGTTCAAGCATACGTATTCGGGTTTTATCTTATAATGATTAGAAACCATATCAATCAGTTCTTTTACCGAATAACTTTTACCTGAACCTAAATTATATATTTGAATCTCCGACGATTTTGCGGGCTTATTCAATACAGCCGAAACTGCTTCTGCGATATCCAAAACATGAATATAATCGCGTTTGGGTCGATCGTCTTTTATGGTTATTTTGCCTGTTTTTGCCTGATTGATGATAGTTGGAATCAAAAAATCAGGATTTTGTCCCATTCCATAAATATTAAAAGGTCGAAAAATGGTAATTGGAACTTTAAAATCGCGATGATAACCTTGGCACAAACTTTCGCAAATAAGTTTGGTTTGCGAGTAAGGATTGTATGCTTTTAATGGGTGGTTTTCGTCAATTGGCTGATAGTCAGGTGTGCCGTACATGTACGAACTGAAATAAATCAAACGTGCATTATTTAGTCGGCACAACTCCAGCATATTTAATGTGGTGAGGTAATTGGTTTCGTAAAATAGTTTTGGGTCGACAAATGAAGCGGGAACAAACGAAAGATTTGCTAAATGAATAACGGCATCGAAATCAGTAAATTCGGATATTTCGTCCCAGTTTTTAATATTTATGCCGCCGCTCAAGTCGCAAAGTGCCAACTCATGCCCTTGCTCTTTAAGCTTTTGAGTAAGGTAAGTGCCTATAAATCCATTGTTTCCGGTAATGAGAATACGCATACAATTATTTTTTGTAAAATAAATAATTTAAGCTATCGTTGCAAAAACTCTTGAATCCGGCATTTTCAATTTGCTTTACAATTTTTAAAGTATCTTTTTGGGTGTAATCCTTCACCGAAATGTGATGAAACTCAAGAAAAAGTTGGTCGACGCACTTCAATGCTTCAATATTTTTGTCGTTAAACAGCGTATATTCGGCTCCTTCGATATCTATTTTTAAAAAATCAACTTTTTTAAGACCCGTAATTTTTAATAATTCGGGTATATCTATTAATGTAACATCATATTCTTTTGTGTTGTTATTCAATACATTACGATGAGAGTTGAGGAGCGATCCACTTTCGTAATCTTCGGCTTCGTAAAATACCGTACTTCCATTTTCGGCCGACAAAGCGTATTGTAAATGTTTGAAATTAGTTGGGTATTTCTCTTCAATTTTTTTTAGAAATGGAGCATGTTTGTGTGTTGGGTCTACAGCAAAGGCTTTCACATTGTGCTTGTCGATTAGCGTAACCGAAAATTCGGCTTCAAACCCACAACCAATATCTATAATGCTACTTTTTTCGTTTAGTCGGTCAAAAAAAACATAGTTAGGAGGGAATCCTGTTAGTCCTAATTTTTTATATTCCTTGGATTTCATGAGTATGAAAATATCCATTTTTAATGATAATGGGTATTTTACATATTTACCTACTAATTTTACCACACTTTTTAAAGTCATTTTTTCGTCAATTTATTAATATTATGCAAAGTTAGTCAAAAAAGTGAGAATTATAAAAGTACGCGGATGTTTCCTTATCTTTGCATCTAAAATTTTCAATTCACACATTTTCAAATTTACATTACATTACTATGTTTTTCTCCCCAATAGTAAAAAGATACGGTGGTTTTTTTGGTTTACGAACCAAATACCTGCAAACAAATTCTGCATTAAAAAAAAAGTTTTATCTTTTTCTGAATCGTGGTTTTCAGCACGAAACCAATTCGTATCTGCCTTTCGAAACTCAGATTGCGGGTCCAATTAATTTTGTACATGGCATTTATGGCATTTTTATCAGCGGTGGAGCTGTAATTGGTCGTAACTGTATTGTTTTTCAGCAAGTTACCATAGGTTCCAATATGCTTATTGATTCCAAAGGATTTGGAAGCCCCGTAATTGGCGATAATTGCCTTATAGGTGCTGGTGCTAAGGTTATTGGCAATGTTACAATTGGTGCAAATTGTCGTATTGGTGCCAATGCAGTTGTAACTGTCGATTTGCCCGATAATAGTGTTTGCGTGGCTGGAAAACCCATTATTATTCAAAAAGAGCATCTCACAAATAGGATTTATGCTATGTCGAAGCAGGGGTGGGGATATGTAGAGGATGGTAGATTTGTAGTGGAAAATAAGCTCGAAGTTTTAGCAAAATTGAATAAAAATAGAGATTGAATATAGTAGTGCAAATGAATTTTCGAATCAATTTTTAAAATGCAAATATTTTATATAAAACCCAATAATTCGTCGTTTATTCGTGGCGACGAAGCTATTTTAGCCCGTCATTTTCAACTTTCTTCCATCGTATTAAATCAATCGAAGGGTAATTTGGTTTATTCGCTGAATATATTCAAAATGTGCTTACAGTTGCTCCAAAAAGGCATTTTTGGCAAAGCAGTTTTTGTGTGTTGGTTTGCCGATTACCATGCTGCTCTTATGGTTTTATTTGCTAAAATAACGCGGAGCAAATCGGTAATTTTTATTGGTGGTCAGGAAGCTGTTTGTTATCCCGAATTGAATAAAGGCGTATATCGCAATAAGATACGTGGCCGATTTGTTTCGTACTCGCTGCGAAATGCTTCGCTCGTTATTGCCAATCACAAATCATTAATTTATCACGAAAACGACTATTATACTCCCGAAAAGCCACATGTCGATGGTGTGAAACACTATGTAAAAGGTTTTCGAACGCCTTTTAATATCGTTTTTAATGGAATTGATTCCACTAAATTTGTACGCGATTTCAGTATTTCGAAACAGGAAAATAGGATATTGACGGTTGGGACCATGAGTCATTTAGGCGATTTCCAAAACAAAGGTTTCGATTTATTTATTCAAGTAGCTGCCCGTAAGCCCGAATTAAATTTTGTGCTTATTGGCCTAAATCCTGCTTATTTAAACTGGGTAGAGGAAAAATTTTCTGTTTCGAAAATAGAAAATTTGAAAATTATACCTTCGTTTTGTCCACAAGAAATTTTAATCGAAAACTACAACAAAGCGGCTGTTTTTGTTCAAGCCTCCATTACCGAAGGAATGCCTAATACGCTCAGCGAAGCTATGTTGATGGGTTGCATTCCAGTTGGTTCAAATATCAACGGCATTCCAGATGCCATAGGAGATACGGGTGTGGTTGTAAAACATCGTTCGGTGGACGAACTCGCAAACGCTATTGATAAAGCTGTAATGATGAATACTTCAACTGCTGCTTATCAGCGTGTTGTCGAAATGTTTTCGTTCGAAAAGCGCGAAAAACAAGTAATAGAAATTTTCGAAAAGTTTTAAACTCGTGTGTTGGTATCGACTGATTTTCTTAAGTCAAAATTAATTTTAAAAACTATAAAACAATGAAACGAATATCTTTTTTAGTAGTATTGCTAATTTTTGTAGCAAATTTCTATGCTCAGAATAGTTTATCATCTATTTTAAGTGAGATCGAAAAAAATAATACCACACTTGTTGCTTCTCGCCAGCGTGTTGATGCTCAAAAGCTTGGAAACAAAACGGGTCTTACTCCTCAAAATCCCGAAGTGGAATTCAACTACCTTTGGGGAAATCCTTCGGCTATTGGCAATCGCACCGATTTTAGCATTCGCCAATCGTTCGATTTTCCTTCGGCTTATAGTTACAAAAGCAAAATTGCAACTTTAAAAAACGAACAAGCCGATTTGGAATATAAAAAACAACGCAGCGAAATTCTATTACAAGCACGCTTGGTTTGTATCGAATTAACGTATCGAAATGCTGTAAAGTTGCAGTTAGCCAAACGCTTGGATAATGCTAAACGCGTAGCCAATGCCTATAACTCAAAATTTAATGCGGGCGAAACAAGTATCTTGGAGTTTAATAAGGCACAACTTACACTGTTGAATGTCAGCAATATGGCTGAATCAAATTCGTTGGAACGAAACGCTTTAATGGCTGAGTTAGCTACGCTAAATGGTGGGAAAGCAATTCCCTTTGCCGATAGCACTTATGTGGAGCCAACAATTTCAGCCGATTTCGATCAATGGTATGCATTAGCCGAGCGGGCAAATCCTATTTTACAATGGATAAAACAAGAAGTGGCAATTAGCCAAAAACAAAAGCAGCTTTCTGTGGCTTTGAGTTTGCCAAAGTTAAATGCTGGCTACATGAGCGAAAAAGTAGTTGGCGAGCAATTTCAAGGCGTTTCCGTAGGTATGTCTATTCCTTTGTGGGAAAACAAAAATACCATTAAGCAGTCTAAAGCCAATGCTTTGGCCATGCAAAGTGCCGAAGCCGATACCAAATTGCAGTTTTATAACCGCATGAAGTCATTGCACGCTAAAGCAGTTGGTATGCAACGAAATGTAGTTGATTATCGCAAAAAAATGTTGGCATTCAACAATGCCGATTTGTTGCAAAAGGCATTGAATAAAGGCGAAATATCATTGACCGAATACATTTTCGAACTTTCGCTGCAATACGAAAGCATCGATAATTTGTTCGAAATGGAATTAAATCAACAAAAAACCTCTGCCGAATTGAACCAGTATTTGTGAAGAAAATCATACTGTTTAAAAGTTCGTATGAATTTTTTGGCTCACCGAAAGCGAGTTTTTTGAGGTGCATTGAGGATTCTGAAACTATGAAAATAGTTTTATTTAGAGTTAATAGGCTCACAATCAAACTTTATGGTTTAATTGTTGTATTTTACAAAATACGAATAATGTATTAAATTGTATATTACAAAATACATTATATTACCATTAATGTTTTATTTAATTTGAAATAATTCGAATTTTATGTGTTGTTTAGAAAACATTATTGATCCTTTTCGTATCTAATAATATTATATACATTTAGTGCATCGGGCTCGTCTCATTTACACTTTGAACACTGAAGCCAAAGGAATGAGCATACTTACCAAGCCAGAAAAAGTGTATTTAGATAACTCGAACCTGATTTTTTATATTTAAATGTTGATAATAGGTTATATTTTTATAAAAGATATTTTTAACTTTTTATTTGCGATTATTTGTTGTAAATTTGTAACCATTGTGTAATGTTATATAATATGGTTATGGATAAATACTTAACATTGTCGGAAACATCCGAATTACTAGGCAAAAATAAAGAAACGTTGAGACGTTGGGATAGAGAAGGTAAATTGACAGCTGTTCGCGAGCCAATGAGCAATTACAGAGTTTATAAAAAGGAACAAGTACAATCTTTGTTTCCAGAATTTTTTGAAAACAAACAAGTTGCTGTTTCAAATTTTGTTATTCCAGAAAATAAATATACCGTTTTGGAATTATTTGCAGGAGCAGGTGGCTTGGCGATAGGAATGGAAAAAGCAGGAATTGAATGTGTAGCATTAAATGAAATTGATAAATGGGCATGTCAAACTTTAAGAAATAATCGACCACATTGGAAGGTTTTGGAAGGTGATATTAGGACTTTCGATTTCTCAGAATATTATAACAAAGTAGATGTAGTTACGGGTGGATTCCCATGTCAAGCTTTTAGTTATGCAGGAAAGAAGTTGGGACTTTCAGATGCTAGGGGTACGCTTTTTTATGAATTTGCACGGGTTGTTAAAGAAGTAAATCCGCCAATTTGTATTGGTGAGAATGTACGAGGATTGTTGAGCCATGAAAACGGCAAAACTCTCGAAGGTATGATTTCAATTCTTGATGAAATTGGATATAACGTAGTTCCTTTTCAAGTTCTAAAAGCGATTAATTATAATGTTCCTCAAAAAAGGGAACGGCTTATTTTAGTAGGTATTAGAAAAGATATAAACCTAAAGTATGAATATCCAACTCCAAATACTAAGATATACAATTTAGTAGATGCACTAAAAAAGAGCGAGCTATTCGATTGTGATGTTCCACAATCGAATGGTGCAAAATATCCAAAAAGTAAAAAAGATATTTTGGACTTGGTGCCACAAAAAGGATATTGGCGTGACCTTCCTATTGATCTGCAAAAAGAATTTATGGGTGGAAGTTTTCATTTAGGAGGTGGAAAAACAGGAATTGCCCGTCGTATTGGTTGGGACGAGCCATGCTTGACGCTAACATGCAGTCCCGCACAAAAACAAACTGAAAGATGTCATCCAGAAGAAACCCGACCTTTTACAGTTCGGGAATATGCTCGAATACAAACATTTCCAGATGATTGGAGTTTTAATGGCTCATTAGCTCAACAGTATAAACAAATTGGTAATGCAGTGCCTGTTAATCTGGGAAAAGAAGTTGGATATTCTATTGTTAAATTTCTGAATAAGTATTACAATTTTTCAAAACCTAAATAATAGCTGTAGTTTTCAAATGTAATTTCATCTAAAATACTTCTTTTTGTGCCTTTTATCTGTTCGTTAATTTCTCCCAACGCAGAGTTCTCTATAGTGTCTGGGTTATTATCTATTGATTTTAGGTAGTCTTTAATAGCAAAGGGAAGGGCTTTATATAATTGAAAGAGAGCATCGTCTTGTTTGGATAGTAATGCGTAAAATTGATCTCCCGAAATTTTGAATACTCGGCTGTGACTATATTCTTTACCATTTATAACCCCAGTCCATTTTTCATTGAAACTACCGTTTGCAAGTATTTGCACCCAATAACAATTTGATTTCTTATAGGTGTCGGCATAACGTGCAAGTTTCTGAAAAAGACTCTCGGCCGAACTGCTGTTCATTGTGTTATGCTTGTTTTTAATGTCTGCAAACAATGTATCGTCAATTGCTTTAATATCAAATCCACTCAAATTCCCAACTTCAAATCCTTTTATTCCTCCTAATATCTGCTCGTGAAAAGTACCGATAGAATTATTTATTGATTTGTCGATTTGTCGTAAAATCTCAGACTGAATTAATTCCTCTTCTCCAATAGAATTAAACTTTGCATCAAATGTAAGTTTTATTGTATCTACTTTATTGCTGTAAAAATTATTTTTAGAAAGATTGCTTTTTGCTTTAAGATATGCTTTATGCAGATTTGCAATACAATACAACATGTGATTGTCACTGATATAATTGACGTATTTATTTTGCATTTTTATTAAATTGAGTTTGGTTATGTTGTTATTGAGCAAAGGTTTAAAAAATTTTCATGATCTCTGAATTTAACTTAGTAAAACAATTATAATTATAAAATTCAGGAGTAAGAATATTAGCTGACGCTATATTAATTTGTTGAGATTGTTCGTTTTATCTAATATATTTTTCATACTATGTTGCAAAGATAGAATTTATTTGTGAAACGGACAATGTGAATCTTATTTATACTTCTTATTTGATGCTGGACAATGCTAATTATAACCGCCATATTTCGGTGCGTCGCCACTCTATGTATAGGAATCAATATCTTTTTACAAATATCTATGTGAAATAGTTATAAAGCTGTGAAATTATTATACCTATTATACCCTCAAAAAAAAAGTAGCTCAAATTGAACTACCTTTTTTTTATCTCAAACATTGCAGGTTTTTAAAACCAGTTTGGTTCAAATAATTTTACGACAAAAACGAAATTAGTACCCCCGCTGCTACTGCTGAACCAATTACACCCGAAATGTTACTTGCCATACAGTATTGCAAAATATGGTTGGTCGAGTCGTATTTCAGCGCCATTTCGTTGGCTACACGCGATGCCATTGGTACGGCACTCAAACCTGTTGCTCCAACAAGTGGATTGATTTTCTTTTTGGCAAAAAGGTTATAAATTTTTACCGCAACAATTCCACCCGCTATCGAAATAGCAAAAGCGATAAAGCCACCAACAATAATTCCCAGCGTTTTTGGCGACAAAAACACCTCCGAAGTCATGGTTGCACCTACGGTAAGCCCAAGAAAAATAGTAGCTGCATTCATAATACCACCGGAAGCGGCGCTCGACAAACGCAAAGTATTTACCCCAATTTCTTTTACCAAATTACCAAACAATAGCATCCCGAGCAATGGCACCGACGAAGGAACAAAAATAGCTGTTACGCTTCCCAATACGATTGGGAAAATGATTTTTACAGCTTTGATATTCTTAATTGTATGTTTTGCCGGAAATTCTTTATCCATTTGGCGCATATTGATTTCGAATTCCTTTTTTGTCATCAATAAATTGGCTACCAATGGAATAATGACAGGCACCAGCGCCATGTACGAGTAAGCAGCAATAGCTATTGGGCCTAACAAATGAGGGGCTAATTTAATAGTTGTATAAATGGCAGTTGGACCATCGGCGCCACCAATAATACCGAGCGAGGCAGCTTCTTTAAGCGTAAAACCTAACAAAACAGCAGCTAACAACACAGCAAAAATGCCAATTTGAGCCGCAGCGCCAAACATTGCCAATTTCAAATTACGAAGCATAGGACCAAAATCGGTGAGTGCACCCACGCCCATAAAAATGACAGGGGGCAAAAATCCCGTTTTAATCAGTCCGTAATAAAGAAAATTCATTATGCCATGATCGTGTGCAATTTCGAACAGGTTTTTGTATCTTCCACCTTCCAATGCAATATTTTCGGCAGCTACAACACCCATTTCTCCGCCCGGAAAGTTAGCCAAAAGTACGCCAAAGGCAATGGGAACTAATAATAGCGGTTCGTATTCTTTTTTGATACCCAAGTAGAGCAACAAAAAAGCTATAAACCACATGATGGCAACCTGATACGTAAAACTCGAAAAGGCTGTCATGTAATATAATTTCGATAATATTTCTTCCATAATGCTTATTGAAGTTTAAATAACACTTCGTCTTCTTGCACCGAATCGCCGTTGTTGAAGCTTATTTCGATAATAGTTCCGGCTTTGTCCGACGAAATGGCGTTGTAAGTTTTCATCGATTCGATGTAGCAAAGTAAATCGCCTTTGGCAATTACATCGCCCACTTTTTTAGCAGTGTCCGATGAACTGTTTGTTAAGTAAAATTTACCTTCGAGTGGTGAAACTACCTCTTCGACTGCACCTTTGGGAGCGGTTGTGGCTTTTGGGGCTGCATTTGAGCTCGACGCAGTATTATCTTTGGGCGCAATAATAACTTCAAATTTTTCGCCATTTACTTCCACCTGAATGGTTTGTGGCTCAATTTTGGCACCTTCTTTACACTCTTTCTTTTTAGCTTTGGCAGCTGCTAACTCTACTTCGAAATCAGCTTTTGCTTTGCCCGATTTATACGAACGGTATTGCTCAGGGTGCATTGCCAATTCGAATAATTCTTCGTCGTCTTGTCCGGCATCCCAGCCTTTTTCGGCTAATTCTTTTCTGAATTCGGGTAATTTATCAGGATATAAAGCCTGAGGGTCGCCGGTGTAAAATTCGCGTCCTTGTTCTTTGGCCAATTTTTTAATTACAGGATCTACATCGCCCGGAAGTTTTCCCGCTTTGCCCAAAATCATATCCCAAATATTATCGGCTATCATTGTCCAGCGCTCTTTACCTTTTGTCAATTGCATAAGGTTGAACATGGCTAAGTTTTTTACATATTGCGAAAACGGTGTAACCAATGGTGGATAGCCCACACGAGGCCATACATAAGCCACTTCGTCGAACAACTTTATGAGCAGTTCGTCAATCGTAATTTCAGATTCGCCTTTTTTTACTAATGATTTATTTACGCTCGACAAATTATCTTTTAAATCGTTCATCAAACTTCCCATCATACCACCGGGCAATCCAGAAGCAATGAGTAGAGACTGTAAACGTCGGTTCGATTCTGGAATAAAATAGCCCAAGAAATCATCCATAAATTCTTGTGTCAAGGCTCTAGCGCGCATATAGGCTGCCATATCAATTTCGGGCACTTTGAAACCTGCATCGCTCAGCATTTCGCG
This sequence comes from Paludibacter sp., assembly GCA_020049335.1. Taxonomy (GTDB): domain Bacteria; phylum Bacteroidota; class Bacteroidia; order Bacteroidales; family Paludibacteraceae; genus Paludibacter. Next base: position 2,453 of record JAIFKX010000030.1, on the reverse strand, counting down.
TACCATAATCACATCGGCATGACCAGTTCCCCACGAAAGAGGCTCCATTCCTACGTCGATAATATCGCAACCATTGCGGCACACTTCGAGTATAGAAGCAGGTGTAAAGCCAGGTCCTGTTTGACCGTGGTATTGAATAAGAATATTTGGATTTTTTGTTTTAATGTAATTCACAATTTTACCCAAAGTAGCCGGACGACCAATTCCAGCCATATCTTTCAAGCAAATTTCGTCGGCACCGCCAGCAATAAGCTTATCGGCAAGGTCGCAATAATATTTCAGATTATGAACTTCCGAAACGGTGATTGATAAAGTAGCTTGCGCAATCATGCCCGCTTCTTTGGCATATTTTATCGATGCAATAATATTTCGTGGGTCATTCAGCCCGCAAAAGCAGCGGGTAATATCAGTTCCTTGTGCTTTTTTTACTTTGTAAAATAATTTACGTACATCGGCAGGTACGGGGCTCATGCGCAATCCATTGAGTGAGCGGTCGAGCATGTGAGTTTGAATGCCTGCTTCGTTGAACGGGCGACACCATTCGCGCACTGCTACATTTGGGTTTTCGCCAAAGAGCAAGTTAATTTGTTCAAAACCACCACCATTTGTTTCAACGCGTGCAAAACATCCCATTTTGATAATTTCGGGTGCAATACGTACCAATTGGTCTACGCGAGGCATATATTTTCCAGAACTTTGCCACATATCGCGATAAACCAACGAAAATTTAATTTCTTTATTCATCTGTAATTTATTATAATTTTGTTATGTTTGTTACTTGTGCTTTGCCTTTGGTCGCAATGTCGATTGCAGCTTTAATGGCCGCGTAGGTGTTGTTCGAAGGTTCACTACTGATAGTTGCTTTTACGGGCACCACCTCTTCGGGTAAGTACTTGTTGGATAGTTTGATGATTAGATTTCCAATTCCTACAATCAGAAATAGAATAAAAAATACGGTAAGCATTCCCACAATCATGATGGAAACAGCTTCGTTGAATAGCTCCATAATTTTAAAAGTTTATTGAACCTAAATGAGTATTTAATTAAAAAAAAACGATATTTTGATTTCAATTTAGAAGTGTTATTGCTCAAAAATTGAAAATATGTGCAAATTTAGCAATTTTATTCTATAAATTGTATTTGTCAATTATTTAGTTGTGATATTAACAGTATTTAAACATGTTAGCTTTGGTGGTTGCAGCATAATATTTTGAATGGCAAATTCTTTAAATATTCATTTCCCATTTGTTAGCTTTTCAGAATCTGTTATTGGAAGGTTTGGAGATTCTCTTTTTTTTGTCTTATTTGTCGCTATCGTTATAAGGTTCAAAATCAGCAGTTTATCTGTTTGTTTGTAAAAGTGGATTATTATTATCATATTCATTATGTCTTGTTTCAAAAAAAAACAGTATCTTTGCAACATTGTTTCATTTGAATAAATATTGCAAATACGATGAATGCTACAGCTATATTAAAACTCCACGAAATAAAAAAAACACCGGGACGCATCTCTATTATTAAAACTTTGCAAGATGGTTGTAAACCGCTGTCAGAAAATGAAATAAAAGATGCAATGGCCGAAAATTACGACCGTATTACGTTCTACCGTAACATTCAAACTTTAAGTGCAGCCGGCATAATTCATAAAATTGTGGTGGACAATACGCTTGTGCGTTATGGTTTAAATTGCTGCGAAGCGCAACACGAACATCATTTTCACCGAAACGAACATGCGCATTTTTATTGCGAGTCGTGTCAGAATGTGGTTTGTTTGGAGCAAGTTCAAATTCCGCAATTTAATTTGCCTACAGGCTACAAAAGTGTGGATAGTGATATAATTATCAGAGGAAAATGCGAAAAATGTAGTGGGAGTTAGTTTATAGTTTGCAGTAGATAGTTTATAGTTTTTAGTTTATAGTTTGCAGTGAGGGGCTAGCGGTAAAATAATCGCATTTTGGGTTTATAATTGATTTTTAGTTGATGAAAAAAAAATATCTAATAGTTGTTTGTACAATATTGTTTTCGGGCTGGATAAAGGCTCAAACGAACCTGACAGTAACGGGGACAGTTACCGACGAATTTAATCATCCCTTGATTGGTGCATCGTTGCTGCTTGATAATGAGAAAATTGGCACTACAACAAACAGAAAAGGCGTTTTTACATTTCCGAACCTTCAAAAAGGAAAGCACCTTTTTCGGGCTTCGTTTTTGGGGTATAAAACTTTTGTCGACACCATACTTATTTCGGAAAACAAAGATGTGCGTATTCAATTATCGCCGGAGAGCAAATTATTAAATGAAATAGAAGTAAATGAGCAATTTACAACAAATCGAAAAAAAGAAAACTCCTTGTCGATAGCCATGGTTGACAAAGCATTTCTGACTGAAAACCGCGCTGGAAGCTTGATGCAAACGCTGAGTCGATTGCCGGGTGTAAGCTCAATGGATATTGG
>JAIFKX010000294.1 GCA_020049335.1 Paludibacter sp. | reverse complement strand
TCGATACGGTGATTGTAAACAAAGACCACATTTATATCTTCGAATTCAAAATGGAGCAAGCAGCCGACCTTGCCTTAGCACAAATCAAAGAAAAAGGATATGCGAATCCGTATTTGTCAGACGGCAAACCCATTACGCTCATAGGCATTAATTTTTCGAAAGCAGAACGGAATATTGTGGAATGGAAAGAAGAAACAATTTAAGCGACTAAGTGGGGGCGCGACTTTGAGTCGCACCCCCACTTGCTATTAAGCGGGTGGTCGGGCTTAACCGAACTCACGCGAAAATTTACTTTAAGGTTTACGCTGTGTTTTTTCGTCTGAATGATGTTTCAAACACAAATACTATGTTTTCAAAAAACGCCTTCAAAACCACCATTGTATTCCTATCTATCCTATTTGCAAGCTTTGCTTTTGCACAAGTTCAGTCCGACGACAACCTGCTTGCCGATGGCAAACCCTTCGTATCGTGGGAAAAACCGCAACAATTCAGTAAAACCTATTATGTTGACCAGAAACATCCAAAAGCTTCGGATGCCAATGCAGGCACCGAAAAGTTGCCTTTCAAAACAGTTTCGGCAGCAGCGCGTGTGCTCAAAGCCGGCGAACGGGTAGTTATTCGGAAAGGAATTTATCGTGAAAGCGTACATCTGGCTCAGGGTGGTGCTTCGCCCGACAAAATGATAAGTTACGAAGCAGCTTCCGGCGAGGAAGTGGTGATTTGTGGCTCGGTAGAGGTGCCCGAAACATATTTTACGAAAAGTCAGGGTTGGGTTTTCGGGAAAAAATCATCAGATCTAAACGTTTGGCAAATTGACATGAATCCCGAATGGTTCGTAGGTTACAACCCCTTTGGTATGACCAACCTGATGAGCGATACCGAATGGCTCGATTATAAAAGCACTGAAAATTGCCGTATTACTAACAATTTGTTTGCCGATATTACAACTGCACGTGGTGGAATTTATATCGAAGTGAGTCGTCGAAATTGTCGGGTAGACCATAATGTGTTTTACAATATTCGTTCGCAATACTGGCTGAGTGGCGAGTACGGTGCAGGTGGATCGGCTTTGTACACCGATGGCTCGGATAGCATCAATTTCGACCACAATGTAACGGTAAATATCGAAAACACAGGTTATGGCTCGTACCTGAACGCTGAGCGGATAGTAGATATGCGTGGTGGAATTTCTTGCGATCACCGCATCGAACATAATATTTTTGTCGATTGCCGTAAGCATTGTATCGAATTGCCGCACAACCGCAATTTTTCGGATAATAATCTGTTTATCAATCCCAACCCCGCCTATATCAAAGTTGCCAATACTGCTCCGGCTCTGATGCTCGATAAGGAATCTGTAAATACACTTTACAATTGGGAAAAAAATAGCCGGATAAGCAAAGCAACATACAGCTTCGATGCAACGTCCAACGAGTTAAAGATGCTATTCGACAGTAATTCAACATTACCCAAAGGATTTGAAGTAGACCAACACAAACTGATTTTCAAAGACCCACGAAAAAAATAGTGCTGGATTAACGTAGTAACTTGGAGTCCCCCTGTCGATTATTTTTACAATTTGTAATAATCAAAAAAATCGTTGTATATTTGTATGCTTAAAATCAATACAAACTTCGAATGCATAAGCTGAAACTTAAGTCGGGGATAATCGTTCTTTTTTCACTTTTGTTGGTGTCCTGTTCCGATTTTCTTTCGTCCATACGCAACGAAAACAATCAGAGCATCGAATCACTTTTGTACAATCTGAATGATTTAGATGTGTGTGTGAATGGTGCTTACGGAGCATTTAGCTCGGGCACTTATTTTGGTCATGTCTCATTATCGCTTTTGCTTGGTTCCGACGAAGTTACCAATACACGCAATACAAGTGTCATTTCGGATTTTACGGAAATAAACGGTACTAATTATTTCTTTAAATACCAGTGTAATACCGACGATTATCAAGCCGGATATGTTATGCAGTGGGGAAGTTTTATTACAAACAATTGCAATGTGGTTATAAAATCCATCGAAGATGGTTTGCCCCAATTGAAAAGTAAAAATGACACCTTAAATGCCAACCGCTTGCTTGGTGAAGCTTTTTTAATGCGTGCTACGGTAGAGTTTTACAACAATTTCTTTATTGGCAGGCAATATCAGGTAACTACCATCGACGCCCCATCAACCCTATACAGGCAAAAACCAATACTTGGTTTCGAAGATTTGGCCGAACCGCGTAAAACAGTAGGACAGGTTTATCGTTTTCTGATAAATGACTTAAAACGGGCGAAAGCACTACTGCCCGAAAAATACGATAAAGCAATCCATACAACTGCTTATCAGTATCGATGTAAACGCGATGTGGCTACGGCAATGTTGGCAAAAGTATATTTTCAAAAAAACGATTTCGACTCGGCACTTATTTACATAAACGAATTGTTTGGCAACACGAAAGCCTCATCGTCAAAATTTCCATTACAATACGGCTCCGACTATAGTAAACTTTTTCAACTGACCGAAAAGGTGAACTTTCAGACAGGAAGCAGCTCCGAAATAATCATGGGTTTTCATGGGAATAGCGCATTTTTACCTACTATTGCCTCTCGTTGGGGCGTTTTTCAGTGGACATCGTTCAAAAACCTTCAAAATGGCGAAGTCACACAAGCTAAGTTTCGATTGGTAATGGATAGCACGTTAATTAGAACATTCTTGAAGGGAGACACCGGTATAGATGTTCGTTATAGACGAATGATATATGTTTCGCGCAATCAGGGCAAAGAATCGCCTGCCGGACAATGGACAACCCTTAAATATGCGTATCCTACTTCCAATATTGTTTGGTTACGTGCAGCTGAGTTTCATTTAATGCGTGCCGAAATATTTTTACACACCAATAAAATGCAGGATGCCATTACAGAATTAAATATAATCAGAGCAAGAGCGGGCTTAAATGAAATAAGCTCGGGTATATCCAAACAAGAGTTGTTTCAGGAAATTATTGATGAACGTAGTCGCGAAATGTATTTCGAAAATATCCGCAGAAGCGACAATCTTCGATTAGCATCGCTCAGCGATAGTCCGGTGGCTACCTATTTACCCGAACCTTATAAATCGGGCTTTATACCTACCGGAAACCGAAAGCCCTTCATGACTGACACTTTAATTGCATGGAATAGCGACCGCTTATATTGCCTTATACCCGATAATGAATATTTAAATAATCCCGCATTGAAACGGTAATACTACAAATATGCATAATTATTGTAAACCACCGGCCTTTTTTACTCTATACCCCAAATATTGGTGTATGGTTATGCTTTTATTTTTGTTTCAACCTGGCTTTTCGAAATCGAACCAAAAGACGGCTACACTTAATTATTCCGAAACTCCTCTAAAACAAATATTCATAGCAATTGAAAAAAAATGGGATGTGGTTTTTGTGTATAATTCGCAGGAAATTAACGATAAGCAAGATATTTCATTCAACACACAGGATGTCAACTTAGAAACTACTTTAGCAGCTTTAGCCAAAGTTGGCAATTTTGATTTCAGGGTATCTGAATATTTTGTTTTTCTTACCTTGGTAAAAAATAATCTACCATCAGCAAATACAAAATCGGTTCAGATTACAGGCAATGTGGTCGACGAATTCAAACTACCTTTGCAGGGTGTTTATATATTAAATACCGAAAACTCTCTGAAAGCGGTTACCGACGAAAATGGTAATTTCCGCTTTTTCAGAACACCAACCGATACTGCTTTCATTTTTCGTATGTTAGGGTTTTTCACACAAAAAGCCCTTGTATCCAAAAGTAATACATTAAACATAACCTTACAAAGCAATTCGTTTTTATTAAACGATTTAATGGTAGTGGGCTATGGTTTAATAACCACAAAAGAGTTAACAGGCTCCGTAGTTTCGCTTCCTCAAACAATGATTAAAAACACCATTGGTGGAGATATTGGTTCCGGCATTCAGGGCAGTGTAGCCGGTGTTTTTGCCTCCAACGATCGGTATCGCATTCGTGGCGTTTCGTCCATAAATTCGGCAGCCGACCCATTAATTGTTATCGATGGTGTTCCCCAAAGTTTAACGTTGAAAGATTTGAACCCCGATGATATCCAATCCATTGATTTCCTCAAAGATGCAGCATCGGCAGCAATTTATGGCTCGCGTGCCTCAAATGGTGTTGTGTTGGTAACAACCAAAGTGGGTGAATTTAATGCACCCACCAAACTGTCACTTAACTTAAAAACGGGCATAAACTATTTGATAAACCAACCCGAATTTCTAAAAGGGAAAGAGCTACTTACTCTTATCGATAATGCTTATTTCAACCGTTATCCCGAAAAAAAAATATTGGAGGATTCCAATCCGTCGAAGTTTTTCCCATTTTCGTCCGATTATGCCAATTTTAAAGGTTATAATCGCACATGGCTCAATAATTATTTAACCAATGAACCCAATGGCACCGATTGGTTAAATGCCGTAGAACAACCCATACACTATTACGACATTCGGTTTTCGTTGCAAGGCGGTCAAACTCAAAATAAATACCTGCTTAGCATTTCGTATCGGAAAAACGACGAATATATTAAAGATAAAACGACGCAACGTATAACAATGCTTCTCAAAAACGATTACAAAATTTCAAAAAATATAAATGTAGGTGTGTCGTCGAATTTTGTAATTAACTTATGGAATAACTCAACTTTTACAGCACTTAACTCGCTTTTTGCCCGTTCAACTTTATTACCTGTGTATGCTCCCGATGGCTCAGGCGATTTATTCGATGCACGAAATATTAACGACAAAAAAGGGGCAAATCCACTTTACCGAATGAACGAAACCTGGGACGATAACATAGACCTGAATGGTATACTAACCGCATACTTAGATGTCCGACTGTTGAAGCATATCAGTTTTCGTTCCGACTGGAGCTTTACACCAGGTACACGAAGGTATCGTTACTTTCAGTCTAAAGATTTTTACCGCGAAGATGAAGCAATCGACCCATCTAAAAGTGGTATTATTTTGTATGCCCGAACTTTAAATTATGGTCTGAATGGTAATAATACTATCAATTATACCCCTGATTTTTCGCGCATTCATAAACTGAAATTTATGGTTGGAAATAATATACAATCGTATAATAGCGACTTTAATGTTGCCCGTTTCGAGGGATTTCCTACCGATTATTTTCAACTGACCAACGCCAATACCGAAAAAGTGTACACCCGTCAGTCAGCAGGAATGGATGGATATCGCTTCGTTTCATTCTTTAATCGTACACAATATGCATACAACGATAAATGGTTTTTTGAGCTAAATGCTCGTACCGATGGAACTTCCCGTTTTAGTATCAATAACCGGTGGGGCTTCTTTCCGGGTATAGGAATGAGTTGGTTAGCCAGTTCCGAAAATTTTGTAAAGAAACTGAAACAAGTGGATTACCTGAAGCTACGCACCAGTTACGGATATGTTGGAAATGCCGAAGTAGGTAATTTCCCAACCGAATCAAGGGTACTCAATTGGGCTGAGTATGCCGGTAGTCCTGGTTTTGTGTTCGACCGCATTGCTAACCCCGATGTAAGTTGGGAAAAACAACGACAGCTTAATGTGGGATTAAATATTTCAATACTTAAGAATATGGTTTCTGCAACTTTCGATTGGTATTTCAAAAAAAGTGATGATTTACTTATTAATTACAATATTGGTACTTTTCAGGGATATTTCAATACCAATGTTACGGTTAATACTGGTAGTATGAATAACCAGGGTTTTGACCTTAATATTATTACAAATAACATCAATTCGGTGTTGAAATGGAAAACAGAGTTCAATATATCCTCTTTTAAAACGAAAATTACAAAACTGTCGTTGCAACAAGAATATATCGAAAGTGGCGTAAACAGGGTTTACGAAGGCTATCCATTGGCTTTGTATTTTTTACCGCTTTGGGCAGGTGTGGACTCGCAAACCGGACATGAATTAATTTACGAAGTTACCGGACCTGAAAACAATAAACAAAAAACAGGTAGACTGCTTGATGCCGAACTTCTTACAAATACGGAATATCGGAACCAACGTGTATTATTAACGGATAAAACGCCCTATCCAAAGCTTTATGGAGGTATTAATAATATTTTTTCATATAAAAATTGGGAGTTCTCATTTTTGCTTTCGTATAACATAGGAAACTGGATTTATCATTCTGGAATGCGCCAGAACAGTTATATTGCTACTTACGACATTCAAAACAAACTAAGCTCTTTGTCGAACTATTGGACACCCGAGAATAATAAAAGTCAGATACCATTATTGTACAATTCTCAAATGGCTGGTCGAGATAATTCACGATTTCTGAAAGATGGCTCCTATTTACGCTTACGTAATGTGCTAATTAACTACACGTTGCCACAGTATATAGCTAAAAAAATTCACTCAAATGAAATAAGTTTGCAATTGCAAGCCCAAAATTTACTTACTTTTTCAAAGTTCAAAAACGGTGACCCCGAGATTTCAGCTGGAAATGCAGGGGTGGATGCTAACTTATCGCCGGGCAACCTTGGCATAAATAGTGGAATTGCGGCTGTTAATTTTGGTTTGCGTATTCATTTTTAGGTAATTAGTTGCTTGTTAGTTTTTTTTAATTTGTTGATGTTGCAAATAATTAATACTTTTGTAACCCAAACATAAAAAAGCTTCTTTTTAATGCCAATCGATAGTCAGACTTTGTGGATAAGAATATGTGAAAAGGATGACATCTCTGCATTCGAAGAGTTACATTCGATGTACTATAGCGCCTTATGCAATTTCACCTTTTCGTATCTCAAAGAAAAAGAGGCCTGCGAAGAGGTGGTTTCAGATGTGTTTGTGGCTCTGTGGCAAAAACGGAAAGAATTAGAGAATATCAGAAACATAAAATCGTATCTGTATACCTGCTCAAAAAATTTGTCAATCGATCTCATTCGTAAAAATGCTATACGCATTCAATCCGATACCAATTGCTACGAAATAGAAATTCCTGACATTGATGAAAACCTGCTTTCTCCTCTCGAAATGAAGGAGTTTAGGAATAATTTGAACAACGCTATTGAGCAATTACCACCCCAGTGCAAATTAATTTTTAAAATGTTAATTAACGATCAATTAGCATACAAAGAAATTGCCGACGTTCTAAATCTCTCAAGAAAAACAGTGGAGGCTCAAATTGCAATTGCATATAAGAAATTGTCTGTCGTATTAAAACAAATTTACCTACCTGCAATTCTTTTATTATTTATTTTAAAAAGCTTTTAAGGTGAAAACATAAAAGTAACGTCTTTACTTCAAAGGTATAGTTTTTTAAGGTAAAAAAAAGGTTTTTAGTTAATTGTTTATTATTAAAATGGAAAAAAAAATTTATGAGTTTATTCACAAAATCAGATTCAAAAACAATATTGTTTTAACTGAATCTGATGTGAAAGCTTCTTTCGAAAATATCAAGAAGCGAATTGACAACGGAGAGACTATTGAACTACCCGTTGCTAAAAAAGTAATCTTATTTAAGTCAATTCAGTTTAGAGTTGCCGCCACAATAGCTATTTTGCTTACTGTGGGCTTTACAGGGCTTAATTATTATAACAATCAAAAGGTCTGTAGTTTTGCTAATACAACCAACGATGTTAAACAATTTGTATTACCCGATGGCTCTCAGATAGACCTTAGAGCAAAATCAACGCTGCTTTATCGTAAAAACTTTTTGAACAAACGAAATGTGGAGTTACAGGGCGAAGCTTTGTTTAGCGTGAATAAAGATAAAAAAAGTCCTTTTAAAGTTACAACTAAACAAGGTACTGTTACAGTGCTTGGTACCGTATTTACAGTGCGTGCGCTTAATTCCGAGAATTATACAAAAGCAGTTTTAAAGGAGGGTAGTATTCAGTTTTCGGCAATCGAAAGTGATAAAACGGCACTTCTTAAACCTGGCGAAGAGGCTCTTATCACTCAAGGAAGTAATGAAATAAGCATACGTAAAGTAAAAAACATGGACAGGGCATTAGCATGGAAAACACGCAAATTTAATTTCGAAAACGAGGCTCTGGGTGATATTTTACTCGCCATTTCGGATGCTTACAATAAAAAGCTTGATTTGAGTATTGCCAACTTGAAGCAAAATAGATATACGCTCAAATTCAATCATGGAGAGGATTTACCCAAAATGTTAGATGTGTTGTCTGATATTGGTACATTTCAGTATAAAATTGAAAACAATAAAATTACAATCATCTCGAAATAATGTATTTATAAAAAAACTTTATCCCGAATGGTTCTTTTAATGAATAGAATGCCAATTATCAATTAAGGTAATTGGCATTTTTTTTCGTCTTGAATTCAGTATTTATCCACTTCATTTAAGTATTGAATTTTACGATGAGAAAAATCATTTTTAGCTGCATAATGGCTTTATTGCCATTCATTTATGGTTTTTGTGCTGAAAAAAACCTAATAAACAGCCTTAATCCTTTACAAACCGTAAGCCTTGTTGGCGACAAACTTATACGCGACACTGTCGAACATTTTCGCTTGGCAAACCGGCAACAGCATTCGCATTTACACAGCTTTATGCCGAAACGGCTCAATCGTTTATTGTAGAAATTGACCACAACGATGCTTGTGCTATTTGGCTTAATAACGAACTGATTTATACTAAATCCGGCGAAAAACCAATCCAGCTTCACGTGGAAGAGCGCGATGTTATTTTAGCACAAAGAATAACTATAAATCTCCAAAAAGGAACAAACAATCTGGTTGTAAAATCGAGCACCGCAGGCCGCGAATGGAAATTCTATATGCAAACACCCGGCACTGGTTGGAAAATAAGCAGCGATGTGGTTCAGAAACCTGCTTTAGGTCTTTCGCATTTAAAGTATGTAGATTCAAAAATTGCCCAACTTAGTAATTGGTTGGTGATTGGACCGTTTGCCGAAAACAGTAACGAAACTGAAATTCTGAAAAGTATCGGAACCGACATTTCGTTCGGAAAAATGTATGCCGGCTCTGAAAATAAATCGGTAACCTGGACTATTCCCAAAGTGGAAGTGTTAGGCAATGTGATTAATCCCGCAGCTTGGGGCACCACTTATCAATGGAATTATCACAATGGTGGCATGGCTTGGGCTATGCAGGTATTGGCCGAACAAACCGGAAACCCGAAATTCAATCAGTGGGCAACCGACTTTTGCGATTTTAATATCAACAGCATTCCTTTTGTTGATTATCAGGTGAATACACTTAATAAATTCAAGTCGATAAATAATCAGATGCTGAAAACGCCTTTGCTCGATTTCACTTTAGCGCCCTCTTTACCTCTTATTTATCGTTTGCAAAAAGAAAACAACTTTGCCAACAGAGCTGATTATGAAGCATTTATTGACGGCATGTTGAAATATGCTAAAGAGGAACAAATTCGTTTTGCCAAAACCAATG
>JAIFKX010000118.1 GCA_020049335.1 Paludibacter sp. | reverse complement strand
AGTACACAAATACGTTTAGCCGTTTTTGGCATTACCGAAAGGAAATGTTTCGCTGAGAAAGGACGATACAAGTGAACAGAGATTAAACCTACTTTTTCGCCTTTAGCAGTCAGGTAATCAATACCTTCGCGAATAGCTTCGGTAGCCGAACCCATTGCTACAACCACACGGTCGGCATCGGGAGCACCATAATAATCGAACAAGCCGTATTTACGACCGGTGATTTCACTCAATTTATTCAAATAATCTTCCACAACAGCAGGAACTGCATCGTAGAAAGGATTACAAGCTTCGCGAGCTTGGAAATAAATATCACCGTTTTGAGCAGTACCACGCACTACAGGGTGCTCAGGACTTAATGCACGTTCGCGGAATTCTTTTAACGCTTCCTGATCCAACAAACCTACAACAGCATCTTGGTCAATTTCTTCAATTTTCTGTATTTCGTGCGAAGTACGGAAACCATCGAAGAAATGAACAAAAGGAATACGAGTTTTGATAGATGCTAAGTGAGCAACAGCAGCTAAATCCATAACTTCCTGAACCGAACCAGTTGCAAATAAAGCACAGCCAGTCTGGCGAACAGCCATAACATCTTGGTGGTCACCAAAGATAGAAAGAGCGTGTGAAGCTAACGCACGAGCCGAAACATGATAAACGCCTGGCAATAATTCGCCAGCAACTTTATACATGTTAGGAATCATCAGCAATAAACCTTGCGATGCTGTAAATGTCGTTGTCAATGCACCGGCCTGTAACGAACCATGCATTGCTGCAGCAGCTCCTGCTTCCGATTGCATTTCCTGTACTTGTACTGTTTCGCCGTACATGTTTTTACGACCCGATGCTGCCCATTCGTCAACATATTCGGCCATTGTCGACGATGGAGTGATAGGATAAATCGCAGCCACTTCGCTGAACATATAAGCTATGTGCGCAGCAGCTTGATTTCCATCACATGTCAAAAACTTTTTTGTTTGTGCCATTTTTTGTTTGTAATTTAATTGCTCCCCAACCCCAAAAAGGGGAACAGAAGCGAGTTGTTATTGATATATATATTATTTCTGCCCCTAATCTGTCAGCTGACGGAGAACAGAAGTTAGTTTTGTTAATTATTTACCCTGTATTTAAATATTAATACTAATATCTCTTACTCCCCTTTAGGGGCTGGGGGCAGTTTCTAATACAAAAACCCCAACATCCACAGTGGAATCTGATTTTTGCCGCTCGCATTTTGTTCGGTTGTAACATAAAATGTTTTTGCCGAAGGTTTATGGTTCGTATTGTTATCTATTTTGAAATTTAATTCCTGATCGATTAAAAAATCACTGTTTTTACGTCCTTTATTTATCTTGTGCTTGGCGTGTAAAGCGTTGTACAAAAATGTTTTATATTCAGCTTCACGGTTTATATTTTCGGGATAAACGGCGTGCATCAAATTTGTATTTTGTACGTAAAGTTGCTTGGGTTTCTTAGGATACTCTTCGCCTTCGGAATACAGTAAGTTTAGTAAACGAGCATCTTTTAGGTATTTTATATAGTTCATTATCGTTGCTCGCGAAGTTTCAATTTCGACACTCAACTGACTAATATTTGGAACCGTAGGCGCATCACCCATAATAATATAGAGAAGTTTTCGAATTTTTGATAAATACTTCAACTCAATTTGTCTAATCAATAAAATATCTACCTCCAACATCATATTCATGGTTTTGAGTAAATTTTCTGAATAATTTCTGTTTTCGAGAAAAAATGGATAAAAACCATGATGCAAATAATCCTCAAAATAATCGAGTGGTTGTATTTTGGAACAAATTTCTTTGGAAATAGATGTCGATTTTTGAGTTATTTCCTTTAAAGTGATGGGTTTAAATTCAGTTCCACACGTTAAATTAAGGTATTCGCGGAACGAAAATCCTCTTAAATTATATACCGAAACTATATCTTGTAAATCAGAATTATCTTCTATTAATCGCATAACCGACGAACCCGAAAAGATAATGTGCAGATTTGGAAAGCGTTCGTAACATTCGCGGAGTTCTTTCGACCAGTTTTCATATTTAAAAGTTTGGTCAATTAAAAGTGTTTTTCCACCTTGTTTGCAAAAATCGTCGGCAAACTGTAATAAACTATGCTGTGTGAAATAAAAATTATTGAAATTCACATACAAACAGCAACGTGAGCCTCCAAAGTTTTCCTTGGCATATTGTAGTAGAAAAGTCGTTTTACCCACACCACGGCTGCCTTTAATACCAATCAGGCGGTGGCTCCAGTCTATTTCGTCCATAAGAAGCCGCCTTACGGGCGATTGCACTTTTTCGACTAAATAGGTATGGGTTTTGTAAAACGACTCCATATATGAATTTTTCTGCAAAGATAAAATAAATATCGTATTTTGCAATGTAGAGATGGCAATTTAACTATAATATTTATAAAACTCCTTTGGTGCTTGGTAATTCGTATTGATAAATATCACGTTTTACGGCCATTTTTATAGATTTGGCCAATGCTTTGAATATGCCTTCTATTTTATGATGTTCATTAGTACCTTCAGCTTTGATATTCAGATTGATGCGGGCTGCATCGCTAAGCGATTTAAAAAAGTGATAAATCATTTCGGTCGGCAAATCACCAATATATTCGCGCTTAAATTCAGCCTCGTAAACCAACCACGGACGACCACCAAAATCGAGTGCTACGGAGCATAAATTGTCGTCCATAGGTAATGTAAAGCCGTATCTCTCCACACCACGTTTATTGCCAAGGGCCTTGCTAAGTGCTTCACCCAATGCTAAGGCTGTATCTTCGATGGTGTGGTGCTCGTCCACTTCCAAATCGCCTTTTACAATTATGGTTAAGTTGCTTCCAGAGTGTTTGCCGATTTGTTCGAGCATGTGGTCGAAAAACTTCAATCCAGTATCAATGTGGCATTTACCATTTCCATCTAAGTTTATTTCAACCAAAATATCCGTTTCCTTTGTAGTTCTTTTTATTGTGGCAATTCGTTCGCCAGCAAAAAGAAACTCAGCTATTTTGTTCCAATCGGAGCTTTGAAAGGCACAGTATTCACTCAATTCTTTTTCTACCAATATAGTTGTATCATCATTTATAAAAATTGCTTTACAACCCAAGTTTTTGGCTAGCTCCACATCGGTAGTTCGGTCACCAATTACAAAGGAACCTGCCAAATCGTATTCGCTGCTCAAGTATTCTGTCAACATGGCTGTTCCAGGCTTGCGCGTTGGTAAATTATCTTCGGGAAATGACTTATCTATAAAAACTTTTTCGAACTCAATGCCTTCGTTTCGAAGTGTTTGCAAAAATTTAGCTTGTACGGCATCAAAATTTTCCTGTGGATAAATATCAGTGCCTAAACCATCTTGATTGGTAACCAACGCCCATTCGAAATCTAGTTTTGTGCGAATAAAGTATAAATTACGAATTACAGCCGGCAAAAACTCTATTTGCTCTACTTTGTCCACCTGAAACGTAACAAGTGGTTCCACTATAATGGTACCGTCGCGATCGATAAAAAGTACTCTTTTTTTATTCTGAGTCATTATTTTTATGTTTTTATTTTCACAACAAAAATACGTCTTTTTTATTTGAAATAAAAATGGATAATTCATGATTTTTTTAATAGAGAAAAATTTCCGTAATTTTTTAGCGTTTTTAACCTATTTATCAAATTAATTGTACTACTTTTGCACCTTCTTAAAGAAGGTGTAGTTTTTAGTGTTAATTTATTTATAATCAATTAATTAAAATTTTATGGAATGGTTTATTAATCTGCTAACCAAAGAAAGTATTGCTCATATTATTTTACTTTACTCCTTTGTAATTGCAATAGGGGTGATGTTGGGTAAAATAAAAATCTTCGGTATTTCGCTTGGTGTTACATTTGTGTTGTTTGTTGGTATTGTAGTCGGTCATTTTGGTTTTTCTGTGCCCGACGAAGTGTTGCATTTTATCCGCGAGTTCGGATTAATATTGTTTATCTTTTCGATAGGTTTACAAGTTGGTCCTGGTTTTTTTGCTTCGTTCAAAAAAGGCGGCATGAAGCAAAATATGTTGGCAGCTTCGGTTGTATTTTTAGGTGTAGCAACAACTATAGGTCTTTTTTATATTTTTGGAGGTACTATTCCAATGCCCATGTTTGTAGGAATTTTATCGGGAGCAGTTACGAATACCCCCGGACTTGGAGCTGCTCAGGAGGCACTTCGCCAACTTCACGACGCAGGTCAAATAACTGAAATACCGCAGATTGCGCTTGGTTATGCAGTAGCTTATCCACTTGGAGTTACGGGTATTATACTTTCACTCATTTTGGTACGTGTTTTCTTCAAAATAAATTACGACAAAGAAACAGCAAATCTCAACGAACTTTCGGGTGGAGGAGTGGATAATACCAAAATTATTTCCATTCAAGTTAATTCGAAAGCTATTGATGGAAAAAATCTATCACAAATACGTAAATTAATTGGTCGTCAGTTTGTTGTTTCACGTTTGTTGAGCAATACTGTTTATAGCATTCCCAATGGAAAATCGGTGCTTAAAAATGGAGACAAGATACTAGTTGTAACCACCGAAGCCGATTCTGAAGCTGTTGTGGCTTTTACTGGTGAGCAAATTGAGTTCGATTGGAAAGAATCGGAAAATAAAATGGTTTCGCGTCGTATTGTAATTACACGTGGTGTAATAAATGGAAAAACCCTTGGCTCTCTTAAACTTCGCTCGGTAAATGTAAATTGTACGCGCATTGTGCGTTCAGGGTTCGACTTACTCGCCAATCCGAATCTTGTATTGCAGGTAGGCGACCGTGTAGTAGTTGTAGGTACGCCCGAAGCCATACAACGTGTGGAAGATATGCTTGGAAATACATTGAAACGTTTGGATGAGCCACATTTAATTACTTTATTTGTTGGTATTTTCGTTGGTATTATTTTCGGAAGTATTCCTGTATTTATTCCCGGAATGCCTATGCCGGTTAAGTTAGGTTTGGCTGGTGGACCACTGGTTGTAGCTATTCTGCTTGGTCGTTTTGGTTTTAAATTAAAACTCATAACTTACACCACACAAAGTGCCAACCTTATGCTTCGTGAAATTGGTATTACCCTTTTCCTTGCCAGTGTGGGATTAGCCTCTGGTGGTAAATTTGTGGAAACAGTGGTATCTGGCAATGGTTTGCTTTGGATAATGAGTGGATTTATTATCACTACTTTACCGCTGTTAATTGTGGGTATTTTTGGCCGTAAAGTAATGAAATTAAACTACTTTACGCTTATGGGATTGCTCTCAGGTAGTATGACCGACCCTCCAGCATTGGCCTATTCCAATGTTTATTCGGGTAACGATGCACCAGCCATTGCTTATTCAACCGTATATCCGCTTACCATGTTTTTACGTGTTATTTTGGCTCAAATTCTGATATTGGCGTTTGTGTAAATCAGTAGAGACGGGGCGTGCCCCGTCTAAAAATTAGAAATAAAAACAGCCTGTACATTTTATATGTACAGGCTGTTTTTATTTATGAAAATATTTCTATTAAAATTTCAATGTAACCGAGGCTAAGAAATTAGTACTGGCTTGCGGGAAGAAACGTAAATCGTTTACACGTTTTCCATCCACATAAGGTGCATACCAAGTCCAGCCATTTGTAACATATTGTGTATTTAATAAATTGTTTACCAATAGGTTAAAATTAATAGCTTTCACTTTATTCAATTTTAATTCGTAGCCCACATTCAGATTATTTACAAAATAAGCATCAATCGACCGACCATTATCCGACGAATTGTCAATATATTGTTTTCCAACGTAATTCGAATGTAAACCTATATTGAATGATTTTATTTTAACGTTAAATAAACTATTTGCAATTACATTCGGCGAATAAGCAATATCGGTAGTTCCCAACACGTTATCGCGTGAACCAATCCAATTTTCATCTGCAATAGAATTAACATATTCATCAACACCTTCTTCCGTAAAATTCAATATTTTATTTTGACTTAAAGTAATGTTTCCGTCCCAGTTGAGCCAGTTGGTAATTTTTACTCCGGCTACCAATTCAATACCAGCGCGGTAACTCTCAGGTATATTTGAGGTTAAAGCTTCGCCAATTTCGCTTAACTTTCCTGTCAAAATCAATTGGTCTTTGTAGTTCATATAATACAAATTGGCACTGGCAGTGAAACGAGGTGATTGAAAACGATAACCAATCTCCGTATCGTACAAGCGTTCAGGTTTTGGCTGGGCAGCTGTTGAATTATCGGTGTAATTACTGCGGTTCGGTTCTCTATTAGCAATCGAATACGAAGCATACACATGGTTCTCTTTATTCAATTGATAGGTTAAACCCACTTTCGGGTTGAAAAAATCAAATTTATAAACATTGGTAATATCATCCATTTTCCCTGTATTTGAGTTGTATTTGTCGCTCACACCATTCAGACTATAATTAATGTGGCGATATTGCAAATCAATTGTAGTAAACAGTTTATCAATAATTTCAGCTGTTGTTTTTGCATAAATACTTGCTTCGTCTTTTAGCGAATTGCTGCGATAATATTCCTGGTTGGGTTGTAAGTTTTGAGCATTACGCACCCAAATTACTTTACCAAAATGATCGCCATCATAGCGATTTAAAGCACCGCCAATGGTAGCATTTAGCTTTTTTGTTTCGTAATTCAAGGCATACGTAATTCCATAAAAATCGTTATCCAACCATTTGCGACGAACAAGGTCTGTTTTTTTCTGAACCTCACCAGCAATTGTGTCAGGAATTAAACCATATTCTTTATACTTTCGTTCTTCTTTATATTCTTCGTAATAACCTGAACCTTTCGTATAATGTGCCGAAGCATTCAAATTTAGATTTGGGTTTAAAATTTGCGACCAATGCAATTGATAATGTGTTTGTGTATAATCATCAACCTGATTATCATAGAATTTTGTATTTTTATTGTTATCAGTATATTTGCCCAATTCATTATAGGTGCGGTTTGTTGCCAACGAATCAGCAATTACGCCATACCAAGCCTGATAGGTTTTTTCGTGTCCACCAAAGGTAACAAATTTCAGCGTTGTTTTATTGCCATAATAGCCTCCGGCAAAATAATACGATTTTAAATCAGCCGAAGCCCTGTCCAAATAGCCATCGCTTGTAACATTCGACAAACGCGCGTCGAAAGTAAAACCGCTTTTAAGCAATCCTGTTCCGGCTTTCAGCGTGTTTTTGTTGGAGTTGAATGAACCAATGGTAGAACCAATTTCGGCATAAGGATTAGGACGTGAACCCTCGGTTTGCATATTGATACTTGCACCAAAGGCAGCAGCCCCATTCGTAGAAGTTCCTACGCCACGTTGTACCTGCACCGACGAAAGCGACGAAGCAAAATCGGGCATATCCACAAAATACGACGCATGCGATTCTGCATCGTTAAACGGCACGCCGTTGATGGTTACATTGATGCGATTTCCATCCGTACCTCTGATACGAAAGCCGGTATAACCAATACCCGTTCCACCATCCGAAGTGGCTATAAACGAAGGTGTTAATGCCAGCAAATACGGAATGTCCTGACCGAGATTGCGTTGCTCGATATTTTCTTTTTGAACACTGCTGTAAGCTACTGCAGAACGCTCGTTGGCGCGCAACGAAGTTACAATTACTTCTTTAAGCGAAATTTGCCGAATGCTGTCATTAGCAGTAGCATTGTTTTTTGTTTGACCAAAAATAGAAATTGAGAAAAACAGCGCTGTGGCTGCGATAAAGATTTGTCTCATAACAAATTAATTAAAATTGATTAGTTAATAAATTTTGTTTTGAGAGCCTAAAAGATGCGGAAGATGTGTTTTCTTATTCCCTTCGCGGCATTACCCGTGCAGGTTCAAAGGGTATGATCTCAGCCCGAAATATTAAGGCACCCCATTTAAAAGTTCATAAAGTAATAAGGTTGAAAAGTTCATAAAGTGAATCAGAACTTTTGCAACATTATAAAAAAGAAAGAAAAACAGCTCTGGAAGCGAGCCGAATTCCTTTCGGGGGTCAAAGGTACTACCATTTTGAGCTATAAAAGAACATTGTGAGTGAAACTTTTAACGAAATTAACAAAATTACAGTATTAAACAGTTCTGTTTTATAAAATACCTGCAATTGATTTTGATTATTATTTTAGTAGATAGAAAAAATAATCTATCTTTGTAGCCCAAATTATTTATTTGCTACCAGTTTGACACTCAAAGCACTTTTTGCTTATTGTTTCTTGTTGATTATCAAATAATTAAGTGGCTAAAGGGCCTGTTTGGTTTTGACAGCAGGTAGAAAGGGTATGTAAGCATGTCGAGCTTTGAGAAAACAGCTCGTAAATCTAGGTTCTTAAAATCATAACTGGCGAAGAAAACTACGCTCTTGCTGCTTAATCGAATCACAGTAGATTAGCTTAATCTTGCCGTTAGACGGCGAGACGAGACATTTCCCAAAGGCCGTCGCTTCGAGGCTAATGAATCGGAAATGTGGATAAATCGAAGATAGTTCCGATACGCCTTGCTATCGGGCGGTCTTGTTGACACTCGAAAACCAAAGCGAAGATAAACATGTAGAAAGCGTATTATTTCCTTGTTTGGACGAGGGTTCGACTCCCTCCAGGTCCACAAAAAGAAAAGACTTTTGGCACACAGCCAAAAGCCTTTTCTTTTCTACTTCTATCAGTAAATTCTAATATCTCTTTTTGTAACCACTTCCACCGCTGCTGCGTTTGCGATCGCCACCTTCGGAGGAGCTGCGACGTGCCGGACGGTCGTCGGTACTACGCGAACGCCAAGGTTTGTCGCCACCTTCAGTACTTGCTGCGGGTTTGCGATAGCCGCCTGAGCCTGAACCTGTGCTGCTTCCACGATTACTGCTACTGCTGCGGTCGTATTCGCGACGAGGACTATCACCTCCACCTGTGCGTGGACGATATTCGGGTTTGCGACTTCCACCATCTGCTGCTTTACTTCCTTTAGCTTCCGATACTTGATATTCGCTTTCGCCAGCAAACGAAGTTATCACTTTTTCTACTTGGTCGCTGAATACATCAAAAAACGTAAACTTATTAGTTACTTCGATGGCGCCAATGCTAATTGATTTATCGCCGGTTACGTCGTTTATTATTCCCAAAAAGCGTTTAGGGTCAAGGCCTTCACGGTCGCCAATGTTGATTTTCAGACGAATACGTTTACCTTGTCTATCTCCTCTATCTCCTCTGTCGCCACTTCGTTCTCCTCTGTCGCTTCTTACGCCACGATCGCCTTTGCGATCATCAAATTCGCCACGAATGTGCGATTTTTCGTGATAATTCAAATCTTCGGCATCCTTATAATAATCCAGAAAACGGTTAAATTCAATTGAAACAAAGCGTTTTAAAATTTCTTCCTTGCTTAAATCTTCCAACTGTTTCATAATTTGAGCAGTATAAGGAGCAATTTGCTCTTCGTTTACTTCTACATTTTGCATGCGGTCGATCATAAAGAACAATTGTTTTTTACAAACTTCCAACCCATTCGGTATTTGCTCCTGAATGAAGTTTTTGCGAAGCATGCGCTCAATATCTTTTATTTTAAAGCGCTCTTTCGAATGGATAATTGAAACTGCAATCCCTTTTTTATTGGCACGTCCAGTACGACCGCTACGGTGTGTGTAAATTTCCACATCATCGGGCAAGTTGTAGTTAATAACGTGTGTCAGGTCGCTTACATCTAATCCACGGGCAGCTACATCGGTAGCCACAAGCAATTGTATGTTACGAATACGGAATTTTTGCATAACCGTGTCGCGTTGTGCTTGCGAAAGGTCGCCGTGAAGTGCATCGGCATTATAGCCATCATGCATTAAATGGTCGGCAACTTCTTTTGTTTCCTGACGGGTGCGGCAAAATACAATGCCGTAAATATCAGGATTCAAATCCACAATGCGCTTGAGAACCAAATAGCGTTGTCTGGCTTGCGAAACATAATAGATGTGTTCTACATTTTCAGCTCCGGCATTTTTTGTCCCAACAGTAATTTCCTCGTAGTTTTTCATATAGCGCTTAGCGATATTTGAAATCTCCTTAGGCATAGTTGCCGAAAACAACATGGTACGGCGAGTTTCAGGAGTACGTTGAAGTATAGTTTCAATATCTTCTTTAAAACCCATATTCAGCATTTCATCTGCCTCATCGAGTACCAAAAAGTCGATTGCGCCCAATTCAATTTTTCCTCGTTCAATTAAGTCGATTAATCGTCCGGGAGTAGCAACAATAATTTGAGGAGGAGTGTCCAGTTGTTTTAATTGAGTGCGAATATCTTCGCCACCATACACAGGTACAATACGCATTCCGCGCATGTTTTTCGAGTAGCCTTTCAGGTCGTTCGAAATTTGAATACATAATTCGCGAGTAGGAGCAAGCACCAATGCTTGAACTTGTTTGCGTTGTGCATCAATTAAGTTTAAAACTGGCAACCCGAATGCGGCTGTTTTTCCGGTTCCTGTTTGAGCAAGTGCCACTAAATCAGCGGTTTGTTCGAGCATGAACGGAATGGTTTTTTCCTGTACGGGCATAGGTTGCTCGTACCCAAGTTCTTCGATGGCCGATAATATATCGTCCTTCAAATTCAATTCTTTGAATGTCATTTTGTTAGTTTTTGTACACGTTTTAGGGCAGATATCCGGCGATATTTTCATTCGTTTATACAAAACGTGTACCCCACTGGTAGCGAACTGCTTGTTAATGCAGTGTGTTTCGGACAGTTACCCACAACGCGCGGTTGTTTTTAATTTGGGTGCAAAGGTAATCAATTTATTTTGATTACCAAACTAACTTCAAATCAATCATTTTTTTGAGGTTTTTTAATGCCATAAAATATCCTTTTTTGACCAAAAAACTGTATCTTTGCAGTCATTTGTAAAAAATAACAAATTTAAAACTATAAAAGACGACAAAATGAGTAACACAAAAAGAGTCTACACTTTTGGCAACGGAAAAGCCGAAGGTAAAGCTGAAATGAAAAACTTGCTTGGCGGTAAAGGAGCAAATCTTGCAGAAATGAATCTGATAGGCGTACCTGTACCTCCTGGTTTCACTATTACTACCGATGTTTGTTCTGAGTATTATACACTTGGAAAAGACAAAGTAGTTGAACTTTTAAAACCCGAAGTGGCTGCCGCAATTGCAGAGCAGGAAATTTTAATGAATTCGAAATTTGGTGATATCGAAAATCCATTATTGGTTTCGGTACGTTCGGGAGCTCGTGCATCCATGCCTGGTATGATGGATACAATTTTGAACCTTGGATTAAATGATGCCGTAGTTGAAGGTATGATTCGCAAAACCGGTAATGCACGTTTTGCATGGGATTCGTATCGTCGTTTTGTTCAAATGTATGGTGATGTAGTTTTGGGTATGAAACCCGAAAACAAAAATGACATTGATCCATTCGAAGAAATTATTGAACATATTAAAGAGGAAAAAGGTGTAGAATTGGACACTGAACTTTCGGTTGAAGATTTGAAAGAAATGGTTGCTCGTTTTAAAGCTGCAGTTTTAAAACAAACCGGACATAATTTCCCCGACTCAGCTTACGAACAATTGTGGGGTGCTGTGTGCTCCGTATTTGACTCGTGGATGAATGACCGTGCTATTCTTTATCGCAAAATGGAAGGAATTCCTGCTGAATGGGGAACTGCTGTTAACGTTCAAGCAATGGTATTTGGTAACATGGGCGAAACTTCAGCAACTGGTGTTTGTTTCAGTCGCGATGCTGCTACAGGCGAAGATCAATTTATTGGTGAGTATTTAATTAATGCACAAGGCGAAGATGTTGTTGCAGGTATACGTACACCACAACAAATTACAAAAATTGGTTCACAGCGTTGGGCAGTTTTAGCTGGTGTTTCGGAAGAAGATAGAATTGCTAAATATCCATCAATGGAAGAAGCAATGCCAAGCATTTATTTAGAGTTAGACGCTATCCAAACAAAATTGGAAAACCACTACAAAGATATGCAGGATATGGAGTATACCGTACAAGAAGGTAAACTTTGGTTCTTGCAAACCCGTAA
>JAIFKX010000263.1 GCA_020049335.1 Paludibacter sp. | reverse complement strand
ATGACAGCCGATGTGTGCGATTTGGATGAACTAAACAACGGAATGCCACGCAAAGAAGCCACTTTTGGCGCTATTTACTGGTGGATGGTGAAATTAGGACAGGGATTAGCTATGGTTTTGGGTGGCTTGGTATTGAAACTCGTTGGTTTTGACCAAAATATGGCTGTACAGACTGCCGACACTATAACAAATCTTCGATTGGCCGATATTATTATTCCAGCATTTACGGCATTTTTAGCTATACTAATAATGTGGAAATATGACTTGAATGAAAAGAAATCGAACGAAATACGAACAGAATTAATAAAACGCAGAGGCAAACTTTAAAAAATAACAAACTCACGATTAGCTCTTTAATAAGAGTAAAACTGAGGACTTTCATTTTCAAATTTATTCATTTTCAAATTTTCAAATTAAAAAAAGATATGTCAGAAAGAGCAGGAAAAAAATTGTCGTTGACCGGAATCTCCGGAAAAGATTTTAGCAACAAAAACAACGATGAGCTGAAGGATTTGTTCAGTAAAGTGTTGAACGATGGCATGCATGGCTTGTGTTTTAGTGCCTACGAGGAGGGTCAAAAGCCGGGCGATGTGCTCAGCGAAGATCAAATACGTCGACGAATGAAAATTATTCAACCTCATACCAAATGGATTCGATCATTCTCGTGTATCGAAGGCAATGAGCTGATACCGAAAATTGCAAAAGAATTTGGAATCAAAACCTTGGTTGGTGCTTGGCTCGGAAAAGATGCTGAGTTGAATAAAAAGGAGTTGGAAGGCTTAATTCAATTAGCAAACGAAGGTTTTGTGGATATCGCAGCGGTTGGCAACGAAGTTTTGTACCGCAAAGATATGAGCGAAGAAGCGCTTTTGGATGCTATTTATCACGTAAAAGAAGCTATTACCGACATACCTGTGGGCTATGTGGATGCTTATTACGAATTTACCGAACGTCCCGCCATTACAGAAGCGTGCGATGTGATACTTGCAAATTGCTATCCGTTTTGGGAAAGTTGCCATGCCGATTACGCTTTGCTGTATATGAAGGAAATGTTTTTTCAGGCAGTACTTGCCGGAGGTGGTGACAAACACGTGATTATTACTGAAACGGGTTGGCCAAGCGAAGGCGAAGATTACAAAGGCGCACTACCTTCGAAAGAAAATGCCTTAA
Source organism: Paludibacter sp. (assembly GCA_020049335.1). Taxonomy (GTDB): domain Bacteria; phylum Bacteroidota; class Bacteroidia; order Bacteroidales; family Paludibacteraceae; genus Paludibacter. The sequence continues at coordinate 7,559 of JAIFKX010000263.1, read as the reverse complement.
AGTATTTTATCAATACCCAACTGTGGTCGAAGCAAGAAAACATCGACATATTCTATTTCACTTCGTTCGACGAATCGTGGAAAGTAGGCACCGAAGGCGATGTGGGTGCGTATTGGGGAATTTGGGATAAAGATGAAAATTTGAAATATTAAAGACCCCCAACCCCTAAAGGGGAGAAGATTAGTTAGTAATTATAATAACCTTTTTAATAAAAAATGTATGAAAAAAGTATGTATAACTTTCGTATTTTTCTTTTTACTACATGCTGTGCAAGGGCAGACCGATAAGGTCTCGGTGGTAAACAACAACAATGGTTTATGGTTATCGGTTAATGGTAATAGTTTCACTATCAATGGCATGAACTGGGATTATTTTCCTATTGGAACAAATTTCACCTACAGTTTGTGGACACAACCCGATGCTTTTATTCAAACTGCATTGGATAGCGAAATGGCCATGCTCAAAAATATGGGCGTAAACACCATTCGCGCTTATACGGGTATTCAACCGAAATGGATAAAATATATTTATGAGAAATATGGCATCTGGACGGTTGTAAATCATTCGTTTGGACGGTATGGTTTAACTATCGGTGGCACTTGGGTGCCAAATACTGAATATGGCGACTCACGCACGCAGGAATTATTGTTGAAAGAAGTAACCGAAATGGCCGAAATGTACAAAGGTACGCCCGGATTATTGACTTATTTATTGGGCAACGAAAACAACTACGGACTTTTTTGGTCGGGTGCCGAAACAGAAAACATACCTGTGGAACAACGAGAATCGACCCACCGTGCCAAAGACATGTACAAAGTCTTTAACGACGCTGTAAAGAAAATGAAAACTGTAGATAGTTCGCGACCAATAGCTATTTGTAATGGCGACATGCTCTTTATTGATATTATTGCCAACGAATGTAAAGACATTGATATACTGGGAATTAACTGTTATCGTGGTATGTCGTTTGGCGATTTATTCGACAAAGCCAAAGCCAAAGTAAATGTGCCCATTATGTTTACTGAGTTTGGTGCCGATGCTTACAATGCTGTTAGCAATCAAGAAGACCAAGCTTCGCAAGCACGTTTTTTAATTAGCAATTGGAAAGAAATTTATGCCAATGCTGCTGGTTATGGCAAAGCAAACAACTGTATTGGTGGTTTCACGTTTCAGTTTAGCGATGGCTGGTGGAAATACGGACAAACGCTCAACTTAAATGTGCATGACACACATGCTTCGTGGATAAATGGTGGATATTTAGACGATTATGTGCCAAAAGAAAATAACATGAACGAGGAATGGTATGGAATCTGTGCCAAAGGACAAACCGATACCAAGGGACATTATCAGTTGTACCCGCGTGCAGCTTATTATGCGCTTCAAAAAGTGCATCAATTTAATCCAGCACAAAACAACAAATCAATTAATTCGTTAAATCAACATTTTTCGAGTATTGAAGTTATTGATAATGAGCTGAAAGCAAGAGCCGACAAAGCATCCTTATTTAGCGAAATAGGAGAGAAAGTACGCATAAGTGGCGTTCGGGCTGAAATTTCGACATTTACCACCGGTGGAAATATGATTACTACTCCTACTGTCAAAAACGAAAATCTCACAACTCCTACTTATCCTAGCAAGTTAGGTTTCGACCGCATGGAATCGTACTACATTGGCGTAGAAGCAAAACCGACAGAAAATGTTCAGGCAAATGTAACTTTTAATATTTTAGGTAACGTAGCCGAAAATCCGATTGACGAAATATTTTACGAAAACCGCGGGGCTGCTCAAATGATTAAAACTACCGACCCAACGAATAATATTAGCTTATCGAACAATCGGATTCAATTGTATCAGGCTGATTTTAAATGGGATGACAAATGGTTTAGTCTACTTGGATTTTACCGCACAGGGCATAATCATTGGGGTTACGATGGCGATTTCTTTGGTCTATATCCCGAAGCGCATTATGGTGCAAACATGGATATTTACAATGGCGAAGCGCCTTTCGGATTCGAAGTTACGGGCAAAAAATCGCTGAGCGGACTTACTTTGGCTTTCGGACCTGAACTTTGGTGGGGAGCCAATCCGGCGTTGTTAGCCAAATATAATTTGAAAATAGGTAAATTTGGTTTTTCGGGTATTTACCACGAAGATGTGGACAAACGTACTGCTTCGGTAAGCTCATTTGCCATACCAACACCCCAAAACCGCAGAGCTACTTTGGAAGTAAAAACAACCATTGGAGGGCTGGGAATTAGTGCTGGTGGTATTTGGTCGGGTTCGCGCCGAATAGGCGATGTATTTCAAATTATAGAAGGTACAACTGGAAATTACACCGTTTATCAAGATAAAATTAATTCGCAAGATACTTGGGGTGGAAAAATGAAACTGACATTCACCAAAGGTGCTATTAATTGGTACGGACAAGGTGCTATTCAAGGATTGGTAGCTTCGGGCGGTTCTGATTATACGGTAACCTTCACCGGATGGCGACTCAAAGACAGTGGAAGTGGCAATCAGTACAACTTTCTGACCGGATTGACTTACAAAGTTGGTTATTTAGAAATTGCACCTAATTTTCTTTGGCAAAAACCAATTGTAGGTCCAGTGCCTTTTGATGCTCCAGCACCCGGACGTCCACGTAACATTCTCGACGACCCATTTGCAGTGCGTGCCAACCGCGAAACAACAGCCGGCGAACTGCTTTTTGCTTACGACCCTACGCCTGCCACCCGCTATTGGGATTGGGACAACGACGAAATGGAAGATGCAAAATTTGCCATGAGTGCCGATTTTGTGTATCGCCACCACCCAACCACGCAGGATGCTTCTATTGGTAAATTAGCCAATCGCGCCACTTTTGCATTTTCTGGAGCACCTTCAGCACACGATTTGTGGGAAGTAAATAGCCGTATTGTGAGCAAAATAAATCACGATTTTGGGTTAATAGCCAATCTTTTTGTAGGTACAGCACAATCCAATGGTAGCGACGAACGACTTATTAGCCGCTTTGGTGGAGATGTTCGTATGATTTACAAAAAAATGAAATTAATATCTACTGCCAAAGTAAACGATTGGGGACCTTACGACTACCATCGCGATTTTAACTTAACCTATCCTTTGCAGTTGATGGCCGATTTATCGACTTCTATTGCCAAACAAAAATGGTTTATCGTACCCGAAACCCGTTTGGGAATTCGTGCCACATGGCGTTCGCTCGACCAATACTCGCCCCGCTATGCACCCACATACATTACCAACGCTGCCGGCGCTTTAGTTGCCGACCCATTGGCAATAGGTTATGGTAAAGGAAACGAGTGGGAAATAAGAACGTATATTCATTTTAATATTGGAAAATAATCTTCTAAATTATTGATTCGTATGAAAAACATTAAATTATATTATTATGCAATTGTAAGCATTGTTTTTTCGATGCTAACAACGAGCTGCGAACGAAATGTTGATGAATTACCGTATGCAACAAACTACGATACTACACCGGAGCTTTTTATGGATGGTTTCAGTGCTGGGTTGGATTATGCAGCCTGGGGAAAAGTTACCAATTTCAGTTTAGATTATAATGAAAAATACAGTGGAACTGCTTCGATGAAGTTTGAGGTTCCAAATGCCAACGATCCGTTTGGAATAACTGCTGGAGGTGTTTTTCAGGTGGCTTCTGCACGCGACTTGACCAGCTACAATGTACTTTCTTTTTGGGCTAAAGCATCGGAACCCGACACGCTTTCGACACTCGGATTTGGCAATTCGGTTGTAAAAGGCGTAGAAGATGCCACCTATAAAGTTACGCTCAACAACCTGATTGTAACTACTGCCTGGACAAAATACTACATTCCAATTCCGGATGCTTCCAAACTAAAACACGAAAAAGGGATGTTTTATTACTGGGTTGACCCTCGCAAAGGTGGCAAAGGCTTTACATTCTGGATTGACGAACTAAAGTTTGAGAATTTAGGAACTATTGCACACACAACTCCCGGAGATATTTATGCAGGTAAAGATCAAATTTTGAATAATGTGGAATCAGGTGATTATAAAATGCCCGATTTGACAGCGACATTCAATTTGCCTTCAGGCATCAATCAATCGATTACTTTATCATCGGGATATTTAACCTTGGCATCTTCGAACCCAAGTGTGGCGGCAGCAAGCAAACCCGGAACCTATTCGGTGTTAAGAGCTGGCTCTACACTTATAACAGCTAAATTAGGCGATAAAAGCGTAAAAGGCTCATTGTTAGTCAATTCCATTGGCGCACCACAATTGCCATCGGTTTCGGCACCGACTCCTGCCTTGGCAAGCGCCAATGTTATTTCGCTTTACAGCGACTCGTACAAAAACTCGAACATTGATTCGTACGAACCTTTCTGGACTTGGAGTGGTGGTGGATTTACAACCGATTTTGCATTTTACAATATAAGTGGAAATAATTACCTGCGTTACTCAAACTACAACGATACTTACAACCAGAAAAAAGTGTTGGTGGCAATTTCGTTTGAGTCAACACCTGTGGATGCAAGTGCAATGACACATATCCATCTCGATGTTTGGGTACCTGCTTTGTCGCCAAACCTGACCAATAAACCAACACTATCGTTGGAAGATTGGAGCGCAAACTACGGTGGTTCAAATACAATGGGTGTTTATAATCATCCTACAGCATTGCCTACCAATCAGTGGGTTAGCTTGGATATTCCGCTGTCAAGCTTCGCCGGGTTAGCAAGCAAAGCACATTTGGTACATCTTGTTTTCGATAATTTTCCAACAGTAATTTATGTGGATAATATCTATTTTCATAAATAAAATGTGATTTTAATATTTAGTTATTCAAACATAAAAAAAATAACACTATGAATTTCAATAAATTATATAATAGCAAACAATTCTACTCCGCAGTTTTATTTTCAATCATTCTGATTACGACGATTGGATGTAGCGAAAACGGAGAGATTCAGAAACTTCCGGGTCGTAACTACGAACTTGTATGGGCAGATGAATTCGATGGAGTGAAAAACACCTTGCCCGATGCCACCAAGTGGGTTTTTGATTTGGGAAATAACAATGGCTGGGGAAATAACGAATACGAAGTGTATACCAACAAACCCGAAAACGTTTCGATGGATGGAAAGAGCAATTTGGCCATAACGGCTACTAAAGTGCCTACAACGCCTTATGCCACTTATTATTCCGGACGTATTATTACCAAAGGATTATTTGCGCAGTCGTACGGGCGATTCGAAGCGCGCATAAAATTGCCTTATGGCCCGGGTATATGGCCTGCATTTTGGCTGCTTGGCACCACTATTGACAGCTTAGACGCTGATAATAATAAAATTGGCTGGCCTCAATGTGGCGAAATTGATATTATGGAGATGAACGGATCGAAAACAAATATTATCAATGGAACTGTGCATGGTCCGGGCTATTCGGGTGGCACATCTATTACGAAAGGTTTTGGGTTGACTAACAGCAGATACGATATCGATTTTCATATTTTTGCAATTGAATGGGGAAAAGATTACATTGATTTTTTTGTGGATAATACATTATATCAACGCATTACCCCTGCTAATGTAACAGGAGAATGGGTTTTCAACGATCAACCATTTTATATCCTTCTGAATATGGCAGTAGGCGGAAATTATGTTACGGGTCCTACCGATCAAACTGTTTTCCCACAAACTATGCTTGTGGATTATGTAAGGGTTTACAAAGAAGTCAACTAGTGATACATCAAAATAATAAAATTTATACATCATGAAAAAATATATAATCATAGCGATTAGCCTTCTTATCGTATTTCTGCAATCCTGTACCGACCCTGCTGTAACAGGTGTTAGCTTAGATAAAACGTCGATATCCATGCCGGTTAATGGCACAGCTTCTGTTTCGGCAATTTTAGAACCTTCCGATATTTTTGGGCGGGTACAATGGTCATCGACCAACGCGGCTGTTGCCACCGTAGTCGACGGAACAATTACAGCAATATCCGAAGGCAGTGCTCAAATTGTAGCCACAGTTGGTGATTTTACAGCAAGTTGCAATGTAACTGTAACTCCCGAGATTACAGCTATTACGTTGGACAAAACAAAATTGCGTTTGAAAATTGACTCAACACAAACTGTTAGCGCAACTCTTACCCCATTATTACCTGCAGAGGCAACCAATAATTTGATGTGGATCTCAACCAATCCGGAGGTGGCCACTGTTGATAATACAGGGAAAATAACCGCAGTATCGCTGGGAACAGCTAATATTGTTGCCTCTGTTGGTACATTGACGGCTATATGTTCGGTATCGGTATACGATTATATTCCGCCTTCGTTGGCAGGAACAAATTACAATCTTATTTACTTAGATGCCCCAACTGTCGATATTATTGGCACCAACAATATTGTGACTGACTTTAGGTCGGATGGCGTAAATAATAATTTTTATGTATGGAACGGACTGAATGCAGGCACTTTAACAGGAACAAATTTCTATGGAAATACCGATTGGTTGAGTTTTGTAGTTACCGGTGCCGGCGGATGGTCTGGAGCTGCAATTAATGTGAAGCCCAATGCCCAATTAGACAAATTAAAAGCCATTACCGACGACACATCCGGTAAATATTATTTACATTTTGCCATAAAAAGCAGCACTACAAACAGTTATGCATTCAAATTAGGATATGGAGCATCGGCAGCAACTGTGGTTTTGGGTACTGCAAGCATGGAAAGCACTTTGCCTTTTGGTAATTTTACCCGCAACGGTCAGTGGCAGGAAGTAGAAATACCGATGAATTATTTTAAAGCAAAAGGCTTGAGATACACTACGGGTATGGCTACAACCGATATTTTTGTAATGCTTGCAGGTGGCACAGCGGGTGTTAAGTTAGAAATTGACGCCGTGTTTATCTACAAAAAGCCCTGATAGAAATTAATAGCAATATTACCCATGAAATTAGTACCAACAGGAAATGCCATCTGTTATTCGGGCTACCGCTTAGGCCAAAGCCCGGATACAGGCATTTATCCCACATACAACGAAATTTGTGAAGATTTAAAAATACTCGAAAAAAACTGGAAGTATTTACGTTTGTACGATTGTACAAAACATGCCGAAACAGTTTTGAAAGTGATAACGAAAGAGAAAATGAATTTCAAAGTTATGCTTGGCGCCTACATTGGTGCCGAGCGTAATAACTTTGGCTGTCCGTGGGGTAAAATTTACACCGAAGACGAACTGAAACAAAACAAACTCGACAATTTGAAGCAAATACGTAAGCTTATAAAATTAGCCAACAAATACCCCGAAATTGTTTTCTCGCTTTCGGCCGGCAACGAAGCTACTGTGGATTGGACCGACCATTATGTGCCTGTGGATAAAGTAATTCGCTACGTACGAATGATAAAAAAATACGCAAAGCAACCCGTAACTTTTTGCGAAAACTATGTGCCCTGGTACGATAAATTAAAGCTTTTAGTGGATGAAGTTGATTTTATTTCTATCCATACCTATCCGGTGTGGGAGTACAAAAACATACACGAAGCCATGGC
>JAIFKX010000323.1 GCA_020049335.1 Paludibacter sp. | reverse complement strand
CTTTGTGTGGCATTGCCGACGAACCTACTTCGCCCGCTTTAATGCTTTGTTTGAAATACTCCATCGACACATACGTCCAAATATCGCGACAAAAGTCAATTAGAATAGTGTTTATACGTTTCATGGCATCGAATTGAGCCGCTAAATTGTCGTAATTTGAAATTTGCGTTGTCCACTGTTCGCGGTCTAAACCCAATTTATCGGCCAAAAAGCTATTCCCAAAAACCTTCCAGTCGATAGCCGGATAAGTAACTTTGTGGGCATTGTAATTGCCCGTAGCGCCTCCAAATTTTGCCGAAACAGGCACTTTTTTAAGCTGTTCCAATTGCTGTTCGAGGCGGTATACAAAAACCATAATTTCCTTGCCTAAGCGGGTTGGCGAAGCAGGCTGACCGTGCGTTTTTGCCAACATCGACACGTCGCGCCATTCGTCGGCACGATGTTGCAACTCCTGAACGAGTGCCTCCATTTCGGGCAGATATACTTTGTTGATTGCCTCTTTTACCGAAAGTGGCACAGAGGTATTGTTTATATCTTGCGAAGTTAAACCAAAATGAATAAACTCCTTATAATCAGGAAGATTGAGTGCGTCAAATTTCTCTTTTAGAAAATACTCTACTGCTTTTACGTCGTGGTTGGTAACCTTTTCGATGTCTTTTATAGCCTGTGCATCCTGCTCGGTAAAATGTTGATAAATAGCCCGCAATTGGGGGAAAACATCACCCCGAACAGTTTTTAATTGGGGCAATGGTATTTCGCACAAAGCAATAAAATACTCTACTTCCACCTGTACGCGGTAACGGATAAGCGCAAATTCGGAAAAATACTGGGCGTAATCGACTGATTTTGTGCGATAACGACCATCAACGGGCGATATAGCAGTGAGCAAAGATAGATTCATTTTTACTGAAAATTAATATGAAACTGCAAAATTAAATTACAGCTCGTTTGTTGTTATTTACTTTTTTATTTAGCCAAAAAAGGAAGGATTAAAAAACCAATCGCAAAGGTACAATTTTTTGATGGATTCCAAAAGTTTGGGGTTCGGTTTGCATTGCTGAAAAAAAATCTTTATCTTTGTTTGATGAAATTTAAATCAATAATACAATTTTTTAATCCGCAGATTATTTTATAAACAATGAGATATATAAAAATACACAAAGAAGGTCGACTAATTTTGATAAGCCTACTTTTTATACTTTTTGTGCTTAACTTACTCATATACCTTCGGTTTCCCACTTTCCCTTTGGCCATAACCACTTCGCTCTCAGCAGCTGTTTTGGTGTTTTTTGGCTATTTTTTCCGCAATCCATCGCGACGAATTAAGATTGACGACAGCGGTTTGGTTGTTGCACCGGCCGATGGAACTATTGTGGTAGTAGAACCAACCGACGAATTGGAGTATTTTGGCGACCGACGGATTCAGGTTTCCATTTTTATGTCGGTTTTCAATGTGCATGCCAACTGGTATCCCATTCAGGGTAAGGTGATTAAAGCAGTGCATCACAACGGGCGACATTTGGCGGCGTACTTGCCAAAATCGAGTCACGAAAATGAACGCTCAACCGTTGTTATCGAAAGCGAAGCTAAAACGCAGATTTTGGTTCGACAAATTGCGGGAGCATTGGCTCGACGTATTGTTACGTATGCTCATGCCGGAAAAGCTTGCCACCTCAACGAACAACTTGGGTTTATAAAATTCGGTTCACGTGTAGATTTATTTTTCCCACTCGACACCGAAATTTTTGTGGAAGTGGGCGACAAAACCACCGGAAACGAAACCATTATTGCACGATTGAATGAGTAAAGAACTCACCATAGATCAAGCCCAAAAGCGTGTTGACGAATGGATAAAAACCATTGGCGTGCGTTATTTCAGTGAACTAACCAACATGACTATTCTGACCGAAGAAGTAGGCGAACTGGCACGCATAATGGCACGTACTTATGGCGACCAGTCGTTCAAAAAATCGGATTTAGCCAAAAACCTTCCCGACGAAATGGCTGATGTATTGTGGATACTTTTATGTTTAGCAAACCAAACGGGCGTAAACCTCACCGAAGCATTCGAAAAAAACATGCAAAAGAAAACCGAACGCGACGCAACAAGGCACAAAGAGAATGAGAAGTTGATGTGGTGATGTGGTGATGTGATGATGTGGTGATGGAAGAGAAAAAAAATGGTAAATGGTAAATGAATAAATGGTAAATGAATAAATGGTAAATTGAAAAATAGTAAATAATAAGATGGGTAAAATAGACGATTTATTTAAGAAATACAATTGCGACCTCAACGATGAGGCTGTAAAACAAGCAGTTGATAAAATTATTGCTGCCGAATACGATGCAAATAATACGCCAGCAGTGTACAAAACGTGCTTGAGTTTAATCGACCTTACGTCGCTCAACAGCACCGATACAACGGCCGAAATTGTGGGCTTGACCAATAAAGTGAATAATTTTAATGCGTCGTATCCTCAACTTCCCAACGTGGCGGCTATTTGTATTTCGCCAGCAATGGTGAGCACTGTGAGCAACCGACTTTCACTACCCGAAATACAAATTGCCTCTGTAGCAGCTGGTTTCCCCATGTCGCAAACATTTATCGAAGTAAAAGTGGCCGAAGTAGCTTTGTGCGTGTTGGAAGGTGCAACCGAAATTGATGTAGTCATTTCTATTGGTAAATTTTTGGAAGAAAATTACGACGAAGTATTAGAAGAGCTCATCGAACTCAAAGCTGCTTGCCGCACAGCACATCTCAAAGTTATTATCGAAAGTGGTGCTTTAAAAACAGCTTCGAACATTAAAAAAGCTTCTTTGTTGGGCTTGGCTTCAGGTGCCGATTTTATCAAAACATCGACAGGGAAAATACCTGTTGCAGCTACCTTGGAAGCCACCTACATAATGTGTTCGGCAATAAAAGAATGGTACGACAAAACGGGTGATAAAATTGGCTACAAACCTGCGGGTGGCATAGTAACTACCGAAGATGCTGTAAAACATTACACCTTGGTAAAACACATTTTGGGTGAAGAATGGCTCAATAATAAAATGTTCCGCATTGGTGCTAGTCGCTTAGCAAACAACTTATTAACTTCGATTGAAGGAAAAGAACTGAAGTATTTTTGAAAAAATCGTTTTTGAGATTAATATCTTCATATTATACTTTTTAAATGTATCTTTCAGTATTTATCTTTTCATTTCTCTACCTCCAGCTGCATTAATTCATTCTCGAAAATTGCGCCGTTGTCAATCATAAATCGAATAACTTGGATAGATTGTGGTTCTTTAAAAGGCAATTTTCGCAGCAATGAATTGGCAGGTAGTGGCTCGTTTTGGAGCACTTCGAGCACAAGCCTTTTTATTTTTTCAAATAATTCGGGGCTAAGTTCGTTTTCTTTGTTTTTGAGGCAAATGTCGCACTGACCGCAAGGCTTGGTGTTTTTTTCACCAAAATAGCTTAATAGTACTTGGCTGCGACAAACGTTTTCTTCTTTGGCATAATCCAAAACACTTTTTGCACGAGCTATATAGCGCTCGCGGCGGTCGTCGTAAGCTTCTTTGCTGAGCACAATGCGTTCGGTAGCTTGTCGTTCGATGGTAAAGGTAATAAAAGGCGTTTTTTTTCGTGGAATATAATCGACAATACGTTCTTTGGATAAGGCAACAAGCTCATTATAAACCCGATCGCGCGACCACTCTAAGCGCTTAGCCATCAATTCTTCGCTAATGTAAGCAGGGTCGGTAAACAATCCGGTGTAGGAACGAAGCAAAATATGTATCAATTTATCCTGATCGGGTGTTTGTCGGAGCTTATATAAATTGTCGCGGTCGACAGTAAAAAGTAAGCGCGACGAACTTTCCTGTTCGTCGGTAAGTTCAACATAACCAGCTTGTTGAAGTAGTTTGAGCGAATTATGGGCAATTAAAATCGGCAATTTGTAGCGGATACAAAAATCGGCGATATCGAACGCAAAAACCCGCTCAAGTCCTGAACCAACACCAATTTGGTAATAATTGCAGAGCGAATCGTAAATTTTCACAACCATTTCTTTTCCGGGGAATGAATCCGACACGCGTTTACGCATTTTTACCGCATCTCCATTGTTGTAAAGCAGCACCGCAAAGGCTTTTTTCTCGTCGCGCCCTGCTCTACCAGCCTCTTGAAAGTAAGCTTCCAACGAATCGGGAAGATCAAGATGCACTACCGTTCGCACTTCAGCTTTGTCGATTCCCATTCCAAAAGCATTGGTTGAAACAATAACTCGGGTATCGTCGTTTTTCCAGCGACGCTGCCTTTCGTCTTTGGTCTCGTTTTTTAAACCAGCGTGAAAATGTTCAGCAGCAATTCCATTTTGAACCAAAAAATCAGCTACATCCTTCGTTTTCTTTCGGTTGCGAACGTAAACTACCGATGTACCCGGAACGGTATTTAGAATTTTGAGCAAATACTCATCTTTGTTTTCGGTAGTGCGCACCACATAAGCGAGGTTGGAGCGTGAGAAACTTTTTTGAAAAAGATTTTTTTGTCGAAAATGCAATTTTTCCTGAATATCGTCCACCACTTCGGGTGTAGCAGTGGCTGTAAGCGCCAACACGGGCACTTCGGGAAGCAGCTCCCGAATGTCGGCAATGCGTAAATACGACGGACGAAAATCATAACCCCATTGCGAAATACAATGCGACTCGTCTACGGCAATCATACATACGCGCGTTTGACTCATTTTTTCTAAAAAAAGAGCCGTAGCAAGTCGTTCGGGCGAAACATAGAGAAATTTATAAGCTTCGAAAACGCAATTATCAAGCACGAGCATAATTTCGTTATTCGTCATGCCCGAATAAATAGCAGCAGCCCGAATATCACGTTTTTTCAGGTTTTCCACCTGGTCTTTCATCAAGGCAATAAGCGGTGTAACAACAATACAAACCCCCTCCATTGCCATTGCCGGCACCTGAAAAGTCAGCGACTTTCCACCACCCGTAGGCATTAATCCGAGTGTATCTTTCCCAGAAGCAATACTTTGAATAATATCAGCCTGAAGCGGTCGAAACGCATCATAGCCCCAATATTGTTTTAAAATGGAAAGGAATTTTTGCATGAAATTTGGATTAAAAGATTCAATTACAGAGTATTAGTTTTCTTTTAATAAATCTTCAATTGCAGCAATAAAATCTTTTGCTTTTGGAATTAATTCATCAAGAGTAGGTTTGTCAAAAAATACAAAATCATCATAGTCTCCCGAAATTCGGTCGTTAAATATTTGAGCATAAAAACGGGCATGGTCTTTAGAAAGTTTATTGTTTGAAACAAAATGAAGTCCCAACATTTGTCGTGCACCACTATGAGTTTGAGCATTAATGTTATTTTTGATTAAAAGTGCTAAAACTGCATAATAACAGGCATAGTAAAGTCTGTTTACGGCTGTTGTATAGTATCCACTTTCTACAATTACTTGAACTTCAATCAATGTTTCTTTAGCTCTGTTTAAACGATAGTTAACTAAGGCCTTTAAGCTCTCTTCATCAATAGCTTGTTTCATAATTCTACCCCTTCGTTCATTACATTAATATAAAATGGAGTTTTAAAAGGCCTGTTTTCCCATTCGTAACGACTTATAATTAAAGGACTTATAATTACACCTGTTTCATAACCAAGATCGTAGAGCGGATAGGAAATATTTTGTTTGTCAATAAGAGATAGTTTATCTTTATTCACAAGAATAAGCAAATCAATATCACTATTCTCACAAGCCGTACCTCTGGCTTCTGAGCCATAAAGAATTACTTTTGCATCAGGAGATTTTTCGTGAATAAGTTTATTTGCATTTTGTACAATTTGATTTCTATCCATGTTTTACGATTTTTTTTTTATAATTGAATCAATGTCGTTAAGTTAAGCCTCCCGTTTTAGTCGGGATAAATTGGTTGAATCTATTTTTCTTTGGATTTTGCCTATTGTCATATAAATTCAGAATCACAATTTTATTTTTCCTGATTTGATAGAAAACAGTAATTTGCTTCACAATTACAAACCCTCTAATATTTAATTCTGGATGTTCTAAAGTACCAATTTCAGGAAAATCAGATAAAACCGCTATGAATTCAAAAATTGAGTTTACAAATTTTGAAGCAGATTTTAAACCCCAATTTGTTTCTAAGTACTCAACTATCGATTGAAATTGTTTTTCGGCCTTACTTGACCAATAAACTTTCACTTCCATTTTTGATATTTTTTTATCATATCTTCATTCGTAATTAATTTCAAGCTATCGTCGTCTTCACGTGCAAGCTGCTCTAAATCATGTTGTTGTTCGGATGAAAGTTTAGTCCAAAGCAATCCAACTTTATTTTCTTTCGTTTTGATAAGCAATTGGTAGAAACCGGACAATATACTTTTATCGTTAATATTCTCAATCAGGCTATGAAGATTGGATTTTAATTCGATTGTTGTCATTTGTTGAATGGTTATTTATAGCTGCAAATATAACTAAGTTCGATTTAAAAACAATATTTTTAGCAATTATTATCGTTAAAAAAATACTGACAATTTATTTTTCAAAAAAAGGTTTTGTTTATTTCGTCAAAAAGCACTATCTTTGCAGTCCGAAAAACAAGGTTCGTTGGCCGAGTGGCTAGGCACCGGTCTGCAAAACCGATTACGGCGGTTCGAATCCGCCACGAACCTCTTCCAAAAGAACCTTCCCGAGACAATCTGGAAGGTTTTTTGTTTTATTTATACTATTGATTTAAAGCAAGTTAATATACTAACGAAAGCATAATTTATTCGCGTATGACACTATTGTTCAGCTTGCATTTCGAAACAAAATGGGGACAATCGCTCCGTATATTTACTTACGACGCTGCTAATTGCCCTATAAAAAACTTCCCAATGCATCACACGGGCAATGGTATATGGGAATTAGAGCTTGACAGCCAACTACATCCAGACTTCGAAAATTATCGTTACGGTGTGCAACAGCCCGATGGCAGCACCATGTACGAAACGGGAGCAAGCCGAAAACTCCGACTGCCCGAGACAAAAAAAACCATTTTTTTTCGCGATACTTGGCGCGGACCAACCAGCGAAAGCCCCTTTAATGCTTTCTTGTTTGCCGAACTATTTCTAAAACGCAACGAGCCGCTACAAAAACAAAAAAAAGGCGAAATTACCCTCCGTTTGCATTGCCCCAAAATGCAGCCCTACAACTATATAGCTATTGCGGGAAATCAAGAAATACTTGGAAACTGGAACGAATCGGCTTTTGTGCGAATGAACGAATCGCATTTCCCCGATTGGGAATTTACTTTGCCTTTATCCAAAATTACTTTCCCCTTGGAATACAAATATTTGGTGCTCGATGGACAAACAAATACTGTCTGCGAATGGGAATCGGGTGAGAATAGAAGAGTTGAAAGTGTTGATAAACAAACAAATACAATTATTGGTGATGAACATTTGCGCGTAAGTTGCACCAATTGGAAAGGAGCTGGCGTGGCAATTCCAGTGTTTTCGTTGCGCAGCAAAAAAAGCTTTGGTATTGGCGAATTTAACGACTTGAAATTGATGGTAGATTGGGCAAAACGCACTGGACAGCGAATGATTCAGACGCTACCCATAAACGATACTACGCTCAACTATTCTAATGGCGATTCGTATCCTTACAATGCCGTTTCGGTGTATGCGCTCCATCCTGTTTACCTGAATTTGGATAAAATGGGAAAGCTAAACGACACTGCTCGCAACGCTTTTTATAGTGCGAAGCAAAAAGAATTGAATGAAAAATTATTTGTTGATTATGAGGCTGTTATTAATACAAAATGGGCTTATTTCTTAGAAATATTCGCACAAAACTCCAAGCGCATTTTTGCCCAAAAAGAATACAAATTATTTTTTGATAAAAACAAAGAATGGTTAATTCCGTATGCCGCATTTTCGCACTTACGTGATGTGTATGGCACACCCGAGTTTGCTAAATGGACGAAATACAGTGTTTATAATCCATCGGAAATTGAGGATTTAGCCCATCCGCAGTCGGAGAATTACGAAAAATTAGCGCTTTTTTATTTTCTGCAATACCATCTACACCTGCAATTGAGCGAAGTGCACAATTATGCCCGTGCCAATGGCGTAGCTCTAAAAGGCGATATACCAATTGGAGTAAGTCCGCACAGCGTGGATGCGTGGGTTGACCCTGAGCTGTTTAATACCCAAATGCAAGCAGGAGCTCCGCCCGACGATTTTTCGGCAACGGGTCAAAATTGGGGTTTCCCAACCTATAATTGGGAAAAAATGGAAGAAGATGGTTACAGTTGGTGGAAAAAGCGATTTGCCAAGTTAGCCGAGTATTTCGATGCTTATCGAATCGACCATATTTTGGGTTTTTTCCGTATTTGGGAAATTCCGACTAGCGATGTGTGGGGGCTCACAGGTAATTTTCATCCCGCCTTGCCTTATTCTATCAAAGAAATTGAACAAGCTGGAATTGTTTGGGACGAAGAACGACTGACAAAACAGTTTATAGACGAAACAGTTTTAAATGATCTTTTTGGAGAAAAAGCTGAGTTAGTAAAAAAAGAGTTTCTAGTTCTCAACGAAGATTTTAAGTATTCGTTTAAGCCCGATTTTGATACGCAACAAAAAATCAAAGCGCATTTCGGTTATCATTTAACACAGGCCGAAAGTGTCCTTCGCGATGGCTTATACGCTTTGCATAGCGAAGTGTTGTTTTTGCGCGATAAGCGTGATATAGAAAAATTCCACCCACGCATTTCGATACATAGTTCACACACTTTCAAGGCATTGAG
>JAIFKX010000141.1 GCA_020049335.1 Paludibacter sp. | reverse complement strand
TTCAGATGACTGCAAGCCAAACAGGTAAGGTGCTAAAAATTTTATTTTATGCCAACGATAACAGCACAGTGCCAGCGAGCAACGCTGAGTTTTGTGGGTTCAAAATAAAAATGAACAACTACAACGCCAATTATCCCCTCACGGCTAGTCAGGTAATATTGACAAATACGGTTGGCAAAAATGTGTTGTCGTCCAACACCAATGGCAGTATTGCACTTACTGCTCCGCGCTTGTCTATGAGCTCGTCCATCGCTTACGGAAGGTTAAATGTAGGTTCTACCGTTTACGAAAAAACGTTTACGGTAAGCAACACCGGAAATGAGCCGCTTATCATTTCGGCTTTCACATTTCCAAATGCCACATTCCGGCTCAAAAGTGTAACTTTACCATTGACGCTTGCTTCCAATCAAAGCAGTACCCTAACAATGCAACTGACTGATATTGAGCCAGGAGTAAAATCAGGTAGCATGACAGTAACCTCCAATGATTTGAAACCAGATTTCGGAGTAAGCATGAGTGCCGAGATATTTGCCAATTTCGAGTTGGCGGCCTTAGATATTTCGGCTAAAGCGGGTAATTCAACACAGTTCGATTTCAAAATAAAAAACGACTTGACAGTAACTGCTTTTCAGTTCGATTTAGCTTTGCCGGCAGAAATTACGCTTGCCACGCTCAATTTAGTGCCTACAAACCGCCTTACGGGTTGGACACTCGACTACTCGAAACTTGCCAACGGACAATTCCGAATTTTGGGTTATTCGCCAACCAAAGTAGCTGTAACGGGCACCGATGGTATTATTTTCAGTGTGCCATTTCAGTTGCCACAAAACATGATTGCGGGGCAATATGCCTTGGTGTTGGGTAATATTGTTATTGCCAATGCCAAAGGTGAAAACGTTGTTACCAAAGCCACCAACGGTGTAATAAACGTAACAGCCCTATCTACCCAACTAGCTGATAACAAATCGGATATTGTGATAAAACAATTGCCAGCGGAATTGCAGATTCAGTGTGCAAACAACAGCTTTATCCAACTATTCGATATGCAAGGAAAGCTAATTTATCAGACAAGCTCAACTTCCGACAAAACCATTATTCCTATCGAAAGGCATTTTGTGGGCGTAGTAAAGATTGTATCGGAAGGAGAAATTGTAGTGAAGAAAATAAGGATGTAATACGATGTAAGATATTGGGGGCGATGCCTCTAAAAATCCATGCAGGAGATAACGTTTCTACAAAGATATCGGGGGATGTCTTTGTAGAAATCGTTTATCAAAATTATTTATAGCAACATAGTAACGATTTAAAATGAATAACAACAAATAACGCAAAGCAAATAGTAGCGAAGCGAACATCCCGCCAAAGCGGGATAACAACTTAATAACGACTTAATAACAATTAATAACGGCAAAGCCAAATAACGCGAAGCAAATAACGGCAAAGCCAAATAACATTTTAATATATGACACGCAACGAATTTAATCAAATTTATTTAGTAGAACCAGTTTTTGAGAAGACACGAGTACTTTTTTATGTTTACAAAAACGATAAAGTAGATTATATAACTCCAGCTATTGATCTGCAAAAAGCTTTCGATTTAGACCATATCGACGATTCGGCTATAAAGCGAGAAATAAAACGATTAGCCGATTCGTTTATGTGCAAACGGTATGGGATAGAGGAGTAAATGCTTTTACTTGATATTTAAATTTCATTATTTTACAGAGTATTTATGGTATTAGATTTTTCAATTTATACGCCAACCTATATCTCGTTTACATGGGCATTGATACTAATTCTTTCGTCGCGCAAAAACAAAGCGAAATATGTGTTAGGGTTGTTTATGTTGGCAGTTTTCATGGTTTTTATCAGTTTTGTGGTTTATTTTAATCATCTGAAAAGTGTTTTGTTGCCTTTCGATTTACTGTTTGTGTTTGGCTCATTATCCATTTTTCCATTTTATTACCTATATATTAAGCTACTTACAGTTAAATCGAAGATTGATTATTCAGACTTAAAGTGTTTTATTCCAGCAGGAGTATTGCTACTGGCTGTTGCATTTGTGTATGTACTAATGCCGCCCGAAATGCGTAAACTCTATGTGCATAACTATTTGTATGGTATAGGTAAAATTAAAAATGCACCCTTATTGATTCAGATTCAAATCGGATTACAATACTTACTTCAGGTTTTATATTTTTCACAGATGATTTTTTCGTATTTTAAAATAAAAAAATATCTGTCGGAATACAACGAACAAGTACGCAATTTTTATTCGTACATAGATAACAAAACGCTCGAATGGGCTAAAATAATACTGTACACTTTTGCAGCATCTTCGGTTTTTACCATAATTACCAGCTTTTTGGGTCGTTCGTTTTTCGATAAATCGCCAGCACTACTTATGATAACCTGCACAAGTTATGGTGTGTTTTTGTTTATATTGGGCTATTTAGGATTTTTACAAAACCATTCGGTGGCAAATTTCGAAGCAGATACAACTATTGAATCCGGCTGCGAACCCATCAGTGAACCCATCAGTGAACCCATCTGTGAATCCACCAGCGAACCCATCTACGAACCCATCCTCGAACCCACCATTGATTCCATCAGCGAATCCGCATGCAAGCCCCCTTGCGAACCCGAAAAGTCAACGCAACAAATGTTGAAAAATCAGCTACAAAATCTATTCGAAAAAGACCAAATCTACAAAAACCCCGAGTTAAAAATCAGCGATATTGCATGTAAACTAAACACCAACCGCACCTATATTTCGAGTTACATCAATAGCGAATACGAATGTTCGTTCAGCACCTACGTAAACCGCCACCGAGTAAACGCGGCAAAAGAGCTGTTGAGCGACGAAAATAATCGGAACTTTTCTCTCGAACACATTGCCACGCTTGCTGGTTTTGGCTCCTTGCATTCGTTTATCCGCGCCTTTAAAGAAATAGCCGAAACCACACCTGGCAAGTACCGCGACAGCAAAATGCGCATTGAAAATGACAATAATGTTACATTTTGATTAAATAGCTTTCAATTTATAAGCATTAATCGCAATTATTTTACCATCTGTACATTGTTTTTACCATCTGTACAAAACATTTAAAATCATTAAAGGTAATTTTGTGGCGGAATAACGAAAACTCTCATTCTGTTTGTGCATAGTTTGAATGTTGCAGCATAAGTTTTAAAAACAAACTGCTGCAACATTTTTTCGAATAAGCAAAACGTGGAGTTAAATTACCTACCAAGTACATGTATAATGCTTTTTAGTTTTTTTACATTAATGCCTCTGTTTGTATCGCTGCTTTGGGCAGTGGTGCTTTTGTTTGCGTCGCACAAAAACAGGGCAAAGCCGATGTTGGGGGTATTTATGTTTGTTAGCTTTTTGATGTTTCTTACTCATTTTGTGTATTACAATGGCTACAAATCAATATATCTTTACTTCGATTTGCTTTTTACGGCTGGCTCATTGACCATTTTTCCCTTGTATTATTTGTATATCAGGCTACTTACGCGTAGCGAGAAGTTGAAACCAAAGCACATTCGGTTATTTATTCCTGCCTTTTTGCTTTTCGGTGCTTCGGCATTCGTTTATTCTATTATGTCGCCAGAGCTTCGGCAATATTATATCAACAATTATATTTTTGACAATCAAAGTTTTAGTAATGCACATCTACTTATCAAACTTCAGCTAATCCTGCTTTATATATTACAACTGATTTATTTCTTACAAATTGTATTTTCGACCTATAAAATAAAAAAATACATCGACCAATATAACAACAGAATCTACGAATTTTACTCCAATGTCGAAGACAAGAAAATGGAGTGGCCAAAACTTATTTTTTATTCATTTGTCTGTATATCAGTAGTTAGTATAGCGTATAATTTTTTGGGCCGATCCTATTTTAGTCAATCGGCTTTGGCTTTGTCTGTTCCTTCCGTTTCGTATACTATCCTTCTTTTTTCGTTTGGCTACTTAGGCAATTTGCAAAATTACAATATTGTGGATTATAATATTGATAAAAAGGCAATTCCCGATGATGATAATGATATCAAAAATACAGTCGAAAGCAATCGAGTAAAGCAAGATGTTCAATTGCAAAACAAACTAATTGATGCAATAAAGCAATTAATGGAAAACGAAAAAATATATCAAAAGTTCGACCTGAAAATCACCGATATAGCCTTTCTTCTTCATTCCAACCGCACCTATATTTCCAAAGCCATCAATTCGCATTGCGGCTGTACATTCAATGCTTTTGTAAACAAATACCGCGTTGCCGAAGCAAAGCAACTGCTTTCGGACAGCGAAAATAAGTATTTTACGCTCGAATTTATAGCTACCAAAGTTGGATTTGCCAATATACATACCTTTTTACGCGTTTTCAAAGAATTGGAAAACACCACTCCAGGTCAGTTTCGCGAAAACGCACTCAATATGCGCGACCGAGCATAATGATTTTGTAACTTTTTTAAAGTAAAAATATTGAATATTTCCACATATACATTTGATTGTTATTTGCTAATTTATTGATAATTGTTACTATTTTGCAATTGTGGTTTAATATCAAGGCATTAAAACCCCTTTATTTACGCATATTTATACAAATTGTATATAGCTTGTACGAATTGTACATCACATTTCAAAAAGTGAAAGGTATTTTTGCAAGCGAAATTTTGACAAAAAATAGTTTTCGATATGAAACGAGCATTAACACCGGCGTTCACCAAAATTAATGAAAATCTGTTATGCGAGTTCCATGTAACTTTAAAAAAAATAATTATTTTTACATGAAGTCAATAAAAAGTACAATCGTTTTGTTGTTGGTAAGTGTAGTGAGCTTTGCTGCCGATTTTAATCAACAGTTCGGGCTTTCACTTAAAGGCTCAACCAATGGAATTGGGGCGGATATTTATTATCGACCTATTAAACCTCTTGCGTTAAAAGTCGGTTACGAAGCATTCAACATCAATCTCACATCCGAAACATTAGAAAACTACTTGGGCGATGTAACAAGTTTGTCACTTCCTATGCCTGGTGGCTCAGATATGACTTTCGATTTAGGAGCGACATTTAAAGCCGGATCACTTTCAGCTTTGGTTGGCTATCAGCCTTTTGGTGGATTGTATTTTACGGCAGGCATAGGCAGTTTCTTGTTAAATGCACAGGCTATCGGTACGCCAACTACCAATCTTATGTTTGGCTCCGAAAATATATCAACTATCGGCACTGTAACACCGAATATTGATAAAGATATATTTGGGAGTTTTAGTCTCGAACTAAAACCTTCGCTCAAAATAGCACCCTACTTTGGTGTCGGTTTAGGGAGCTTTGTTCCCCGCAAAAAGCGCGTATCGTTTGCTCTCGAAATTGGCGCTTATTATATGGGAGCACCAACCATGAAATTCAACCTCCCCGATGGATTAAAATCTGAAAACATTGAATACGGCTCCAATTTAACTTCTGCACAGAAACAACAATACTTTGGCGATATAAATACAGAAATAGATGGATTTATCAACGATTTAAAAACCGAATTAAACAATCAGGTTGATGAAGTAAACGACCAGCTCAAACCATTCGCTTTTTACCCCGTAGTGAAATTGACTATAGGGATAATGGCGTGGGAGATGAAGAAAAAGGAAGTGGAATAGAGAGTTGAAATATGTAGATAGAGCTAAAATAAAGAATTTCCTAAAAATAAGAATTTATGAAAAAAATACTTCTAACACTTTATTTTTTTAGCAATGTTTTATTTGTATTGAATGCGCAAAGTGGAACAACAGGCAATCTCAGTTGGAGTATTCAATCAGATGGAACGCTAATGATTACTGGTTCAGGACCTATGCCCGATTATAATTATGGAAGTGCACCATGGTATTCATCTAAACAAAGCATTCTAAAAGTGATTGTTCACGATGGCGTAAAATCTTTAGGAAGTAATGCTTTTAATTCCTTAAATAAAGTAACTGTTATAACACTTCCTGCAAGTATTGAGCGAATAGGAAATAGTGCATTCAGTTCTTGCACAGTACTACAATCAATTACTATTCCTTCGAATAGTACTCTTACTAATATTGGAGATTACGCATTTTCAAGTTTATATTCAGTTGAAAGTCTATTTCTTCCTGCAGGTGTGTCATCAATAACTCGTTATACGTTTTTAGGATTTTACGCAAATATTAATGTGGACGTTAATAATTCAAATTATTCCAGTGTTGATGGTGTTTTATATAACAAAGATAAAACTACAATTTTAAGATGCCCACCTAATAAATCTGGTATTTTCGAAATTCCGAATACTGTAAAAACAATCGGTTCCTATTCGTTCGATAATTGCCACAATATAACGAGTCTAGTTATTTCCAACTCAGTAACCGATATACAAAACTTTGCATTTAGTAACGCTAAGGGAATTTATTTTTCGGGATTAAGCTTGCCTGCTTCTGTTTGTTACATAGGACGTATGGCATTTGGAAATAACTCTTTTAGTAAAATTAGTATTGATAATGCCAATCAGTACTTTAGTATTGAAAATGGTATTATTTACGACAAAAACAAAGAGATGTTGTACATGTGTCATAACACAAGTGGATACACAATTAAAATACCAGAGACTGTGCATACAATTGCCGACAGCGCTTTTTATGACTGTACCCTAATCACGAATGTTCAATTACCAAAATCTTTATATCAAATTGCCAATAGAGCATTTTATCATTCAGGGATTTCAACTATACAGTTACCCGAAAAATTAAAAAGTATAGGTTACGCTGCTTTCGATAGTTGTTTTTCGTTATCGTCGGTTACTTTTCCTGCAAGTTTACAAAGTGTTGGCGATAGGGCATTTTACATGGCAGGGGTAAATAGTTTTTACGTAAGTAACACTACCCCATTCAGCTTTGGAAGCAATAATGTTTTTATGACTAATTCAACCTTGTATGTGCCAAGTGGCTGCAAAAGCATCTACGAAAAAGCAAAAGGTTGGTCCGATTTTAAGAATATTGTTGAACCTGCTTCAAAATCAATTCAGTTAAGTTTTCCGGGTACACTCGGGCAAAATACTTCTCAACTTGAAAGAAACAATCTGACTAACTTAACCATCACAGGTAGTATTGATGCCCGCGATTTCAAATTTATGCGCGATAGTTTACCGGTTCTCCAAAGTTTAAATATAAAAAACACTACAGTTGCTGAATATACAGGTACAGCAGGTACAATTGTTGGTTCAGCTGCATCGACAAAATATACCGCCAACTCCATCCCAACCTACGCTTTTTATAGACATAAGCAAATAAAATCAATCGAATTACCAAGCCAGACTGACTCCATAATGCGATATGCGTTTTCGGAATGTAGTAATCTGACTGACTTTAAGTTACCTTCAAATCTTAAAAAGATATTTTATAATGCTTTAGGATATTGTAAGCAAATAAAGAAAATTGATATACCTGTATCAGTAAGCATAATTGAAGATTTATCATTTGTAGGTTGTAAGTTTGATTCGATTTCGGTACAATACAACACTCCATTAATACTTTCGGGTAAGGCTTTTTATGATATACCATATTCAACTTGTATATTAGTGGTACCGACAAACACAAAACAGCTTTATCAGGAAGCAGTTGAATGGAAAAACTTCAAAAACATTGTTGAATCAAACTCCAATACCCCTGTTTACCATAAAATAGCAGTAACCCTATCGGTAGGTGGTGAGGTTTTACAAAATTATGTAAATGTCAAATCGGGCGATGTGGTAGAAGTGCTTCATAACGAGAGTAAAATATTTGATATAATACCATCTTCTGGATTCGAAATAGATTCAGTTAACTATAATGGTGTTCTGGTCAATAATAATTTGTCGCCTTCAAATTCGTTTCATTTGCCTCCTGTTACAGCCGATGGAACATTGCGTATCACCTTCCGCAAAAAAACGTATCATATAGCCATAAAAGTGTCCGAAATGGGTACTGTTGATTTGCACTGCATACATGGTGATACGCCTATATTTAGCTTTACTGCGCTTACAGGCTGGAATATACACACTGTAATATACAATGGCGATGATGTAACGGCTTCAATCAAAAACAATGCATATATTTTACCACCTGTATCAAAAAATGGCACTCTCTCGGTTGTGTTTATTCTAATTTCCGGCGTAAAAAGTGCTGTAAAAACCAATGTTAAGGTTTATGCCAACAATGGGGTTATTAGTGTAATAAATGCAACTATTGGAGCAAATATTTCCATTTACAATCTGAGCGGTGTGTTACTCAACAGCAAAATTGCAACCAGCAATTTAGAGCAATTTAATGTAGCCTCGGAGGCTGTTTACATTTTAAAAGTTGGAGTCGAAACATTTAAAATTCTCCAATAAACATACAAATCGTTTTCACTTAAAGAATGTCGTTTATATACACCATTACCATCAACCCCAACATGTTTACAAAATGAATTTACTACCTACTTCAAGCGTATTAGTGATACGCAACGATGAGAGCTTTGTGCAGGCTAACAATCGGCTTTTTGCACCTTATTCAAAAAATCAGATATTGGAATGTGTCAGCGATTTTGTGCATATCAATGCCATCCTGAATCTGATTCAGGTGGATGTTATTTTTGTGGATTTGGATAGTAGCAATTTCCAAGTCATTCATTATCTGGATGATATTCAGGCTAACAGCAATATTGTACTTATATCCAAACTGCAAAACTTTAAAGAATTGCTTAACAGTTATCGCAATTTGGATACAATACACCTGCCGTCTGCTGAGAAAAAATCGGTGTTTGCAAAAAGCAAAGCTGA
>JAIFKX010000115.1 GCA_020049335.1 Paludibacter sp. | reverse complement strand
GAGATTATGCTTTATGCTCCAACTTCAATTGGCTCTTCCAATTCAACAAGTTCATTAACGCTGACAACAACAAGCGATCTTTTTGTAACCAACGGAGCAGAATTGACAATTGACAATGCAATCAATATTGCTACCCTTACAATTGGTGCAGGCGCAAAGGTTAGCAACACAAATTCATTGACAGCTACGTCTTTAACTATAAATAGTGATGCTGTAAATGGAACAGGAACGTATTTGCAAACCGGAACTTCGACTATTTCTACAGCTTACGTAAAACAATACCTTGCAACCACACGCAACTGGTACGTGTCGAGCCCTGTGGCTGGAGCTGTTGCGCCAACCGGATTTACCTATTATCAACGCGACGAGGCCGCAGCAAGCTGGACTTCACAACCATTTGTAGCCGGCAATACATTTGTACAAGGGAAAGGGTATATTGCCTTGCCAGGTGCAGTAACTTCTACGCTTACATTTTCGGGACAGTTAAATATGGCTAATGTAACCGTACCTTTAACATGGTCGGGGGCATCTTCGAAAGGATATAACCTGATTGGCAATCCATATCCATCGCATTTAACATGGACAAAAGCTTTTGTTGATAATGTGGATATTGCAGCATTGATCGAACCTTCTATTTATTACCGTACTAATACGGGTTCAGTAAATACGGGTGGAGATGCTGCTTGGTCGTTCAAAACCTATAATTCAAGTACCGACGAATTTTCGCCAGCCGGAACAACCAATATTATTCCTCCAATGCAAGCATTTTGGGTAAAAGCGAAGGCAGCAGGTAATTTGGTGTTAAATAGCAGCTTAACTCGCTCGCACCAGACAGCCAATCCATTAAAAGCACCCGCTGTTAAAAATACAGATCGTCAACGTCTTCGTTTGCAAGTTAATTCAGGATTGTCGACCGATGAAGCTCTTATTTATTTCGATGTGAATGCTTCGAATGCTTATGACCGCTTCGATTCACCAAAAATGCTCAATGGAACAAGTTCAAATATTCCGGATATGTTCACTATGATAGATGATCAACAATTGGTTATCAATGGTATGAACGTTATTCCTGCTGAAATACCATTGCATTTCAAAGCAAATGCAAGTACAGGACAATTTAGCTTAAAGGCTACCGAAATGACTAATTTCGAAGTTGGTACATTGATTTATGTGAAAAATAACAAATCCGGAATGCAACAATTGATTTCTGACGGAACGGCTTATTCTTTCGAAACCACAGAAGTTGATGTTGATGCTGCATTCAGTATTATTATCAAGTCACCCGGAGCAACTACAGATATTGAAAATACGAACAGCTCATCGGTTACTGTTTTTGCTAATACCGAAGGAAAAATTACAGTAATTTGTAATTTATTGAATAAAAACGATAAACTAATAGTATATAACTCTGTTGGTCAGCGTTTAATGAGTCAATCACTCACCAACACAAATACCGTTTTGAGCAAAACATTTAGTTCGGGAGTTTATGTGGTGAAAGTTAACGATATAATTCGCAAAGTAATTATCAAATAAATATAAAAACATGAAAACGTTTAATATAACAGTCAAAAAGGAATACACTTCTCCAACTATAGAAATTGTAATTCTGGATAATGAAGTATCGTTGGTTTTGGAATCGTCGCCACCAAGTGGACCCGACGAGGTTTATCTGAGTAACCCTGAAAGTTACACCCATAATCCATTAAACACATAATTTTTAACAGAATTAATACATCAAATTCAAATTCAAAATGAAGGTAAAGCAGATTTCAAAAATGAGAAGCACATTGGTCATTCCATTATTAATAGTAGGAGTATTATTTTTTGTTATTGGTTTTGGAGTTGGTATCAGTGGATTTTTAACACCATTTTTGAAAGATGCTTTACATCTTACAGTTACACAATCGTATTTAGTAACAGCAGCTATTTTTTCAGCCTTTGTTGTGTTTGGTTCACCGGCAGGATTGGTAATTAAGAAAATCGGGTACAAAATGAGTATTGTATTTTCGCTGTTGATAATGGCGGTTGGTATGGTATTGTTTGTGCCATCGGCAAAAATGGCCAGTTTTCCGGTTTTTCTGTTAGCACTATTTGTAGGTGGTATAGGCAATACATTGTTGCAAGCTTCCGTTAATCCATACGTAACCATTGTTGGCCCTCACGAAAGTGCGGCGGCGCGCATGAGTTTAATGGGGATTATGAATAAGCTGGCATGGTGGCTGGGTCCTGTTTTCCTTGGTTTGTTTTTAGACTTGAAAAACGTACAACTAAGCGATGTTTCATTACCCTTTTATATTGTTACCGGAATTTTAGTTTTGCTGAGTGTATTTATCTTTTTTGCGCCATTGCCCGAAGTGAAAGCAGCCGGTGAAGATGAAAGTAATATAAGTAGCTCCAATACTTATGCCAACGGAAAAACAAGCGTGTTACAGATGCCACATTTAATGTTGGGTGTGTTGGCATTGTTTTTTTATGTGGGTGTCGAAACCTTGCCAATGGCTTCTATCATTGGTTTTGCCAAGTCGGTTTTTGGCGAAAATATGACTAATCCCGAAGGATATGCCAAGTATGTGCCGATAGGTATGTTTGTGGGCTATATTTTTGGCGTGTCGATGATTCCAAAAATCATTTCACAAACCAATGCACTTAAACTATTCACTGTTATTGGTTTGCTGGCTTCACTCTGTGTTATTTTTCTTCCGGGCGAAATAGGAATTTACGGACTGATAGCAATAGGTTTTGCGAATTCAATTATGTGGGGCGCTATTTGGCCACTTGCTATTGCCGATTTAGGAAAATTTACAAAAACCGGAGCATCGTTTTTAGTTATGGGCATTGTGGGTGGAGCTGTAATACCATTAATATTTGGATTATTGTTAGACCTGTTTAAAATCAACGAAGTATCTTCGGTAACTGAGTATCAACATGCTTATTGGATTTTTATTCCTGCCTATTTGTTTATTCTTTATTTTGGCACAATAGGTTATAAAATTCGAAAATAGCATCCTTCAAATTTCTAACACATGAAACTCATTTATATCCTTTTATTTTTGATTTTAAATTTTTGCGCCCAATCGCAAAATGCATCAAATATTGCAATAGATTCAATTCAATTTAGAAATATTGAGAAAGAATTTATTCTCAGGCAACAACAGGAAAATAAAAAACGAGATTGGGCTGAGTTTTCGAAATACGATGCATTAAATCAATCGAATACAAGGCATCCAAAGGTGGTTTTTATGGGCAACTCAATTACAGAAGGTTGGGTGAATGCTCATCCTGCTTTTTTTACATCGAATCTTTTTGCAGGGCGGGGTATAAGCGGACAAACCAGTTCGCAAATGTTAGTTCGTTTTCGTTCGGATGTTATTATGCTTAAACCTAAGATTGTAGTGATTAATGCAGGAACAAACGACATTGCTCAAAACAACGGTACTATATCGCTGGAGCATATTCTTCAAAATATTATATCGATGTGTGAGTTGGCGAAAATGAATCACATCAAGCCTGTGCTTAGCTCAATATTACCAGCCAATCATTTTTGGTGGAACAAAACCTTGAAGCCAGCTCAGGATATTGTAATACTGAATGGAATGATACGAAATTATGCTGTAAATCATGGTATTAAATACGTGGATTATTATAGTTCGTTAGTTGATAATAATGGTGGTTTAGATACACAATATTCCGAAGATGGAGTTCATCCGAATATGAAAGGGTATAGTGTGATGGAGGCCATTATTCTTAAAAATTTAAAATAAATTATGAGATTAATTATTGAACCTGATTATTCAGGTATATCAGAATGGGTGGCTAATTACATAGCTATCAAAATTGAAAATTTTTCACCAACTGCCGACCGCCCTTTTGTGTTAGGTTTGCCTACAGGGTCAACGCCCTTAGGAACATATAAAAAACTGATACAACTGTGCGATAAAGGGCTTGTGTCTTTTCGGCATGTAGTAACATTCAACATGGACGAATATGTAGGAATTTCGAAAGATCATCCGCAAAGTTACCACAGCTTTATGTGGGATAATTTTTTTAGTTTTATCGATATTCAACCCGAAAATGTAAATATTCTAAACGGCAATGCATCCGATTTAGAGGCTGAATGTGAGTTGTACGAAGAAAAAATACAATCAGTAGGTGGAATTCATTTATTTCTGGGCGGTATTGGTGCCGATGGTCATATTGCATTCAACGAACCCGGCTCCTCATTGCATTCGCGAACGCGAGTAAAGACATTAACTCAAGATACGATTATTGCCAATTCGCGATTTTTCAACAATAATGTCAATCTGGTTCCTAAACAAGCACTTACAGTTGGAGTAGGAACGGTGATGGATGCCCGCGAAGTGTTGATTATTGTAAACGGACATAACAAAGCCCGTGCACTACAACAAGCTGTGGAAGGATCAATTAATCAGATGTGGACAATTACTGCATTGCAGTTGCATCCAAAGGGAATTATTGTGTGTGATGAAGCAGCTACGGTTGAATTAAAAGTTGGCACTTACCGTTATTTTAAAGAAATTAATTGATGCAATACGATTTAAGTTCAAAAATATCATTAGAACGTACTCCCGAGCGCTATTATCGTTCGGCGGATATGATCGAAAATTTACGACAAACCCGTTTCGAGAAACTTCCAACCACCATCTTTGCCAATGTCAATGAAGGTTCGGAGTTTATAGCTCAAAAAATAGCATCTCTTATTCGGGAGAAGAAAAAACAGCAACAAAAATGTGTTTTAGGCCTGTCGGGCGGTTTATCGCCCTTGGGAGTGTATGATGAGTTGGTAAGAATGCATATCGAAGAGGATTTGAGTTTTGCCAATGTGATTGTATTTAATGTTTCCGAGTTTTTTCCTGTTTATGCCGACGAACGACACTCGAATGCCAGACTGCTTCGTGGTAATTTATTAGACAAAACAGACTTCAAATCCGACAACTTTTATACGCCCGATGCCACTATCAATCGTTCGAATGTCAATGAATTTTGTCGGGACTACGAGCATAAAATAGTGCAATTTGGAGGTTTAGATTTGGTCTTGGTAAGCGTGGGAGTGGTCGGGAATATTGCCTACAACGAGCCTGGCTCGCAGCTAAGCACCAACACCCGCTTGATGTTATTGGATAATGAATCGCAACAGGATTTAAACCGTTATTACAATTCCGCAGCCGAGGTACCTTCGAGTGCAATAACTATGGGGTTGGCTACTTTGCTAAATGCCAAACAACTAATTATTTTAGCTTGGGGCGAGAATAAATCGGGGATTTTAAAAGAAATTATCGAAGGTAAAACCGATGATAATGTGCCTGCATCTTTTATGCAAATGCATCAAAATGCCATGGTGGCAATGGATTTGAATGCAGCACAGCAACTTACACGCATCAGTCATCCATGGTTGGTGGGGCATTGCGATTGGAACGATATGCTTATCAGACGTGCAATTGTATGGCTTTGCCATGAAACAGGGAAGCCAATTTTAAAACTCACTAACAAAGATTATAATCAACATGGATTGGATGAGCTATTGGTAGAGTACGGTTCTGCATACAATGTAAATATTAAGATATTCAACGATTTACAACATACAATTACCGGTTGGCCAGGAGGCAAACCAAATGCCGATGACACCAACCGTCCCGAACGTGCACTGCCATATCCCAAAAAAGTATTGATTTTCAGTCCTCACCCCGATGACGATGTTATTTCTATGGGTGGAACATTTCAGCGATTGGTTGATCAGCATCACGAAGTACATGTGGCATATCAAACATCCGGCAATATAGCGGTAGGCGATGAGGAGGTGATACGCTATGTGTCGTTGATGCTAAATGTTTTGGATCGTTTCGATAATACGAACTTTGCTGTACGTCAGAAATTTGAGAAAATACTACGTTTTCTACATCACGAGAAAAAAGCTCAGGATTCGGACAATGCGGATGTTCTTTTTATAAAAGCTCAAATTCGCAGAGAAGAAGCGCGTTCAGCTTGTCGATTTGTAGGTTTAATGCCGCAGAATATTCATTTTTTAGATCTTCCATTTTACGAAACCGGTAAAGTGCAAAAAGGAAAACTCACCGAAAATGATGTGAATAAAGTAATGGCTTTGTTAGAAGACATTCAACCACATCAGATATTTGTTGCCGGTGATTTGGCCGATCCACATGGCACCCACAAAGTTTGCTTAAATGCTGCGCTGGGAGCTATCCACGAACTCAAAGCGAAAGAGTGGATGCAGGATTGTCGTATTTGGATGTATCGCGGCGCCTGGGCTGAATGGGAAATTGACCATATTGAAATGGCTGTTCCAATTAGTCCGGAGCAATTACGCATGAAACGAAACGCAATTTTGAAACATCAATCTCAAATGGAAAGTGCACCTTTTCTGGGGAAAGATGAACGTTTGTTTTGGCAACGTGCCGAAGAACGCAATCAAGCCACTGCAATGCTATACAATAGTTTAGGGCTGGCATCGTACGAAGCTATTGAAGCTTTTGTCGAATTCAGATTAAATTCATTATCGGAAAAATGAGTATAAATGAAATTTACTAAAATAAAATCAACGACAATGAAAAACACTTGTTCTGTATTACTATTATTGTTGTACAGCAATATTGTCTGGGCTTGTAATCCAATAAAAAATTTCAGCAAAAGTGATATTTCTGTGGTGCCACAGGTAAACGAAATGACAATTGGGAAATCTTACTTCAAATTTACAAAAAATACTGAATTTGTTGTTGAAAATGCCGACCAACAAATAATAGCTCGTGAGTTTGCCGGTTTGTTTGAAAAGGCTCAGGGTTGGAAAATTTCTATCACAGAGGGACAAAGTAATGCTTTGAATCAGCTTTGCTTTAAAACAGTACAGAAGGAAAATCCCGAAGCATATTCCATTGAAATAC
Source organism: Paludibacter sp. (assembly GCA_020049335.1). GTDB lineage: Bacteria > Bacteroidota > Bacteroidia > Bacteroidales > Paludibacteraceae > Paludibacter. The sequence continues at coordinate 1,977 of JAIFKX010000115.1, read as the reverse complement.
AAGAGCATAAAATTTTAATAAAGGCTTCAGAACCGGCAGGTTTTTTTTATGCCATACAAACTTTACGTCAATTACTTCCCCCTGAAATCGAAAGCCGTCAAATCGAAAAAAACACGCAATGGATAGTTCCGGTTATGACTATCGCCGATACTCCTGCGTTCAAATGGCGGGGTTTTATGTTGGATGTTTCGCGACACTTTTTTCCGAAAGAAGATGTGCTTCGCTTGATTGATTATTTAGCCCTGCACAAAATAAATTCCCTGCAATTGCATTTAGTCGACCAACAAGGCTGGCGCGTTGAAATAAAAAAATACCCTAAACTGACAGAAGTGGGAGCTTGGCGGGTTGACCGGGGGAATACGTCATGGAATTCCACATTCAAACAGCAACCGGGCGAAAAAGCCACTTATGGTGGTTATTATACGCAAGCTGATATAAAAGAAATGGTTGCTTATGCCCAAAAAAGATTTATTACCATAGTTCCCGAGATAGAAATGCCCGCTCACGTTACATCCGCTTTGGCGGCTTATCCGCAATTTTCGTGTTCGGGTGGCCCATTTACGGTTCTGCCGGGAGGTTTTTGGCCAATTAGCGATTTGTACTGTGCCGGAAATGATTCTACCTTTCTTTTTCTGCAAGATGTTTTAACCGAAGTAATGGATTTATTTCCTTCGAAATACATTCATATAGGGGGCGACGAGGCCAATAGAAGTGAATGGGAAAAATGTGAAAAATGCCAAAAGCGGCTACACGACGAAGGTTTGAAGAATTCAACTGAGCTACAAGGTTTTTTTATCAAACAAATAGAAAAATTTATTCATTCCAAAGGCCGGGTTTTAATTGGCTGGGATGAAATTTTGGAAGGCGACCTGCCAAAAAGTGCAACGGTGATGAGTTGGAGGGGATTTGAAGGCGGAATTGATGCTTCGAAAAAAGGGCACGATGTGGTTATGACGCCCGGTGCTTATTGTTATTTTGATGGTTATCAGGCGCCTATGGCTGCTGAACCAACTGCCATGGGCGGCTATTTGCCATTGAAAAAAGTGTATAGTTTTAATCCTGTACCAGCGCAACTGAATGCTTCAGAAGCCTCACATATCATTGGCGCTCAAGCAAATCTTTGGACTGAATATATCTCCGATTGGAAGCAGGTAGAATATATGACTTTCCCGCGAATTGCTGCTCTGTCGGAAGTTTTATGGAGCGCAAAAGAAACCCGAAATTGGGACGATTTCTCGCAGCGCACGCAAATTCTCATGAAGCGCTATGACCAACTGAAAATCAATTATGCTGAAAGTGCTTTTCAGGTAACAATTCAACCCAAATTCGATACTACCTTAAACAAGTTGAAAATAAGCTTAGAAAGAGAATTCCCTGATGTTGATATTCATTATACAATTGATGGTTCTGAACCAACTCTTCGGTCAGCCATATACTCAGAGCCATTTTTGCTCTACAAATCTGCAACAGTAAAAGCAGTTACATTTTCGGATAATAATTTGAATACGAAACCGATAAGCGAAAAATTCGATTTGAATTTGGCAACCGGAAAACCAATTCAATACGTTGCAAATTACGATGAAGGCTTTAAAGGTCGAGGGAAAATAACATTAGTAAACGGCATACGCGGTAGTATTCATTATAATGATGAAGAGTGGCAGGGGTGGAATACAACCAATATGGAAGTGGTTGTTGATTTGCAAAAGCCACAAGAAATTAGTAGTATTTCAGCCGGATTTTTGCAAGATATTGGCACTTGGATGTTTATGCCTACAAAAGTGGAGTATTTCATTTCTACTGATGGATTAAATTTTCGAAAAGCCGGCGAAGTTGCCAATGATGTTGACCCATTGTCTTTTGAAAAACAAGTGAAGGATTTTTCGGTTGCTTTTAGTGCTACAACAGCAAATTATATAAAAATATTGGCACACAACAGAGCAATTATACCACACGGACACCCACTTGCGGGTGGGGCAG
>JAIFKX010000173.1 GCA_020049335.1 Paludibacter sp. | reverse complement strand
TCGGTAGCCACGTGCCATCCCACGGGGGCTATGTTTCGTGTATCGGATACGGCATACCAGTTGTAGAGATGCCCATATTTTGTACCATTGGTAGCGGTGTTGGAGTAATCGCACCAAGCACCAGCAGTTCGAGCTGACCAAGCAGTGTTACCAGTTACATTGTCTATTGCATCACCATTGCGATATTTTGTAGTTTTCAGGTTTTCTACCATCCATGTTTGAGTACCAATGGTAACCGAAGTATATACATTGCCATCAATATCGGTTGTTAGAGTAACAAAACTCTGCTCCGCACCATAACTCGTTACCCCACCGCTATTGGTGGCATAAGCCCGAACATAATACTTTGTGCTGCCTTCAAGTCCTGTCAAGGAACTGCTAAACGCACCAGTGCCAGTTCCATTGGAAATTTTGGTGCTTAGGGCTATGGTAGGCATGGTAGTGGTGCTCCAGCACACGCCACGGGCTGTTACTGTCAAACCATTATTAAATATACTGCCGCCACAGGTGGCGGTGGTTAATCCAATGTTAGTTGCCACAGCGGTAGTTACGGCATGAGCAGGTTCGGTGTAAACCACGCTGTCCAGGTCGGCGGGCTGTATGGATTGTTTTTTTATTACTGCACCATCTTTCATTATATACATGTATTGGTTTTGCCACATTGCATTGCCCACATACGTAAACTGGTCAGCACTGCTGGTTGCACTTGTTCCTCCCGTTGTAGTAACAGTTATATCTACTGCTCCTACAGAACCTGCTGGCGCAATGGCAGAAATTTGTGTTGGCGAGTTAACCGTATAGCTGCTTGCATTGGTTGCGCCAAACTTTACTGCTGTAGCATCGGTTAGGTTTGTTCCGATAATAGTAACGGTTGTTCCTCCTGCTGTTGAACCGCTTGTTGTAGAAATGCTGGTAATGGTTGGGGCTGGTGCATTTACTGTCGCACTTACAGCTACATTTTGAGAGATTGCACCCGTTGAGGAGCAAACCACATTGCCCGAAGGTGAACCTATAGCCGCAGATGCTGCAATGATCACTTCTATGGTTCTAGTAGAAATGCTTCCCGAAGCAGATGTAAATGTAACCGATGATCCAAAACTGCCTTTCCCGCTTTCTCTTACTTCAAAACTCGGGGGGGCAGTAACTGTCAAATCTAACATGGTAGGAGAAACTCCAATGCTAAATGTTTGAGATGCAGATGCCGTTCCTTTTACAGCACTAAAAGCAGTTAAACTTGAGGTGGAAGGCGAATTAATAAAAAAGAAGTCTTTCCATTGATTAGCCGTTGAATATGCTAAATACGAATTGGTTGGTACTGTAAGTTTGCAACTTGATGTACTGATATAGTTAAATACTTTAGCTGAACTTGTTAAATCAACAGGTGTGACAGCTAATACATTAATAGATGTTAGGCCAGTACAACCAGAAAAAGCATATTGTCCAATTGAATTTACGCCACTTCCAATCGTTAATGTACCGTTGAGTTTTGCACATCCATTTAGAATATTATCTCCTATATATGTAACAGTATTTGGTATAGTTACACTACTAATTAAACCATTGCATCCCTCAAAAGCAGAATGTTCAATCCTTGTTACACTATTTGGTATCGTTAAACTTCCGTTTAAACCATTGCAACCATTAAATGCAGCTTGAGAAATGGTAGTTATCCCTTCTGGTATGGTAAGACTACCTTTTAGTCTTGAACACCATTGAAAAGCGTTAGAACCAATGTATTTAACCGAAGATGGTATGTTTAAATTACCTGTCAGTCCACTGCATCCCATGAAACACATTGCTCCAAGATTGGTTACTCCAGTTGGAATCATCAAATTGCATGTTAAACCACTACATGAACTAAAAGCTCCATTTCCTATTGAAGTTAAAGAAGAAGGAAATACGATGGAAGTAAGACTGGTTTTTGCTTTATTAGTTGATGGATTGTAGAAAGCGGAATTTGGAATTTCATTTACAGGATAAACAATAGTACTTGTTCCTTGAGTACCGTCCGTACCTGTATATGCAGCTATTGAAGCTCCACTCATATCCAATACTGACAATGCCGGCATATTATCGCGCATGGCTTTAAAATCGGTAGCATCGATGTTGCCGGTAATGGTAAGGTTGGCTAGGGTATTTAAATCGCCACCTGCCGCTGTTATGGAAGCAGTCAAACCACCTGCGGCTGAAACTACGCTAATTGTTGTGGGTGCTACTAATGTTTTAAATGTAAAGTCTGTTCCGTTAGTTGTTCCACCCGAGTTTACTCCTTTTACCCTGAAATGGTAGGTTGTGTTTGGCGCTAAACCCGTAATAGCTTTGCTAACTGCTGTTGCAGAAGTTCCGGTAACGGGACTTTGTGTTGCGGTAACGCTTGAACCATAAGCGGTAGTTGTGCCATATTCGAATGTTACTACTGTTGGTGCGTTATTAGCATTGACGGTTCCGTTTAAAGTGACACCGGTCGATGTTACGCTGGTGGCAGCTACAGTAGTGGCTGTTGGTGCAGAAACCGCTGTTGCTACATTTATTACATATTCTTGTAATTCACCCAAACCCATATACAATTCAAAACTTTCAGGAATAGCTTGGTCATCAGCAGATAGTACTACCCTCATATATGTTTTTCCGATAGATGCTGTTACCGGAACAGTTATATTTCCGGTAAAAGTCCGAGTTCCACCTGCAGTTTTAGATTGATTCCAAGTAATGCATTGTTCATTTAAGGTTAAGCCCGTACCATTATTTCCACAAGTTCCAAAATTTCCACTTTGATTCCAATCTATAAAAACAGCAACATATTGATATGTTATGTCGCCAACTGTTTTAATAGAAATTGGATATGTTACCCCAGGGCTTACTTGTCCTTGAAATGAAGTGCTGGGATAAATTGTTCTAAATGCCGAATTATAAGGTGATGCAATTGTATTATTTATTCCTGCAAAATTAACGTTGGAAATATAATCACCCCACTGATGCGAATTAGCGGGATTGGCTCCACTGCAAATTTGTAAAGCTGTTTGCGCCCAAACAGAAGAACAAATAATTCCAAGCGCTACGACAAGGAATAGTTTTTTGAATAACAATGTAATACTTTTCATAAAAATAAATATTAGTTAAACTTAAAAATTAAACACATAAATAAGGGTTTTTCCAACCGGAAATGCAGTTGTTATGAATATCCATAAATACTTCCTGGTTGTAATCCATAGCTTCCCCATTTTATTTCTTCACCAGTTTCCACTCTACGGTTTCGTTGACAGTGCTAATTCCAACAAAAGGTTGCATTGGTAATGTAAATTCAGTTTTCATAAATATATTTTTATCGGAATTTTAAATTTCAATCAAAACCTTATTTTTTAGCAATCGTGGTATTTCAAATTATTTTTCAAGAATTTGGCATACGTTTTTTGAGCCGTTTTTCTTTTTGCGTTTAGCACGCAAATAATTTCAAACAAATTTACGAAGTGTAAAATTTAGTAGCTGTCCAATACGTAAAAAAAACTGTCCAAAACGTAAGTAATTTCTATCCAAAAGGTAATTTTAGGGCTAATAATCAGTGTTTTGTAACGTTTATTTTGGCGTTTGTAATAATAAAAACAGATTTTTGTAGTACATTTTACATTTCACAATATTTTGTGTTTAGTGTGTTTTGTATTTATTTGTGTATTTAAAGCATCAATAATCGTAACTTTTTTTTTTACTCAAAACTTAAGTATAAAATTTGGGTAGTATTAACATAAATAAATTTTATATATCTTTGTCAATTCTTTAATCAGTTCTATGGCAAAAATAATATTCCTATTAGCACCCGTCTTTGCATCCTTATTTTGGATAATTGCACTCTATAGCGATAAAAATAACCAAACGAATCCTCGCAAAATGCTGATGATTTTTATGATTATTGTTTTTATATGTTTCACCTCTCATTATTTATATTTTTCACCGCTTCGTCATCTCTATCACTATGTAGATGTGCTCTTGACCTATGTCGGACACATTGGTTTTCCTATCTATTATATATATTTCCGATTGCTTACCGTGGACGAAAAGTTTACTTTTAAAGCACATGGAATCTATATCGTTCCTTCGCTAATACTCACTACCATATATGCAATTGGGGTGTTGCTTACGCCAACAATCGAATATCGGACATGGCTTTTCGATGATAATGCATTTTCTGATTCGTTGTATATACAATTTTTGCGCAATATGCGAATCTTTTTGCGCGTATGGTTCCTATTGTTGATAAGTGCAACTTATATAGGCAATTACCTACTTCTGAAGAAATATGGATATAGGGCTGAGCAGTATTATTCGGACATAAATGATGGTAAGTACAACAATGCTAGCCTACTTAACTATTCCATACTAATCTTAACTGCCAGTTCGTTTGTAGCATTGGTTTTGGGGCGGCAATTTATATTGCCAAAGGACACAATGATTTATGTACTTTGGACGATATATGCCATAACAGTTTATTTTATAGGCTATATGGGTATACGTCAAAAAGCCGTAAATCCCACATTCGACTTAGAAGAAAACGAATTAAATAAAAGTACAGAAACCTCAATTCTGATTGATCAGAATATAGTACACCAAAAAATATTGTTGCTTTTTAGCGAAAAAAAAATATATTTGAATAGCCGGCTAAATATTATGGATATTGTAAAAGAAGTTGGTACAAATAGAACTGCCATTTCGAATCTTATTAATCATCATTACAATCAAAATTTCTGTTCCTTTGTAAATGGTTATCGAATTGAAGAATTAGCGAGGGTACACGCCGAAAATCCCAAATATACAAATGAGCTATTGGCAGAAACATGTGGTTTCGGGTCGTTGAATTCGCTTAAGCGAGCTCTTGATGCAAAAACAGGACTATCGCTGTCGGACTGGAAAAAACAACAAAAACAACTAGATAGTTAGCATTAAGTTCTAAATAAAAAAAGCGGGCTGTTTCAAATCATTGAAACAGCCCGCTTGGTATAAACGAATCAATAATTAAGTAATTCGGAATAATTAATGATATGTTTTTATTTTTATTTTTACTTTCCGACCCCCAACCCTCTACTGCATAGCCGTCAAGCTAAGAATTATTTTTAAGAAGGGGATATTTCATTTAGTGGTTTAATGACCCCCAATCCGTCAGCTGACGGAGGGCTAAGACATATTCTCCAAAAAGGATATGAAAAATTAAAGATACTGCGTCTTAAAGCCTCCGTCGGCTGACGGATTGGGGGTCGAAACTTAAAATTAGCTTGACGGCTATGACCCAGTAGGGATTTGGGGGTCATATTCAAAACATATCATTTAATATTATCTACTACTTAAATCCTATATCGACTAAGCGCAGTAGCCGATTTGCGGGCTACTTCACTGTCGCGCTACAATGAAGGTAATGCGGGTGATGAACCTCCAAAATCGCACGAACTAGGCTATTGTCGCTTAGACGTGTGTTACCAAATCGTGCATTGGTTGTGAAGAATAGGCCATTTTTTTGTGAGGATTTTCATGATGCATGTAAATATTTGTATAAGTTCACGTTACGCAACAGTAAAATTACTAAACGTGCACTTTGCTTTGAATTTACCTGTGGTAAAAATAGAATTATAAACTATTTGAATATATCCTTTTTTTTTGAAATACTAACCAGTCTACCTATAAAATATGTTACAAGTGACGTAATAAAAGGGTATTTCATTAGTATGTTTTCTGCATTAATATTATTTAGAAATAACATCAATATACCTAAGCATACAATAAAAATAATATCCCAAAATATTTTTCTCATAATGAACTAATAATTTGATAAATAGAATGTATTACTGAATACATTCTACTTGTTTGTCTTATTGATTATTAGCAATTACTGAGAATATCGCTCCTTCAACTATTGACCATACTGGACCTAACAACATACCGTATATTGCACCCGCAGCGTCTGCAATTATAACTGCATCTCCTTCTTTCATTGTTGATTGATTAACTCTGTTAATGCCATTGAGTGCCTTAATCTTATTTGATTCTGTCTTCCAAAATGAATAAGAGGAGTTATAAACCTGAACAAATGTTGTTATGTATTTTTGGTCGTTTTCAGACCATTGAAAATTACTTAATGAATTAATAGAATTCAATAATTGTTCACTTGATAAATCGCCTAAGATAACGTGGACATTAATCTCGGATAACTTTGAAAATAACAAATCACTTATTTCATTATTATCTTTTAGATATGTTATAATAGACTTAAAATCATTTGTAATAACATCTTTTGAAGTAGTTGATTCTGATTTTGCACGAAATTTAATATTTGACTTAATTGTAATAATACTTGCTTTAGCTTCTAATTGTTTTATTTCAGATTCATTAAAAGTTGAATTTTCCGAATTTGTCAATACATTAATTATGTCCGCTTTAACTTCGTCATAGTCTGTGCTATTTATATTTGCATCACTTTCGTAATAAAGAGATAAAGCTTGATTATGATAAAAACCTACTTTATCTTCTAATGATTCCTTTTGTATTTCGGAAATCGTTTCGTTGTTATTACATGAAAATAGAAAAATACTTAGAATGATACTTATAAAATAATTTGTTTTCATTTTTTTGTTGTTTTGTGAATACATCGGTATTTATTTTTTTTTCTCGTTGTATTCTGTTTGTAAACTTATTTTTCAGTCAAGCACTATATTTTGCAAACAGATAGTTTTTGTGCTTTCGAGAGTTATCTGCTAATTTTTATTTTTTTCTCCCGTGATTCAGGCTCTACTTTTGTTCAAGTCCTAAATCGTTTTTATTGTTTTAACTGGTGTCCATTTTTCTTTTTTTTCATGTTTGGTAATTATCGGCTTTTGCCGGAAATAAAATATACGGTGGCCGCTCTGCATATATTAAAAAAAACTATAAAAGCCACTGCAGGACGTTTGCTATTAAACGTTAACCATGCTGTGGCTTTTTTTGCTTTTTGGGCGCTTATGGGATTTTTGTTTGGTTACTACAATTTCTTACTTCAAGAAAGATTTTGCATAGCTTTTATCATTAGCAACATCAACTTTAAGTATATATATAGCTGATGGTAGTGATGCAACACTAAAACTCTCATTTATTCCAGCTGAAATTGACATTTTAAGATTTCCATCTAAATCGTATATACCAACAGAATTGATTGTCAAATTATTTACAAACTCAATTCCTAACTTAAACTGATATTTTAAATTTGTTCCTGTTTTTATCAATACCATTGACATTTGCGAATCAGGTTTCTTTCCAACTACAATTGTGTCGCTATTTATGCTTCCACTTGAATTGTATGCCGTTAGATATATTGAATATTTCTTGTTTGAATTCAAATTAGTAAGTACACTACTTACATCATCCTTGTTGTTTACATCTAAATAATATTGTGATGTTTCTCCAAGAGCAGTATAATGAATTCTATAACTCATTGCACCATCTGCAAAATAGCCAATAGTTGCATTCATACTTCCTGCAGTAATTGTAGTATCCAACAGTGTGATTTTAGGTTTGTTGGGCTTGTAAGGAATATAAAATTCATAATATGCAGTGTCTTTTACACCATTAATGCTTTTACCATAACAAGATACTATTCCTTTTACATGTATATTATCTTTACCTCCTCTGCTCCAAAGTTCTTCGGGGATAGTGTCATGCTTGTACAGAACTGTGAACGATTGCTTGTCAGTAGTTGCAATTTTAAAACGTGTCCCATCATTTTTTATCATTTCGGCACTGAAAACAAGTTGGCTAAACATGTAATTTCCACTTGCAGAAAAGATGTAACTTGTTTCGGATTCTAATACTTGTTCAGCAATGCCCTCAGGCGGATTAATTTGTAAATTATTTGCAGCAGGTTCTTCTGTTTTACATCCAAGCATTACCAATGTCAGATATAAAAATGAAAGCGATAATAATAATGAGTTCTTTTTCATTTGTAAAATTTGATTTAAATTATTTATATAAAAAAAGTAAACTATTTACAATTTTGCCTATTATATAAAAAATGTTATCAATGTCTGTTTATTGTAAAATAATATGATTCTATAAAAGTATCCGTCAGACTGGGAAAACAGTCTGACGGATAAAGTACTATTATGTTTACTTCATAAACGACTTTGAATAAGTCTTGTAGTTAGCCACATCTACTTTTAGAATGTATATGCCGGAAGTTAAAGAGGCAATACTAAAATATTGATTAATACCGGCTGAAACGGACATTCTATAGTTGCCATTTACATCATAAATAGCAGCAGAGTTGATTGTTAAGTTATTTAGGTATTCTGACCCAAGTTTAAATTGGTATTTCAGGGTTGTTCCTGTCTTCGTAAGTATCATCGATACTTGAGATACAATATCATCGCCTACTGTAACTGTTTCACTATTCATGCTACCATTAGAATTGTATGCAGTTACATATATTGAGTACTTTTTATTTGGATTTAAATTACTTAAAAAAGTACTCACATTTTCTTTTTTATCAACGTCAACATAGTATTGTGAAGTTTCTCCATATGCAGAATAATTCAATCTATAACTTGTTGCTCCTTGCGCTATATGATTAACTTTTGCTTCCATTGAAGTTGTAGTGGTATTTGCTTTGGTGGCACTAATAGCGACAGTAGAAGGAGAGTAAGGTAGTAAAACTCTTTTGTAAGCCGTGTAATAAACCGGATTTGTTCCTGAACTCTTACCATTGAATGAAACATATCCTATTATAAATCCAGTTTCTGGATCTCTTTGCCAGTCATAACTTGGTAAAGAAGAATAGTTTAATGTTAAAAGCCCTAACCCATATCCATCTTGCTTAAGAAGAAAATACTCTCCATCTGATTTTACTAGATTTAATGTGAATGATTGCTGATTACAATCTGCATATGAGGGAATGTCTGTTTTTAATGTATAGTTAGTATTTGGGGATAGTGTAAATCCAGTATTGTCCATATTTATAATATTATATCGATATGTTCCACCCGTAATTATATCAATATTCCACCCCATTTCTTCTAGTATGCTTTTCGTAATGGGAGTCATTTTCCTTATTACCATTCCAGAGTAGAAAAAATTTGTCATCAAGTCAATATTCTCGGGAGTAGAATTAAAGTCTATTGATCTATTTAAAGTGTTTTTTGTCAATGCAGAAACTCCTTCACCTGGGCTAAACAATAAGTCGTTATATAATTGATGACCGTAAGTACTATTTCCAAAATAAATATTATTGCCGTCTAAAAATGAAATAATGCTACTTGTCGAGTTGTTAATGCTTGAAAATTGAGTCCCGTTACTGTTGAAAATTTTCGAATCGAACAGATAAGGGTAATTTTGACCATTTACATTTCCCAAATAATTCAAAGTGCTACCACTTTTTGACAATGAACTTGCGAAACCACAACCGGTTACCATTTCTCTTAAAATTACAGTAACAAGGTCATATTGAGTCTCAGCAATTCCATTTTCATCTTCTCCGTAGTAAAAATCAACATCAGGATTCAATTTGATGGTCATATCAGGGGATGATGGATCAGTATCTGCAGCATATTCCCTATTGGCTATTGATTGTGGAATCAGCATATCTAAACCTTCTGTGTTCCTGATTGGGTTTGTAGTGTCAGGATTTCTATTTTCATAATTATTTAGTACAAATCGAGATGTTGTTATTGCCAAATGATCACCCGTACCCCAATCTGAATCAAATTCAGAGGAGTTTCCAAAAGAAATTTCAATGGTTAATGGGAAATCATCTTTAATAGCTTCAGCTAATATTTTAGCCGCTAGTTCAAACGACGGAGTAAAGTCGTGTCTGTATGTTCCATTTTCTATTTTTATTTTTGATGCGGTGGCAGTAGGAACACTAGTGATTTTTTCTGGATTTGTTCCAATATTAGAAAGTCCATAGGAATTATATGTCCTGCTATAACTGATAACATCTCTTGCTACTGCATGATTTAATAAAAATATGCAGAATGACAATAATAGGGTAAATTTTAATTGTTTCATAATTGTTTTATAAATTGTATGTTAGTAATTGAAAAATGCCTGAATATGTGTTCCCAGATGTGGTTATGGTAAGGGTATAGCTACCTTCTCCTAAACTTGAGATATCAACGTATTCGGTATTTGAACCTGAAACGGAATAGGAGTAAGTAAGTCCATTATCGCCCGTAATAATTACCTGAACATTTCCGGTATAGTCCGACGATTCTATTATAATCGTCTCGGAGTTGTAACTTGCTGTAAAGGTTTCTAGTGGTTCTCTACGGGGTTGAGGCTGTACATCATCTTTTTTGAGGGGAATGTCATTAATTGCCGCAGAAGATTGAGTAATGGCAGTTGCATACTGAGTAATCAGCACAATGGAGAAAATAAAAAGAATAAATGTCTTTTTCATTTGTTTGATTTTTTTGAATTTTGTTTGAATATTAATACCTTTAACGCTTGCCAAAAGTATTGCAAAAAAGCGTCTCCGGAATAGATTACCGAAGACGCTTCAAAAAGTTCACGCTCTTAAGAGCGTTAATGGTTTGGTTGTTATGATTATAGCTGATTAAAAGTTCACGCTCGATTTTTACTTGTCTGCATAGTGAACGGTTGACTTAAAATTATCTATTCAATAAATTTGCCTCTTTTTACTTAGATTAGATTTTTAATTATTGGTATCGTCAGTTGTTCTAATTTTTTTTTAAGCTTCAGTTTCCGACTACGAATACTTTCGTCACTGGTATTAAGTAATACCGCCATTTCGCGATTACCTGCATTTAGTGCAAGTAGTTGCAACATAATTTTTTCGCTTTTATTTAGCTTTCCGGCTTCTTCAACCGATATGCCGGTTAATTTTGTAAATGTATCATTGTCAAATGTTACCGTTTCTGTAATCTTGCTTTTTTTGTTGTAATTATCGTATTCATCCGATATCTTATTGTAAATCGTTTTGTTTTTTGTAATATATGTGTTGATTTTCAAATCAAATAAGAGTTTTTTTATCTCAAGATTCTGTACGGATATTTGTTGGAAAAATGAAAGGATAATTTTCTTTTTTACCAATTCTAGTTCGTTTCTGCTATTCTCATCAGTTAGGGTTTGTTGTTTTTCGTAAAGCAATAGTTTTTCATTTTCCAACGCTCTATTGCGCTCCTCTGTCAGTATTTTTATTTGCTTTTGCCTGATGGTATGCTGTAGCAGTATAATGATAGCAGAAAGCATAAGTAGCACAATACCGGCTAGAATGATTGCCCTATTTTTTAATTGAAGTGCATTGTTTTCCACTTCTGTAAGGTCGTATTTCTTTTCAAGTTCAAGAATTTTGGTGTCCAGATTTTTATTTACATTACTGCTCATCAGTTCGTGTGTCTTTTTGTATCCATATATGCTGAGTTTCGAATTTCCGGACTTTTCGGCGCTCTTAGCTAAATTGAGATAGTAAAGGTGATTAAGTTGGTGACTTGTATCTTGTATAGCTTTTACGGAAAGTTGTGCATATTTTAATGCACTATCGGTTTGGTTTAGGTTGCTATATGCCTTGGATATATTATAGAAGTTCGCAATCAGCGTATTTTGATATTCCGGCTTTTTCTTTATTTGCAGTATTTCCTTTTCAAGCTCAATGGCCTTTTTATAATGTCCTAAACTCTCAAAGTAAACCGATTGCATATTCTTATAACTGATTGTGAATTTCTCATTTTTAAGTAAGAAATGAGAGAGCGTGTCCAAATATAAGTTGGCAAGTAAGTAATCCGTTTTTTTTACGCTGTTCCAGAATAGATTCATATAAGAGGAAAAAAGATAGCTTGTATCTCCAAGTTGTTTGGATATCTGGGCAGCCTTTCTATAGTAACCTTTTGATACATCTATATTATTGTTTTTATCATGTATCTCTCCAATATAATACAAACACAAATACTGGTTTATGAGGTCGGGTGGCAAAAGTGAGTGAAAAATTTGTGCCGCTTCTTTTAATGGTTGGTAAGCAGCACTGTCGGTAATGTGCATCCGATAACGCACAATTCCTTGATACATTAATGATCGAGCGTAATAATCGGGGTTCTTGGAACGAAAAGCAGATAGCAAATCAACAGTTGAATTGATAAGGCTGTCGGAAGTAAAATTAAAATAAGTTTTGTCTTTGGCTATAACCTCAAGTAGCTGGTGATAAGCTTTGTTGTATTTGTTTAAATTGTCAGTTTCTATTAGTTCCAAACTATCAAGCGCAGCTTCGGGTTGTACAGATAAGAGGCTGTCAAATTGTGCTAATTTTGCAGTGTCGGCATTATTTCTTTCTTGTCGGCAATCAGTAGTAGCCAATAACAAAAATGCAAAAAAACTTATGTAACCAAACCATTTCATATCTCTGATATTTGTTTTTACAAAGATACGAAAAGTTTAACTAGTTGAATATGTATTTTTAGATTCAGTCGTACTTCTTTTCTTTTTAATGATTGTCAAGTTACTTGTCAAATTGTCTTGTAGCAAATGTCACTTCGTGTTCTGTCTTTCTTTTTTTTGCATGTTTGGTATCTCCCGTATAATATTCAAAAACTCTTCTAAATTATAAGCTCCGGTTACATTTCGTTTTTCGTA